>NZ_JAMGZK010000037.1 GCF_025564065.1 Silvania hatchlandensis | reverse complement strand
TATCTCTCGCATCCCAGGGCATAAGTGGCTCCATAAACGGGTTCTTATGCCTTAGTTGTAAGTGTCTACCATGTCCCCGAACAAGTGTTCACTATGTCCCCGGACTGTACAGTGGGAGAGGGTTGGGGTGAGGGCAACAGGCCGCACAAATCACCCCAACGACGCCCCGCCGCACAGCACAAGCTCCTGCCCGGTGATCGGCGCGGCCTCAGCACCCAGCAGGTAGTTGACCATCGCCGCCACCTCCTCAGGGGCGATTAGCCTCCCCATCGGCGGCACTTTCGGCGGCGAGGTCTCCCGACCGGGGGCACTCAGCATCGGGGTTTGCGTTGCGCCCGGCGCCACCACGTTGGCGGTGATCCCGCGCGGAGCCAGCTCTGCCGCCCAGCTGCGCACCATCCCCACCAGCGCCGCTTTGGTCGCCACATACTGCGAACGCCCTGCAGCCCCCTGTGAGGTACGGCTCCCGATGGCAACCAGCCGGCCACCGGCGCTCATCCGTGGCGCAAAATGGTTAAACAGCAGCTCGGCGGCATGAATGTGCAGCCCCCACAGGCGGGCGCTGACGGTCGGATCCAGCTCGCCGAGCGGGGCAGCGGCCATCATTCCAGCGGCGTGCACAATCGCCTGCGGCACCGGGAGGGTGGCGAGCGCTGCAGTAAACGTGACACTGTCACTCAAATCTACGCGCAGGCTGGTAAAGTTCGGGTGGGCGCAGTCCACGCCGCGGCGGCTTAAGCCCGTTACCTGCCAGCCTTCGGCGAGCAGGCGGTTGACGATAGCTTCGCCAATCCCCGAGCTGGCGCCGGTTACAATTGCATGGCGCATATCACTCCTCCAGCAGGGCGCGCGGTACCTTAAACACTGCCTTACGCACCGTCATCGGTTCATTAATCGCGCACAGCGCCTGATGCGGCTCGCCAGGAAGGAACACGGCAAAATCCCCGTAGCCCAGGCTGATGCTCACCGGATGCACCGCATCAGGCGCAATGTAGAGATCGGGTTTCCGCTCCTCATCGCCCACCTGCGCCAGCGACTGCATCCCGGCGTTGATGATTTCCACACCCGACAGCACCACCTGAATATCAGCCCACTGGTGATGATATTCCGTATGGCGCTGCGCCAGTGGCTGAGTTTGCGCCGGGCCGATATGGCAGAACCACGGGCAGCCTTGCGGCTGCCAGCGTCCGTCATCCCGGGCGGTCAGCGCCGCCAGTGAGCAGTCGGCGCGATCGAGGATCTGACGTAGCCCCGGGGGTAACCCTGCCAGCGACAGGGCATTAAGATGACCGATAATCACCGTTGCGCCTCCTTCACCCACTCCGGCGACACGCGCACGTACTTGATTGCCTGACGGAAGTACGTATAGGCGATATGCAGCGACCCGTCGGCACCCTGTTTGATGCTCGGGTAGGAGAACTCGCGGTTGAGTTTTTCCAGCGAATTGTTGGTCATGCAGTAGCCGTCGCCCTCGTCAAGATTGCGCTGCCATTGCCAGCTTTTGCCGCCATCGGCGGAGATCGCCACCGTCATCGGCGCGCGGGGCGCGCCCCAGAATGCAGCTCGCCCGTTGCCTGGCTCGGGCTCTTTGCGACCATCCCCGTCGTCGATCTCGTCATACAGCGAGGCGCGGCGCTCGAGTGCTCCCGCTGCACTCATGTGGTTAAACACCAGCGCCAGTTCACCGCTGGCGAGCGTGGTGACCTGAATCGACGAATTGTTGTTCGGCAGTGCCGTCGGCTCCGGTACCGACCAGCTTTCGCCGTTGTCCAGCGACTGGCTGATATAGATATTGTCCGCCCAGCGGCTGCGATACAGCGCCACCAGCTGGCCGTTATTCAGGGCGGTGATGTTCATGTGCACGCAGCCCAGGCTCTCCGGCACCTCGACGTCGCGCCAGCTTTGGCCCTGATCTTCAGAGATTTTGACTGCGCTGATATCGTCGTTTCCTACCCATTTTTCACCCGGCTGGGTGCGGCAATAGAACACCGGCAGCAGCCAGTTACCGTTATCCAGCACCACTATCGGCTGGCGAATAAAGGTACCGGGTTTATCCAGCAGGGTGGCGATCTCGCCCCAGGTTTGCCCCAGATCCGCAGACTTACGGTAGCGCACGATAGCAGTATCCTGGTTGCCGGAGAGCTGGGCGGTCCACAGCAGCCACAGCACGTTATCCGGGGCGAGGAACAGCACCGGGTTCTGCTCAGAGCGGCTGGCGTCGTCCGACAGCTTAACCGCTTCACTCCACTGGTGGCTGCCAGGGGCCAG
The DNA here is from genome assembly GCF_025564065.1 of Silvania hatchlandensis. GTDB lineage: Bacteria > Pseudomonadota > Gammaproteobacteria > Enterobacterales > Enterobacteriaceae > Enterobacter > Enterobacter hatchlandensis. Next base: position 119,279 of record NZ_JAMGZK010000037.1, on the reverse strand, counting down.
GCGTGAGCCCCATACAGAGATATCGGCAATCCCTTCCTGAGTGCCGCCAAACCAGACGCACATCAGGGCGCCATCCGGCAGCGGGAGCAGGTTCGCAGCGTGATTCTGCGGACAGGAGGAGGGCAGCATCGCCGTTTCCACGCGGGCATCCTGCGGCTGCGGGCGAACAATCCCGTCACGGGTTACGGTTACAGACATATCAGACTCCATTATGTTGAACAGGGGCAGGCGCTGTGCGATCCGCTTTATTCGGGATCAGACGGTCGAGGACCATAATCACCGCAGGGGTGATCAGCGCGATATACATATTGTTAATGCCAAACGGATCGCCCAGCAGATACCAGACCGAGGTCACGACGCAGGCGCCAATCAGACCGGCATTCGCACCGCGGGTGCTCTTGAAGAACGGGGCGTAGAAGGCAATCACCGCCACCACCGTAATCGACAGACGAATGGCGCGGGTGAAGAACGACAGTTTCAGTACCTCTGGCACCAGCAGTACGAAAATCAGCGGCAGGAAGCCAATCAGCAGTGAGATCCAGCGGGTGGCTTTAAACTCCTGCTCCGGGGTCGGGTTGCGGTACGGGACGTAGAAATCTTTCACCACCAGCGAGGCGATGGCCAGCGCCACGGTACTGACGCTCACAAAAATGGAGGCTACAAGTGACGTTGTCACTAAACCGGCTAGCCACGGGTTCATGTCCTGCAGGAAGATCGGCATCGCATACAGGCTGTCGATCTCCGGGTGCAGATACTTCGCCGCCACGCCAATCACCGCAATCGCCAGCGCAATCGGCAGACAGAAGAAGAACGCCACCCAGGTCGAACGTTTGGCTGACTTCACGTCCTTGGTCGAGGAGATAGCCTGAATCACAAACTGGGTACAGAAGATGGAGCCAATGGTGCCGATCAACCAGGCAACGATGGTGGTGGCACCGATATTGCCATCCCAGGTCCAGTAGTACGACGGCATCTGCTCAATCATCGGGGCAAAGCCGCCGGTTTTCGACAGGGCGAAGCCCATGATCACCAGAATACCGAAGTACTTCAGGGCGCTGTGCAGCAGCGTCACCCAGGCCACCCCTTTCATGCCGCCAAAGGCGAAGTAGAAGGTACTGACAATGGCGGTGATAAACGCCGCCACCGGCAAGTTAACCTTCAGCACGGTAGAGATCGCCGCCGCGCCTGACACATAGTTACCGACGTTCACCAGCAGCAGGGCGTAAATCATGATGATCGAGATGATGTTTTTGGTGCTGGTGCCGTACTTCTCGGCAATCGCCCCGGAGATGGTGATTTTTCCGGTGCTGTAGATGCGTTTCACCAGCAGCAGGCCGAACAGCGGGAAGCCAATGGCTGCGCCGATCACCGACCACGATGCCGCAAAGCCATCTTCGAAAGCGGCCTGGGCGGTGCCGATGGTGGATTTGGCGCCGATGTATTCGGACATCAGCAGGATCCCGACGATAAACGCCGGCATCGCCCGGGAGCCCTCCATAAAGTCGCCGGAGTTTTTACTGCGCAACCGGAAGGTCAGCCAGGTGGTAAACAGGATGTAGACAATCACAATGCCTACGATGATGAGGGTATCTTCAGCGGTAAAGTTGTTCATCTTTGCCTCTCTCAGGGCGTATGAATCCTGGGCGCCTGAGGCACCCGAACTCTTATGGACGAAATCAAGCGCCGTTTACTGCAGTGACTTCGTCACTATCTGGCGGATCTGTTCTGGCTGTTGCACATCGAAAGCCACCGCATAGCGGCTTTCACCCACCTCTTCGCCCATTACCTGGAGCGCCTTTTTCACGGCGGCCGGGGAGAAGGCAATTTTATATAAGTTTGTTCGCAGGTCAGTGACGCTCTCCTGCGCCTGGCGTGAACCCTCGATATCCCCCGCCTGGAAGCGCGTCCAGATGGCATTGATTGCCTCCGGGGCAACGTTGGCCAGCCCTGAAATACAGGCTGAACAGCCCTCGACAAAGCCCCGATGGATCAGCGAGTCCGGGCCGTTCAGCACCTCAAAACCGTCGATACCCTGCGCCGCTTTCAGGAACCCGCTCAGGCTTTCATAGCTGCCCGCGCTGTCTTTGATGCCGACAATGTTCGGGTGCGCGGCCAGCACGCGTGCGGTCTGCGGCTCGATGGTATTGCCGGTGCGCGCCGGGATGTTGTACAGGAAGACTGGCACCGTCAGGGCATCGGCGATGGCGGTGTAGTGGGTGATCAATTCCGACTGGCTCAACGGCACAAACCACGGGGTGATCACCGATACCGCATCGACGCCCAGCGTCTCAACCTGTTTACCCAGACGGATAGTGGCCCGGGTGGAGATCTCTCCGATATGCGCCACCACCGGCGCACGTCCGGCAACCTCTTCCACGCAGGTGCGGGTAACGGCCACTTTTTCCTCTTCGTTCAGCACAAAAAACTCGCCGTTGGTGCCGCCGCAAAAAATACCGTTCCCCGCCGCCAGTTGGCGTTGGATCTGGCGCTTCAGGCCCGGCAGATGCAGACCGCCATCCTCAGTAAAGGGGGTGACGATCGCCGTCAGCACGCCTTCAATCTTGTTACGCATGTCTCACTCCTTCGATGTTAAATTTCGGGGAACAGGGTCTGGTAAATACCCTGTACCTCAGCATGGCTGACCTGACGCGGGGCATTGTTCATCAGGCGTTTGACGTTCAGCGCCGCGTCGGCAAGAGATGCAATGTCATCCCGCGGTACGCCCAGCGCTTCAAGGTTGTCCGGTAAGTTGAGGCGGCGCACCAGGGCGGCAAAGTACGCCACCAGCGCGTGGGATTTCTCTTCCTCCGACAGGGAGGTATCCGCACCCGGCACCAAATCCCACACCCGGGCAAATTTTTCGACGGCATCCGGGCGCACCACGCGCATGCAGGGGGCCAGCAGAATGGCGTTCGCCACGCCGTGCGGCAGGTGATATTTGCCGCCCAGCGGATACGACAGGGCATGCACCAGATGGGTCCCCGCGTGGGCAATGGCCACGCCGCCGTAGTAAGAGGCCCACAGCATTTCGAGCTTCGCCGCCAGGTTGTGCGGTTCGGCGCAGGCGGTTTCGATGTTGTTCAGCAGCTTGCGCAGGCCAATCAGCGCTGCGTTATCGCTCACCGGATTCGCCACGGTGGCGGTGTAGCACTCGATCAGATGACAGAGGGCATCGATCCCGGTTGAAGAGGCGATGTGCGGCGGCATGCTGGTGGTCAGCTCCGGCAGTAGCGCGACGTAATCCGGCAGCAATACCGGGGAGATAATGCCGATTTTGGTGCTCTGCTCAGGAATGGCAAGGATTGCATTTGGCGTGGCCTCGGACCCGGTCCCGGCGCTGGCCGGAATTAACAGCGACGCCAGCCGTTCAGTCGGTTTTTCACCCGCCAGCAGGGCGTCTAAACCCGGCGAGGCCGGGTGGCACAGTACGGAGAGCAGCTTCGCCACATCCAGTACACTGCCGCCGCCGACGCCGACCACCAGATCAAAGTCGCTGTCGTGCATCTCTGCCAGCAGGGTACGCACGTCATGGCTGGTAGGCTCCGGCGGTACGCGGTCAATGATGCTGACGCGGCGGTTGTCGGCTTCCAGCAGGGTGCGGATGGCGCGGGCGGCGTCCAGACGGGCGATATTGCCGTCGGTGACCAGTAAAAGGCGCGACTTGCCTGCCAACAGTGGTGCGAGGGCCGGGATAGCCCCCGCGCCGCTGATAATCGTACTGTTAATGGTTAACACATTGTTCTCCTGTTGCTGTGTCTGTGATTGATTTCGCTCAAAGCAGGCAATCACAGTCATCGTGTGGCTAAATTTATAATTTATTCGCAAACTGAATAACTTGATCTTGCTCACATATAATCAATCATGATTGAATATAATCATTAACAGGAAATGAGAACCCGGAGTGGGGATGAAAGAGAACAACCTGAACAGAGAAGTGGTGGTGATAGCCGATGACTTTACCGGGGCCAACGATGCGGGCGTCAGCCTGGCGGTACGCGGTAAAAAAGTCAGCGTGGCGTTTCAGACTCCCTTTACCGGCGACACCGATGCCCTGGTTATTAATAGCGACAGTCGGGCGATGGTGGCATCAGAGGCTGCTGAAAAACTGGCGCACTACGCTGCGGATGTTACCGCCGCAACATGGCTGGTGAAGAAAATCGACTCCACCCTGCGCGGCAATCCGGGGGCCGAGGTTGAGGCGCTGCTTACGCTCAGCGGCAAGCGTCAGGCGATTATCGCCCCGGCGTTCCCGGCGGCCGGGCGCACCACCCAGGGCGGCATCTGCCGGGTGTCCGGCGTGCCGGTTACGGAAACCGAATTTGCCAGCGACCCGAAGACCCCGGTGCGCCACGCGCAGGTAGCAAAGGTGCTGGCAGAGCAAACCGCGCTGCAAAGCCGGGTCATCACCCCCGACAGGCTTGCGGACGCGCTGCAGGGCGACGCCCCACTGCTGATTGTGGATGCCCAGAGTGACGACGATCTGGACCAGATTATTGTGGCGGCCTGTGGCTGCGATGAGCGTCCGCTGCTGGTGGGTTCGGCAGGGCTGTGCGATGCCCTGGCCCGCCGTCTGGCCCGCCCGCGCCAGCTGCTGGCGGTGATCGGCTCGATGAGTGAAATCGCCCAACAGCAGATCCAGCGAGCAGGCGAGGTGGCAAACGTCAGCAGGGTATTAATAGATATCGATGATGTCTTTCGCAACAACATGGCGGGGTATCTGCAGCAAATAAGCACGGCGTTAGCGGCAGGCCATCACTGCCTGGTGCACACCTGCGCCGATGTGCAGGCTCGTCATCAGATAGAAAAGCTGTGCCAGCAGCGCGGGTTAAGCCGGGCCGCGCTGGGGGAGACCATCAGCGCGTTTTTGGGCACGCTGACGCGCACCGCGCTGGAGGCCAACACCCCGGCAGCGCTGTATGTCTCGGGGGGTGATGTGGCGATGGCGGTGGCCAGCGCGCTCAACGCACAAGGTTTTGCAATACGCGGACAGGTGGCGCAATGCGTGCCGTTCGGTCGTTTTTTGGGTTGTCGCTGGCAGGGGCCAGTCATGACCAAAGCGGGCGGTTTTGGTACAGAGACCACGCTGCTTGAGGTTTTGCATTTTATCGAGGAGAAGATGAGTGACTAATATCATTGCTGTAACGATGGGCGACCCGGCAGGCATTGGCCCGGAGATCATTATCAAATCCCTGACCGAGGGTGAGCTGTCCGGCGCACCGGTGGTGGTGGTCGGTTGCGCGAGAACCCTGCAACGGGTGCTTGAGAAGGGCATCACTGCTCCGGCCGAACTGCGGGTGGTGTCTTGCGTCAGCGAGGCGCAATTTGGCCCGGCGATCGTCAACGTACTCGATGAACCGCTGGCCGAGCCCGAGGCGTTACAGCCGGGCGTGGTGCAGGCGCAGGCCGGGGATCTGGCCTATCGTTGCGTGCGTCGCGCCACCGAGCTGGCCATGGCGGGTGACGTCAAAGCCATTGCCACCGCGCCGCTGAATAAAGAGGCGCTGCATCTGGCAGGGCATCACTATCCGGGGCACACCGAGCTGCTGGCGCACCTCACCGACAGCAAAGATTACGCGATGGTACTGTATACCGATCAGCTGAAGGTCATTCACATCACCACCCATATTGCGCTGCGCAAATTCCTCGACACCCTGAACCAGGATCGGGTCAAAACCGTGATTGGTATTGCGGATACCTTCCTGCGACGCGTCGGGTACAAAAATCCGCGTATCGCGGTGGCCGGGGTCAACCCGCACGCCGGGGAGAACGGTCTGTTTGGCGATGAAGAGATTAAGATTGTTGGCCCGGCGGTACAGGCGATGAAAGCCGAGGGATTGAATGTAACCGGGCCGTGCCCGCCGGATACGGTGTTTATGCAGTGCCACGAAGGGATGTACGATATGGTGGTGGCGATGTATCACGATCAGGGGCATATCCCGTTAAAATTACTCGGTTTTTACGACGGGGTGAACATCACCGCCGGGCTGCCGTTTATCCGCACCTCTGCTGACCACGGCACCGCATTCGACATTGCGTGGACAGGTAAAGCGAAGTCTGAGAGCATGACGGTCTCTATCCAGTTAGCGATGCAAATCACACGGGAATAATATGAAGGGATATAGCCGGTTAGAACAGATCATGGACTACCTGAAAGGGCACAATCTGGTGACGGTAGATCAGCTGGTCGCGGCTACCGATGCCTCACCGGCGACCATTCGCCGGGATCTGATTAAGCTCGATCAGGAAGGCGTCATCAGCCGCACCCACGGCGGTGTGACCCTGAACCGGTTTATCCCTTCCCAGCCCACCACCAGTGAAAAGATGCAGCGCAGCCTGATGGAAAAACACGACATCGCCTGCGCGGCAGCCCGTTTTGTCAAAGCCGGGGATTCGGTGGTGCTGGATGCGGGAACGACGATGATTGAACTCGCGCGCCAGCTCACCCATCTGCCGCTGCGCGTGATCACCAGCGATCTGCATATCGCCCTGTTTTTGTCCGAGTTTAAGCAAATTGAAGTGACGATCATTGGCGGGCGCATCGACGACTCAAGCCAGTCCTGCATTGGCGACCATGGTCGCCGTCTGCTGCAGAACGTCTGGCCGGATATCGCCTTTGTCAGCTGTAACGGCTGGGATCTGGAACGCGGCATAACATCGCCAACGGAAGAAAAAGCAGCGTTGAAGCGCGATCTGATTGCCAACGCCCGACGCCGCGTACTGCTGGCCGACAGCTCAAAATACGGTGCCTGGTCGCTGTTTAACGTGGCCCATCTCAACACCCTGACCGATATTGTCACCGACCGCCGTCTGGACGAAAGTGTCCAGCAGACCTTAAGCCAGCTCGATGCCAGCCTGACGCTGGCCCCGTAACGACTCAGGGCAGCAGGGCGATATTATTTCTGATCACCTCTGCCGACTGGCGGAATTTTTGCTGTTCATCCTCCGCCAGTTTTAGCTCGATAATCTGCTGGACCCCGCTCTGGGCCAGCACCGCAGGCACCCCGATCGCAATCCCATCAATCCCATACTCCCCGTCCAGAATGCAGGAGATCGCCAGCGCCCGGTGGCTGCCGGTGAAGATATTGCGGCAGATCTCGGCGATGGTCCCGGCGATCCCGTATTCCGTGCAGCCTTTACGGGCGTAAATTTCGAAGCCCTGCTTGCGCACGCTCTCGGCGAGGGCGTCAACATCCAGCGTTTTTCCGGTATGGCGTTGATACACGTCGGCAATGGGTGAACCGTACACCGCCGAATGGGACCATACCGGGAACTGGGTATCGCCGTGCTCGCCAAGAATAAAGGCGTCGATGCTCTGGGCACCGATATCCAGCGCCTGCGCGAGGGTACGCCGCAGGCGGGTGGTATCGAGCCAGACGCCGGTGCCAATGACCTGGCTGCGCGGCAGGCCGGAGAGCTGCCACACCTGCCAGGTAATGATGTCACAGGGGTTGGTGGCGATCAGGAAAATGCCGTTAAACCCGCCTGCCATCATCTGCGGCACAATGTTTTTGACGATTTTTGCCGTGGAGGCCAGCTCATCCAGCCGGGTCTGGCCGGGTTTGAGCGCGCCGCCGGAGACGGTGATCACTGCGATATCCACATCCGCGCAGTCGCTCGCTTCGCGGGTGGTGATGGTCATCATGCCGGGCATATAGGCCGCGGCATCCGACAGATCCCGGGCGTGGCCTTCGCTGCGCGCCTGGTTAATATCCACCAGCAGCAGCTCCTCGCAGATATTCTGGTTCAGCAGGGCATAGGCGGCTGAAGCGCCGACGTTTCCGGCACCGATAATCATCACTTTGCGGGCTTTGGTGTTCATTGTTTTTCCTGAGGTTTTAACCGTATCTGCGCCAAACTTACGCCGCAGGAGAAGGCGGCGCAATGGCTGGCGGCAGCTATAAGTTAAAAATATGCCTGTCGGTGAATCGGCTGGCGCTATGGTGGAGAAAAACGACGAAGGAGCTTGCCATGTATTCCATTTCCTCTGTATCGCCCGCGCATCCGGATATCGTTGCCCTGATTGCAGCCCTCGACAGCTACCAGAGCGCTCTCTACCCGACCGAAAGTAATCATCTGCTGGATCTCACCCAACTTCCTGCCCAAATGCTCATCATGATGGTGATCCGCGACAGGCAGCTCAACGCCGTGGGCTGCGGGGCGGTGGTCCTGAACAGTGATGGCAGCGGCGAGATGAAGCGGGTCTATATCGATCCGGCGCACCGCGGTCAGCAGCTAGGCGAAAAACTCCTGGCGGCGCTGGAAGACGAAGCCCTGAGCCGCAGCTGCCACACCCTGAGGCTGGAAACCGGGATCGAGCAGCATGCGGCGGTGCGGCTGTATGAGCGCTGCGGGTATCAGCTGCGCGCGGCGTTTGCCCCCTACGTGGAAGATCCTCTCAGTCTGTTTATGGAGAAACTGCTGGTGGCTGATCTTCGTTTAGCAGGGCTATAAACGCCTCCAGCTGCCGGGTCATCGCTCCGCGACGCCACACCAGCCAGGTGGTGAGCCAGCGCCAGTTTTCGGCCAGCGGCCAGGCCTCCACCTGATGATGACCGGGCATACTTTCCAGCATTGAGCGCGGCATCAGCGCAATCCCGGCCCCCGCAATCACGCAGGCCAGCATCCCGTGATAGGACTCCATCTCGTGGATGCGCCCCGGCGTGGCGCGATCCGCATGAAACCAGCTTTCGAAATGGCGGCGATAGGAGCAGTTGGCGCGAAAGGCATAAATATCACGCCCGCTGACCTCGGTCGGCCGCTGCACCGGCGGGTGACCAGCGGCAGCGACCAGCATCATCTCTTCCCGATACACCGGCATCCCTTCCAGCTCCGGATGGGTTAACGGCCCGTCGACAAAGGCCGCGCTCAGTGTTCCCTCCAGCACGCCGTCGATCATCGTCCCGGACGGCCCGGTAGAGAGGGCAAACTGAATGCGCGGGTAGCGCTGATTAAACGCCGCCAGCGAGGCCGGAATGCGCACCGCCGCGGTGCTTTCCAGCGCGCCCAGAGCAAACAACCCCTGCGGCTCATCCCCTGCGACCACCATCCGTGCTTCATCCACCAGGGCCAGAATTTGTCGGCTGTAGCGCAAAAAATTATGTCCTGCCGGAGAGAGGCGCAGCCGCTGATTCTCGCGGATGAACAGTTCCACGCCGAGATCGGCCTCCAGCTGTTTGATGCGGGTGGTCAGGTTGGATGGCACGCGATGCACCTTCTGCGCGGCCTGGGTGATGCTGCCGGTCTGGGCGACAGCGTTAAACATCTCAAGCTGGGTCAGATCCATATCATTCTCGTTTCGTGAATAAGGTGGTAATTATTATTCATTTTTAAGAAATAGCAGAGTAGGCCACACTGAATCAACTGTTATTACACGGAGCACATTATGACTATTTCCTCTGCGACTCATGCCTTGTCTGTTAATCCGGCGACGGGCGAAACCCTGACCGCATGGCCGTGGGCCACTGAAAACGACGTTGATCGGGCGCTGGCGCTGGCCGACACCGGTTTTCGCCAGTGGCGCACCCAGCCGGTGGAGGCTCGCGCGCAAAAGCTTCGCGATCTGGGCGCTGCACTGCGCAACCGTGGTGAAGAGATGGCGCAGACCATCACCCGCGAGATGGGCAAGCCCATTGCCCAGGCGCGTGGTGAGGTGGCGAAATCGGCCAGCCTGTGCGACTGGTATGCCGATCATGGCCCATTAATGCTACAGACCGAGGCGACCCAGGTGGCGGACGCGGTGATTGCGTATCGTCCGCTAGGCCCGGTGTTGGCGGTGATGCCGTGGAACTTTCCGCTGTGGCAGGTGCTGCGCGGCGCGGTGCCGATCGTTCTGGCCGGCAACAGCTATCTACTGAAGCACGCCCCGAACGTGCTGGGTGCAGCAGCGCTGATTGAGCAGATTTTTGCCGACGCCGGTTTCCCGCAGGGGGTGTTTGGTCAGCTGAACGCCACCAATGACGGGGTCAGCCAGATGATTGCCGATCCGCGCATTGCGGCGGTGACCGTCACCGGCAGCCTGCGTGCCGGGGCGGCGATTGGGGCCCAGGCGGGGGCGGCGCTGAAAAAATGCGTCCTCGAGCTGGGCGGCTCCGATCCCTTTATCGTGCTGAACGATGCTGACCTGGATCTGGCGGTGAAAGCGGCCGTGACCGGACGCTATCAAAACACCGGGCAGGTGTGCGCGGCGGCGAAGCGCTTTATCGTCGAAGCGGGAATTGCCGAGGAATTCAGCCGTCGCTTTGTGGCCGCGACCGCTGCCCTGAAAATGGGTGCGCCTGACAATGAAGAAAACAACCTTGGGCCGATGGCGCGCTACGATCTGCGTGACGAGCTGCATCAGCAGGTACAAGCCACCCTTGCCGAAGGCGCAACCCTGCTGTTGGGCGGCGAGAAGGTAGCCGGGGCAGGGAACTACTATCCGGCCACGGTATTGAGTAACGTGACGCCTGCAATGACCGCATTTCGTCAGGAGCTGTTTGGCCCGGTGGCGGCGATTACCCTTGCCACTGATGCCGATCATGCGCTGGCGCTGGCTAACGACAGCGATTTTGGCTTGTCGGCTACCGTCTTTACCGCCTGCGACGCCACGGCTGAGCATTTTGCACGAAATCTGGAGTGCGGCGGGGTGTTTATCAACGGCTACAGCGCCAGCGATGCCCGCGTGGCGTTTGGCGGGGTGAAGAAAAGCGGCTTTGGCCGGGAGCTATCCCACTTTGGCCTGCGTGAGTTCTGCAATGTGCAGACGGTGTGGAAAGATAGGATCTGATTGAGTGCTCGCATTTCTGCCGTGCGGCGCAGCGCCGCACGGCAATTCCCGGGCACTGTCATCTCCCTGAAATAGTTCTGTCATTTTCACTGCGTAGACTCGCTCGCGTCTAAGGCTTTGTTAATGAAAACAATTATGAACCTAACGCAAATTATTCGGCGTCTTGCTCCCCGGCAGTTTGGTTTGCTGGTGGGGATTTTCTGCATCATCGGTCTTTTTTCGGCCCTGCAAATTTCCTCTTCGGTCCTGCTTTCCGTCTCGCTGAGTGATGCTCAGCGCAATGAACAACGTAATCAGCTAACCCATCTGCAGCAGGCGAAGGTCGATCAGGCGAGGATTTCGCTGCTGGCGGCGAGCGACCTGCTGAACCGGGCGGGTGTCTATTTTATGCAGGATAAAGAGACCGGTTCAGACGGGAGCTGGCATAGTCTGATGGATGAAGCCCAGCAGGCATTGCGTGATTCGCAGCAGGCCTGGCAGGGGTGGCTGGCGATGAAGCCAATCCAGGACGAGGCGCTGGTCAATAGCTACCAGTTGTTCTTCGGGGCCATCCAGGAGCAGGCCGACGGGCTGGTGAAGAGCCAGTCCATCGACGCCTTTTTTGCGGTGCCTGCTCAGGCTTTTCAGGCGGATTTTAACGACAACTATGCCCGCCATCAGCAGGCCAGCGAACAGCGCGCGGCGCAGGGACGGCAGCTTCTGACCGCCAGCCTGTCGAACCTGCAGTCGCTGTTCCTGCTGGCGCCGGTGCTGCTGCTGGCGATCGCCATTGCAGTGTGGTTTGGCATGTCGCGATGGGTGATCGTTCCTCTGCGTCGGTTGATTGCCCATATCAACCTGCTGGCGGCGGGGGATTTATCGGCGCCGCCGCCGACGGTGAAGCGCTTTAACCGCGAGATGGCTCAGCTCGGTGACAGCGTTGATACCCTGCAGGCGGGGCTGGCACAGCTGGTGATGCAGGTCAGTGAGGCCACCACCTCGATGGTGACCAATATCGGTTCGCTGGCGCAGGGCAATCAGGATCTGTATCACCAGTCCGCCCGCCAGGCGCAGGAGCTGAAAGCGGTCACCGCACACATCGCGGCGCTGGAGACCCATGTGGAGGGCAATACCGGCTATGCAAAACTGGCGAGCTCCCGGGCGGATGAGGCGCGGGTCATGGCGGCAGGGGGCGACCGGATGATGGAGACGGTCAACGCCTCGATGGCGGCTATTGTTGAGCGTTCTGCAGAGATGCAGGGCATTGTGGCGATTATCGATAACGTGGCGTTTCAAACCAACATCCTGGCGCTGAATGCGGCGATAGAAGCTGCGCATGCGGGCAACCAGGGACGCGGCTTTGCGGTGGTGGCGAAGGAGGTCGGCCTGCTGGCGCGCAAGAGTAGCCATTCGACGCAAACCATTCAGCAGCTGATTAACCATTCGTTGCAGGGCGTCGAGGATGGCTCGAAAGCGGTGACCCGGCTGGAGGATAACCTCCAGCAGGTGATCGCGCTGGTGGGCAATCTGTGCAGTTTACTGAACGATATCTCCATCGCTACCCTCAGCCAGGGCGAGAGTATTCACCAGATGACCTGTCAGCTGCAGGCCCTGAATCAGGTCGCCCGCCAGACGGATACGCTGGTCAATACTGCGTCAGAGGCCTCTCAGCGGCTGCATAACCAATCCGGTCTGCTGTTACGGGCGGTGGCGCGTTTCCAGCTCCCGACCTGACGTCATCCATTTGCCTCTGTTATACTCGCAGGCCGTTTTTGGCCGGTGAGCAAGGAGCAATGTATGGCTGCGAACATCAACAACCACATGCTGGAATCAATCCTGGAGCAGGTGCGCCCGCTACTGGGGCAGGGAAAGGTGGCCGATTACATCCCGGCGCTGGCCTCGGTTGACGGCAATAAACTGGGTATTGCCATCTGTACGGTGGATGGACAGCGCTTTCAGGCCGGGGATGCCACCGAGCGTTTTTCCATTCAGTCAATCTCCAAGGTACTGAGCCTGGTGGCCGCCATGCGGCAGTATGATGAAGACGAGATCTGGCAGCGGGTGGGTAAAGATCCCTCCGGCCAGCCGTTTAACTCCTTGCTGCAGCTGGAGATCGAGCAGGGCAAGCCGCGCAACCCGTTTATCAACGCCGGGGCGCTGGTAGTGTGCGATATGCTGCAAAGCCGCCTCAGCGCGCCTCGTCAGCGGATGCTGGAAATTGTTCGTCAGCTGTGTGGCGTCGCGGATATTGCCTACGATGCCACCGTCGCCCGGTCTGAGTTTGAACACTCAGCGCGCAATGCGGCCATCGCCTGGCTGATGAAATCCTTCGGCAATTTTCATAACGATGTCTCCACGGTTCTGCAAAACTACTTTCACTACTGTGCCCTCAGGATGAACTGCGTTGAACTGGCGTCGACGTTCCTGTTTTTGGCCGATCAGGGCAGAGCCCCGCATCTGTCAACGGCGGTGGTGACACCGCTGCAGGCCCGCCAGATTAATGCCCTGATGGCCACCAGCGGGATGTATCAGAACGCGGGTGAGTTCGCCTGGCGGGTAGGGCTGCCGGCGAAATCGGGGGTGGGCGGCGGGATCGTCGCCATTGTGCCGCACGAGATGGCGATTGCCGTCTGGAGCCCGGAGCTGGACGCCACCGGCAATTCGCTGGCGGGGATCGCGGTGCTGGAACAACTTTCCCAACGCCTGGGACGCTCGGTGTATTAATCAATAATGACAATGCAACCCCCTTATTCAGGTAGTCCGTTTGGGCTATTGCGTTGTCCGGTCTATGGTATATAGGGATGTAAGCGCTTAACCTTTCTCCCGCCGGTTGTTAATTAATCGCTTTAAACTTGTATGGATTGATATTGCATGTCTCCTTCTCAGGCCAGGACGTTCACGCTTTTCAGCGAGCACAACCCATTGCGCAATGTGGTTGGGATCGTTGTGCTGACTACGCTGTTCTATTTCATCGGCGCGGAGTTACGCCTGGTCGATGAGCTCTCTCTGTTCTGGCCGCTGAACGGGGTGATGGGGGGGGTGTTTGCGCGCTACGCGTACCTTAACCGCCTGCACTACTATGCGATTTCCTATATTGCGATGCTGGTGTATGACGCGATCACCACCAACTGGGGTGCCGTCTCGCTGGTGATTAACCTCTCTAATATGGTCTTTATCATCACCGTTGCCCTGCTGGTGACGCGTGACAATCGCCTTAAAAAAGAGACCCCGGATCCGGTCAATGCCCTGCGGCTGTTTAACTACTGCCTGCTGGCGGCGCTGCTGTGCGCCCTGGTTGGCGCGCTGGGTTCGGTGGGCATCAACCGTCAGACCTTCTGGCCGCTGTTTGCCGACTGGTTTAGCGAGCAGTTCTCGACCGGCGTGCTGATCGTGCCGTGTCTGCTGACCATCAACTATCCCCGCTTTGAACGCAGCCTGCGCATTGAGCACCTGATGCCGGTGGTGGCGCTGATGGTCTCGGTGGCGGCATCGGTGGTGATTGGCGGCGCCGGTGCGCTGGCGTTCCCGTTACCGGCGCTGATCTGGTGTGCGGTGCGCTATTCGCTGCCCGCGACCTGCCTGCTGACCTTTGTGACCGGGGCGCTGGAGATCACCCTGGTCGCCAATTCGATTATTGATATTGCGGCGACAACGTCCCTGACCACGCCAATGATGTTCTCTGCGCGTCTGGGGATTGCCACCATGGCGATCTGTCCGGTGATGGTCTCGGTCAGCGTGGCGGCGATCAACTCGCTAATTCGCCAGGTTTCCCTGCGCGCCGACTTCGATTTTCTGACCCACGTGTACTCCCGTTCCGGGCTGTATGAAGCGCTGAAGCGCGAAGAGGGCCTGCGTAAGAATCGTCACCTGACGGTGATGCTGCTGGACATCGACTATTTTAAGAGCATCAACGACAACTACGGTCACGAGTGCGGAGATAACATGCTGGCTGCTTTTGCGCAAAAAGTGCAGGAGACGGTTGGTGCCGACGGGCTGGTGGCGCGCATGGGTGGAGAGGAGTTTGCGGTCGTGGTCAACAGCGTCTCAACCCAGCAGGGCTATGCCCTGGCGGAGCGTATTCGCACCTCAGTTGAACAATATCCGTTCAACTGGCGCGGTAAGACGCTGTTTTTGACCGTCAGTATCGGTCTGGGCAGTGGGCAATACGGCACGTCGACCTTAATTGACGTTTTTAATCGGCTGATGACCGAAGCAGACGATTATCTTTATCGTTCGAAAAAAGCAGGTCGAAATCGCACCAGTGCGCAAATTACAGAGGTTCCCACTAAAGCGCGCGCGTCCTCCCCGACAGAACAACTGTAATCGTTTGCATCGCTGGTAGAATGCACTCTGGGATATATTCACAAATCTAATAAATGGCTTGATACGCATTTTCAACGTCAATAATATAATAGTCTGAATGTATCGGAATAATCGTGTGATGAACGGAACTGACAGACTCAGTAAAGCCCCTCGCGTACCAGGTAGTCGGTTTGTCAAACGCATGTATCTGATGCGGATCCTCGGAACATTCCTCTGCTTTTTACCTATTCTTTCTGTGCTGCTTGAGCAGCAACGTTCAGCGTGGCTTATTGGTCTGCTGGGCCTGAACGCCTTTGTCTGGCCCACCGTGGCCCTGCTGCGGTCGCGTCGCTCTGCCACTCCCTTGACTACTGAGCATCAGAATCTGGTGCTGGATGCCGGTGCGGGTGGGTTCTGGATCGCCATGATGGCGGCCAATCCACTGCCTTCCATCACCATTGCCACCATCCTGCTGGCCGACCGACTGGCGGCCGGAGGGTATCCGTTGATGAAAAAAGCGGCCGCCGTGATGCTGGTTGTCTTTCTGGCGAGCTGGCTGACGCAGGGGATGGCGCTGGTGCCGTGGGTCTCCCAACGCACCCTGTACGCCACGCTGCCGCTGATCGGTATCTATACGGTGGCGCTGAGCGTGCTGACAAACAGTATTGCCATGCGGCTGCGCTTTAAGTCGCGCGAGCTGGAGCGCATTGCGATGATGGATCCGCTGCTGGATATCGCCAACCGACGGCTACTGGAGAAGCGCATTGATAATGAACTGCACAACCTGCGCCAAAGCCGTCGTGAATCGGCGCTGATGTTCATTGATATCGACAATTTCAAAGAGGTTAACGACCGTTTCGGCCATAAGGTCGGGGATATGCTCTTGGTGACAGTGTCACAAATCTTGCATATCGCCACCCGCCAGACGGATACCCCGGCGCGGTTAGGCGGGGATGAATTTGTGATATTGCTGCCTGATACCTCGCTTGAAGAGGCGCGAGTGGTGGCCACCCGGATTATGGATGCCGCCGCGGTGATTGAGGATGTGGCCGAAGAAGCCGTGCAATGTACGATGAGTATCGGCATTGCCAGTGCCACCCGGGAGATGGACGATGTTACCGACTGGTTACAGGCTGCGGATAATGCTCTTTATCAGGCAAAACGCGAAGGGAAAAACCGCATATTTGCCCACTAACTGACGTCAGTATGCACTAAACTTTTAAAAAAAAAGTCGGCCCTGGAGTTTGTATGAAATCACCCTCACTGCCCACTAACGAAACAGTGCGTCTCGCTGCGTTGCGCGAATCCGGTCTTCTGGAGGCGAATAAGCACGTAACTTACGATCGCCTGACCCGACTGGCAAAGCGCCTGTTTAACGTCCCGGTGGCGATGGTCAACCTGATTGATGACCATGTGGTGGTGGTGAAATCGGCCGATGGGGTGAGCGCCGACAACCTGCCGCGAAACCTCTCATTTTGCGCCCATACGCTGCTGGCCAATGCGCCGCTGGTGGTGGCAGACTCCTTAGACGACACCCGCTTTGCGGATAACCCGCTGGTCACGGATATCTACCCGGTGCGTTTTTATGCGGGCTATCCGCTGCATCTGCCCGACGGCACGGCGGTGGGCACGTTGTGCATTATCGATCATCTGCCGCGTCAGTTTTCTTCTGATGACCTTGCCGCGCTGGCCGACCTGGCCGCGCTGGCAGAGGTTGAGTTCGCGGCTACCTGCACCACCATTACCGATGAGCTGACCGGCTTGTATAACCGACGCGGCTTTCATCATCTGGCGACCTACGGCATCAACGCGGCCCGTCGCCGTGCTGAACCCCTGACCCTGGCCTGGCTGGATCTTGACCGCTTTAAACAGATTAACGCGCGTTATGGTCGCGCGGATGGTGATACCGCGCTGAAGGCGGTTGCTGGCCTGCTGCGATCCACCTTCCGCGAAGCCGATGTACTGGCGCGCTACGGCGGGGACGAGTTTGCAATCCTGTTCGCCAATAGCGACGAGAAAGGGGCGTGGATCGCCATGCAATTTCTGACCGAGCAGGCTGCAGTCTGGAATGAGCATTCCGAATACCCGTGGTCGCTCTCGTTTGCCTGGGGCGTCAGCGAGTTTAATCATGAACGCGACGATCTGAACAGCTGGCTGAAAAAGGCCGATGAGATGATGTACTCCATGAAGCAGCAGCGGGGTACGGGCGTTATCAGCGAAGAGTGAGATAAGAAAAAGCTCTGTCAGAGGCTGTTGCGTTAAAAATTCGTTACGTGCATGGTGATGTTATTGATTAAAAGGATAAAAAATGACGTCATCACCCTCCATTCAGATTTTCTCGCGTGAGGCCATTCTCGCGCATCTCCCGCAATTAGCCGAGATCCTGCACAGCTGTGTGCTGGGTGGCGCATCGGTGAGCTTTATGCTGCCGTACAGCCTTGAGCAAGCTTGCGATTTTTGGCGCGGCGTCGCAGAAAGCGTCGGGCGCGAAGAGCGTTCCGTGCTGGTGTGCCTTGATGCCGGGGGGCAACTCGTCGGCACCGTCCAGCTGATCACCGACCAGCCTGCCAACCAACCCCACCGGGCCGACGTCGCCAAGTTACTGGTTCACCAAAATGCCCGCCGCTGCGGGGCCGCCGGACGGCTGATGCAGGCGCTGGAAACGGTCGCTCGCGAGCAGGGAAAAAGCGTGCTGGTGCTGGACACTGCCACCGGCAGCGGCGCTGAGACCTTCTACCATCGGGCTGGCTGGCAAAAAGTGGGTGAGATCCCGCGCTACGCCCTGATGCCAGACGGTGAGATGACCGCAACCTCGGTGTTCTACAAATTTCTCTAAAATGATTCACAATTGCGGTTGGGTTTGATCAAAACAGGGTTTTGTGGTCGTAAAGTTTGATAAGTTATCGTACCAATCTTATCAGGCTGTATGACTAATCATTACAAGGACCCCATTGTGAACACACTGAACCGTCGTGATTTCCCCGGTGCTCTCTATCCTGAACGTATCATCCAGTTTGGTGAGGGCAACTTCCTGCGTGCATTCATCGACTGGCAGATCGACCTGCTAAACGAACATACCGACCTGAATGCCGGTATCGCGATTGTGCGCCCGATCAAAAGCGATTTCCCGCCTTCACTCAGCACTCAGGACGGCCTCTATACCACCATCATTCGCGGCCTGAACGAGCAGGGCGAAGCGGTGAGCGATGCGCGTTTGATCCGTTCGGTAAACCGCGAAATCAGCGTTTACGACCAGTACGATGAATTCCTGAAGCTGGCGCACAACCCGGAGATGCGTTTTGTCTTCTCGAACACCACCGAGGCGGGCATCAGTTACCACGCCGGGGATACGTTTGAGGATGCGCCAGCGGTAAGCTATCCGGCCAAACTGACCCGTCTGCTGTTCGAGCGCTTCACCCATTTCAACGGCGCAGCCGATAAAGGTTGGGTGATCGTGCCGTGCGAGTTAATCGACTACAACGGCGACGCTCTGCGCGAACTGGTCCTGCGTTATGCCCGGGAGTGGGCGCTGCCGGCGGCCTTTACCCAGTGGTTGAACGAGGCTAACAGCTTCTGCTCGACGCTGGTCGACCGCATTGTGACCGGGTATCCGCGTGATGAAGTGGCCGAACTCGAAGCCTCGCTTGGCTATCACGATGCATTCCTCGATACTGCCGAACACTTCTATCTGTTTGTGATCCAGGGGCCAAAATCGCTGGCGGCCGAGCTGCGTCTCGACAAGCTGTCGCTCAACGTGTTGATTGTTGATGACATCAAACCGTACAAAGAGCGCAAAGTCGCGATCCTCAACGGCGCGCATACCGCGCTGGTGCCGGTGGCCTTCCAGGCCGGGCTGGATACCGTGGGCGAAGCGATGAACGACGAAGAGGTGTGCGCGTTTGTCGAAAAAGCCATTCATCAGGAAATCATCCCGGTGCTCGACCTGCCGCGCGATGAGCTGGCATCGTTTGCCAGCGCAGTAACCGGTCGTTTCCGCAACCCGTACATCAAGCACCAGCTGCTGTCGATTGCGCTTAACGGCATGACCAAATACCGCACCCGCATTCTGCCGCAACTCCTGGCAGGGCAGCAGGCAACCGGACAGCTTCCGGCGCGCCTGACATTTGCTCTGGCGGCGCTGATTGCCTTCTATCGTGCTGAGCGTAACGGCGAAAGCTACCCGGTGCAGGACGACGCGCACTGGCTGACGCGCTTCCAGCAGCTGTGGACCCAACATCATGACCAGCAAATCACCACCCGCGAGCTGGTGACGGCGGTGCTGAGCGTCAGTGAACACTGGGAGCAGGACCTGACCCAGGTCAGTGGACTGGTTGAACAGGTGGCGCAGGATCTGGATGCTATCGTGCAGAAAGGGATGCGTGAAGCGGTTAAACCGCTGTGCTAAGCCTTTGATGTCCGCCACTCTCGTAAGGGGAGAGGCGGATAACTGCGTAGCCGGGCGACTGCCCGGTTTTTTTACACAGGTAGTTAGTTACAACATACTTTGTTCTTCTCCTTCAAACCCGCTACTGCAACACCCTGCGGTCTGTATCTGTCTGGCAATAATGCCATAACTTTTTAACATACTTGCAACCGTGACGACGATCACGTTTAATAGTCACCGCTCTTTTTTCCCGATGAAGCTGACTATGATTGTTCGTCCTCAACAGCACTGGCTGCGTCTGATTTTTGTCTGGCACGGTTCTGTGTTGTCCAAAATTTTTTCCCGGCTGTTTCTTAACTTTTTGCTCTCCATTGCCGTGATCATCATGCTGCCCTGGTACACCTCGCTGGGCATCCGGCTGACGGTCGCGCCGTTCAGTATTCTTGGGGTCGCCATCGCGATCTTCCTTGGTTTTCGCAATAACGCCTGTTACTCACGCTATGTCGAAGCCCGGCAGCTGTGGGGACAGTTGATGATTGCCTCCCGATCCCTGTTCCGGGAAGTGAAAAATACCCTGCCGGACGATCCCGCTCTCGGCGAATTTGTCCGTTTGCAAATCGCGTTCGCCCATTGTCTGCGCATGACCCTGCGCCGACAGCCGCAGGCCGACCAGCTTGCGGCGTATCTCTCGGCGGAGCACCTGCGCGTGGCAATGGATTCCAGCTCGCCCGCCAACCGCATCCTGCTGATCATGGGCGAATGGTTGGCGGTCAGACGTCGGGAAGGTCAGCTGTCGGATATTCTGTTCCACAGCCTGAATATTCGTCTGAATGATATGTCGATTGTGCTGGCCGGCTGCGAGCGGATTGCTAACACCCCGGTGCCGTTTGCCTACACGCTGATCCTGCATCGCACCGTCTATCTGTTCTGCATTATGCTGCCGTTTGCGCTGGTCAGCGATTTGCATTACATGACACCGTTCGTGTCGGTGCTGATCTCCTACACCTTTATCTCGCTGGATACGCTGGCAGAAGAGCTGGAAGAGCCGTTCGGTACCGAAAACAATGACCTGCCGCTGGATGCCATCTGCAATGCCATGGAAATCGACCTGCTGCAGATGAATGATGAGTCGGTGATCCCGACGCGCAAGCTGCCGGACAAGTATTATCAGCTGACGTAACGCACGCAATTGCCGCCGGAACAGCATTCTGTTGCGGATGATGCTGCCCACTAGCGGGACAGAATTGATTGATAATCCTCCTGTTTATTGCTAAATGTCGACATCAACATTGCGCAATGAGGAGAACGTCGATGCACCTGAGAAAAGCACAACCGCATGAAGCAGAAGCGTTATGGCATCTGCGTAACCAGGCGATCCGTCACGGCTGCCACACGTGCTATGCCCCGGAGGTGATCGCGCGCTGGACGCCGGACGTGATGCCGGAAAAGGCCCGGGAGATGATTGCCGGAAATCCCTTTTTTGTGATCGAAGACGAAGGGATACTGGCGGCAAGCGGTTTTCTCGACCTGCAGAACGCCAGCGTGGAGGCGGTGTTTACCCTGCCCGCATTTGGCGGCAAAGGGCTGGCGACGCAAATAATCCACGCCATCAAGCAGGAGGCCCGCGCTCGCGGCATGACGCGCCTGACGCTCTCCGCCACGCCCAATGCAGCAACGTTCTATCTCCGGCAGGGGTTTGTGTCGCTGGGAGAAAGCCTGTACCCGTCGCCGCTGGCCGGTGCCGATCTGCAATGTGTTGATATGGAAATCGCGCTCTGAGCGTCAGGGTTCATGTCGGGCGACGATAAACAGTCTTGGAAAGGCCAGCAGGATCTGCCCGTTTTCCTGCAGGGGATACTGCTCCTGCAGCAGCTGATGGTAGCGGTGCAGATACTGCTTCTGTTCGCTTTCATTCAGATCCTGCAGCCAGGGACGTAAACCGGTGGCGCTGACCCAGTCGATAATCGCCTGATGCGAACTCATCGGGTGATAGTAGGTGGTGCGCCAGATATCCACGTCGCAGCCGGCTTCGGTCAGGATGTCGTAATAAGCATGCACCCCAGGAAGCAAGGGGCGCGTGCGATCCGGGTAATCCTGTTCAAACGCCACCTCACGCATCAGCACATGGGTGGGCTCCAGTGCATTATCGGGCATCTGGATCGCCAGCACGCCATTTATCTTGAGCCGGGATACCAGCTGCGGCAGTAGCTCATAATGATCGTCGATCCACTGCAGCGAGGCGTTGGCATAGATAACGCTCAGAGCATGTTCCGGCCGGAACTGGCGAATATCCGCCTCGATAAACCGGCAGCCCGGCAGCGCGGCTCTTGCCTCTGCCAGCATCGCGGGGGAACGATCCACCCCGGTGATCCGTGCTGATGGCCAGCGCTGCTGCAACAAGGCGGTGCTGTTGCCCGGCCCACAGCCGAGATCAACCACATCCGTCACGTCATTCAGCGCAATGCGCGAGAGTAACTCCACGGCGGGACGGGTGCGCTCAGCACCGTATTGCAGATACAGCGAAGGGTTCCAGTCGGACATGCGTGACGCTCCTGTTTGTGCCTTTTCTGCAAGTGTAGACGATTTCCCGGCACGTCTTATGGATGAGGTAAAACTCTCTTTTTAGCACTATAATATTGGGTGTTAACTTTGATATAAGGTTATAAAACACATTATTATGGATTTAAAACTCAGTAAGCCAGGCGAGATTGTAAAACTGCTGTGCGAGCGGATACGCAAAGAACGTATCAGTATCCAGATGACTCAGTCTGAGCTGGCGCAAAGGGCAGGCGTGGCAGTGAATACCGTTTCCAATCTGGAAGCGGGGCGTAACGTTGGCTTTGAAGTAGTGGTGCGTATAGCGATGGTTCTGGGCAGAGCGGGAGAGCTGGAGTCATTGTTTATGCCTAAGCTGGAAAGCCTTGACGATCTTCGCCGCTATGAACAAAACGCCACTCGGCAGCGGATCAAGAAAAGGAGTTCTCATGATTAATCACATCGAGGTGTTCTATGAAGGCTGGGGCGAACGCTGGCTATGGGGAACACTGGCCAGTACCACAGCCCTGACCGGGCGCCCACTGATTATGTTTGAATACAGCCAACAGGCGCAGGAGAGGGCGTTCGAGCTTGCCGCCTTGACACTGCCTCTGCGGGGGCCGAAATTGCGTCAGACCTTCCCGGTGCATCAACTGGGGTTACCCGGCCCGGTTTACGACTCTCTGCCAGATGGCTGGGGGATGTTGCTGATGGACCGCTTGTTCCGACAACGGGGTCTGAATGCGGCACGCATCGGTCCGCTGGAGCGTTTGACCTATATTGGCAGTAACGCCATGGGGGCGATGTCATTTATGCCCGTTCAGTCAGATGCCTCGGCCTCACAGGACGATATCCCTTTACAGCAACTGGCCGCAGAAGTGCAGGACGTGTTAGCAGGTGAAGGTGGCGCATTTTTACATCGGCTACTGCAAATGGGGGGGTCTCCGCAGGGAGCGCGGCCGAAGGCGCTGCTTTATCGTGACGTTGTCACGAAAAAATTTACTACGCTGGCATCATCCACGCTGGAGCCATGGCTGGTTAAATTCCCGGCCCGGCATGAACACGCAGAGGTATGCGCGATTGAGAAGATTTATGCTGAGGCCTTGCTTGAGTGTGGCATTCCGGCACCCGAGACCGAATACTTTGAGCTACCTGATGGGTATGCCGCATTTGCAACAAAACGATTTGACCGCAAATGGGGCATGCGCGTTCCCATGCAAAGTCTGGCGGCTTTCACCGGCGCGAATTACCAGCTGGCGGGTTCAATGGATTACGTCAATTTTTTGCGGGCGACGCAGCTCTGTACCAACGATGTTCGCGAGAAAACACACGCCTTCGCCCGAGTGCTGTTTAACGTTATTTTCAATAATCGCGATGACCATCCCAAAAACTTTGCTTATCTGATGTCATCCACCGGTTCATGGTCGCTGGCACCTGCCTTTGACGTCACCTTCTGCGAAGGTCCCGGCGGTTATCATCAGATGGATGTGATGGGTGAAGCGCTGGATATCAGTAAAGCGCAGATTTTACGACTGGGCATCGACGAAGCAGAACTTTCAAAAGCCGACGTTATCCAGTGGATCGCGCGTATCTCAGCAGTCGCGGCGGGTTTTAGCACCAAAGCAAGGGATCGGCTTCCGGGGCAAATAAGAGAAGAGACCCTGCGCTACATACAGTCGCTTATCGATCAAAATATCAGCCGACTCAGCTAAATGCGAAGCCGTAAGCCGGGACCTGAACTACGCTTGAGCAGAAGAACCCTTGTGGAAGGAGTGCATGATGATCCCAAAACTGCGTATCCTGTCTCTCACCTGTCTGGTCATCGCCGGATGCGCCTCTACCGACGGTACCTCGCCCGAGGAGCAGAAATATCGCAAAGTCGAGGCTGCCGCCAGCCAGTGCGCGGAAGAGGTGAAAAACCAGACTATTGAACTGACCGCTGAAGGACAGTCCGCCAATACCCGCTGGACGACCGTTGAGTACGTCGTGCCGGAGCAGCACACCCGAACGGTGGAGTACCGGACCTCAAGCGCGGTAGACAATGGCCAGCCGGGCAGCGCATGGCAAGCCTGTATGAAGAATAAACATGCACTCGTCCCTGAACTTAAATTGTGATGCGCTCGGGAGTATCCGACAGCCATGCCAGCCAGTCCGGGCAGGATAATTTGTGATGCCAGGGCATCACAATTTCACTCAACAGCGCCAGAAACGACGCCGTACCCATCTCCGTCGCCGGGCAGGTTCGCTCGCCACCCCAGTCATCAAACAGATCCCAGTAACAGGAACTCAGTTGACTGACGCAGGCGTCTACAAACGGAACCGGGGATGAGAATGCGTGCAGGGCCAGCGTCTCCATGCGGCGTTCGGCTGCGGGAATGTCGGTGCATTGCAGAAAATCGCCAAGGGTGATCCTGAGCCACACCAGGGCGGCCATTCGCGTATTGGGCCAGGCTTGCTGCTGTTCGGCAAGATAGCGCTCCAGCCAGTGGGTCACTTCATGGCACTCGGGATTGGCCTGCAGGCCCAGCGAGGCGAGGATCAGTAGCGGCTCAGAGTCATCACCGGCCATCACGCGGTGTTCCGCCCAGCAGACAATCTGTCGGGATGTTTCGTCGCGCGGAATCAGCGCGTCCTGAAGGAAAACGTGCATGCACAGCAGTTCATGAAGCGTGTAGGGGGGGGTATTGCGAACGGTCATATTCGGTCCTCCATGGTTGCCGTCATTCCAGCCTGGGGATCGAAGATACCGGAGCCAGTAGGCTCCGGTAAAGGGATCAGAACTCGATACGGGCACCGAAGTTGTAGCGGCGGCCTTCCAGCATCGACGACTGGTTATAGGAAGTGGTGTAGATCGGGTTAGCATCGAACAGGTTGTATACGCCGCCCATCAGGGTGGTGTTCTTGTTCAGATGATAACGCGCACCCACGTCAACCAGGGCATAGGCATCGGTTTCGCTGGATTTGCCGATGTCCGGAGAAGTGCTGCGCCAGCTGGATTTGGTCCACAGCTCCAGGTCGTTCATCGCGTTCCAGGTCAGAGAAACGTTCGCCATGCTGGTCGGGAAGTCCGTCAGGGCATCGCCTTTGTATGGGCCGCTCTTCTGTTCGCTGTGGGTGTAGGTGTAGTTGGCATTAGCCTTCAGGGAAGGGGTTACCTGCCAGTCACCGTTCAGCTCGAGACCGTAGATTTCCGCATCGCTGACGTTGTAGTACTGGGAGACGGTGTCAGCAACATAGCCGTTGTACGTACACTGTTGGGTATCTGTGGCAGTACAGATGGTGTGATCGCTGATTTTGTCTTTGAATTTGGTGTAGAAGACCGTGGCATCCAGCGCCAGCGCGTCCTGCTGCCAGTACACGCCCACCTCGGTGTTGACGCTTTGCTCCGGTTTGAGGTCGTCATTACCGATGCCGATTTCGGAATACGGATAGGCGCCATACACGCTGGTAAAGCCTGCGTTGTTCTGACGCAAGTCCGGTTTTTTATACCCGGCTGAGACGCCGCCTTTCAGCGCCCAGCTTTCATCGATTGTCCAGTTGCCGTAGAGCTTCGGCGTGACGTGGTAACCAAAGTAGCTGTCGTGATCCAGACGCGCGGAGGTGGTCAGGGTGAAGTCAGGCACAATCATCCACGCATCTTCGGCAAATACCGCCCAGCCGTTACGCGAGATTTCACTGACCGGCGTTACACCCGGCGCTTCTTTGTCCTTGATACCGAATTCGTCATCCAGTTCGTTACGCGTAAAGTTCACGCCCAGCGTCAGCTTATGATCGCCGAGGGTGAAGGTGTTGGCGCTGTTGGCTTCGTAGTTCTTCTGGGTAATAAACTGCGAGTCCATCCCCGGTACACGATATTCAGTTTTGGCTTTTTCGTAGCTGATGAAGTTTTTCACTTCCAGCACATCGCCATACCAGGCGTGCTGCGACAGTGACGCCGCATCACGATCGAAGCCCCAGTACCACTGCTTATCGTTGTGCGTTTTCTCCTGATTGCCCTTCGAGGCATTCAGATCCCAGAGCTGGGTATCGGTCGGGGACATGGAGATGGTCGCGTCCAGGTTGCCGGACTGATGCTTAACAAAACGTTCGTCTTTCTCGCTGTCATCATCACGGCGATCCAGATAGTCGGCAGCCACGCTCACCCCGAGCTTGCCCGGAATAATCGGGCCCATCAGGAAGGCATTGGTCTGGTTGGTGTTACCGAATTCGCTTTTTTCCTGCAGGAAGTAGTTATCTTCCAGTACCCCGGTCCATTTCTCCAGGTTATAGGCTTTTTTGGTGATGACGTTAACCACGCCCCCGATGGAGTCCGAGCCGTACAGCGAGGACATCGGCCCGCGGATCACTTCGACGCGTTCAATCGCGGCCATGGGCGGCATAAAGGCCGCTTCGGTGCCGATATGGTGCCCGTATGGGCGAGATTCACGGGTCGCCTGCTTGATACCGTTGACCATATAAGAGGTATAAGACGAGTCCATACCGCGCATCTGCACATCACCGGATGCCAGGCTGCCGTGACCGTTGCCGACCAGCACGCCGGGTATTTCGCGCAGCGCTTCGGTCACGTTCTGATTGGAACGGGTATTGAGCTCCTTTTCGCTGACCACGGAGATGGTCGCGGGCGCTTCGCGGCGTTCCTGGCTAAACCCGGTGGCGGTCACCACCAGTTCATCTTCGTTGACCGGTGCGGTATCGGCAGCAAAAACGGCCGCAGGGAGGTTAGCCAGGGCGAGCGAAATCGCCACGGCCATGCGTGTCTGAGTTATCACAAAAAAATCCCTTAAAGTTTGGTTAAATCAATCTTGAGAACGTAGTCAGCCTTGTTGTCTTTTTCGTCCTGCTTGACGCTGGCATAAAGCGTGCGGGCATCAGCGGAGAGCGCCAGGCTGTTTGGCATTGCAGCGGTTTTGATGGTGTGCTTCAGGGTATTGCTGTTCGCGTCGATCACGCTTATCTGACGATCGTTGCGGTGCGTGACATACACCTCTTCACGCGCGGCGTTATACAGCACCGCCACGGAATTCGGGCTCGGGATGCGCTGAAGGAGTTTGCCGGAGTCCAGCTGCACCACCAGCACATCGCGGGTGTTGGTGTCAGCGATATAGCCCACGCCTTTGGCGGTGTTCAGGGCAATATTCAGGAAGTAATGCTTCGGCTCGGCAGGGTCAACCTTCACGCGCGCCAGCAATTTTGCGTTTTTGCCATCAAGGGTGATCAGCTCGCCATTCCCGTTGACGACGTAGACTTTATCGCCCGCGGTATCGACCGCAAAGCCAACCGGTTCGAGCTTTTCGAGGGTTTCAGCAAGCTGCTGCTTCTGGGTATCAACCACCCACAGCAGGCCTCTATCCTTGCGGCCAATCCCGGACACATACAGACGCTGATGCTTTTTATCCAGCACCACTTCGCGGACGTGGGCTTTTTTATTCGGATCGGAATCGTCGCTCAACTGAATGGTTTTGATCTCTTTGTTGGTGCGGGTATCGAGCAGGGTAACGGAGCCTTCCAGCGCATTGCCCAGATAGAGAATATGGTTTGCTTCATCCAGCGCGACGGCAAACGTGCGGCGCTGAGTGGCGATTTTCTTATCAATCTGCAGCGAATCAGCCCCCAGCAGGAAGACTAATCCGGCCGTTTTGTCTTTATCAAAAGAGGGCGCAGAGGCGGCATACAGTGATTTCTGGGCGTTATCATAGGCCAGTTCATACACGTTGTGCCCCAGCGGCTGGGAGTGGAAATCCGTCTCGGAGAAGTCTTTAGCCAGCACGGTGCCAGCGTGGAAGGCCAGCGAAATGGCCAGTGCACAGAGGGTTTTATTTTTTAACGTAGAGGTCATAAGTATAATTTTCTTTACAGTTGCTTACGTAAAGAAAATGATAATGATAAGTAGTTTCATTTGCAAATGATTGCAACTCTCATTTACCTACCAATTTTTAGAGTAGACCCGTTGCCTTAAACCAAACAGGCCGGAGCATCAGTCCCCGGCCTGTCACTGTTACTTGTTTACCGCAGCTTGAGGTGCCGCGCAGGGTTTACTGCTTAAGTAGATAAAACACAGCGCAATCCCCAGGCAGACGACGGCGCCCAGGCGGCTCAGCGAAAACGGGATGGCCGGATTACCGAGCCAGCCAAAGTTATCGATCAACATGCTCATGGTCAGCTGGCCGAAGATCACCGCCACCGTGGCAACTGCCGCCCCAATGCGCTGCACGGCAAGCACCATAATAACGATATAGGGCACGCCAAACATCGCCCCCAGCAACTGCCATTTAGGGACATCCATCAGGCTGACCGCGTGGGGTGGCTCAAAGAAGACGATGAGCAGAGCGGTAATCAGTGCCCCGACCGAAAACGTCAGAAACGCACTCTTAAACACGCCCACTTTGCTGCCAAGCTGTCCGTTGATGGCGGCCTGAATGCTCAGCATTGCGCCGCCAATCACCGCCAGCATAATCATAATAATTATCATCGTGTTACCTTACCCCTGTGCAACCAGCACCAGCGCCGCAATGATGAAAATCAGGGCAATGATGCGTTTGTGGTCAATTTTCCGCTGGGGCGTCCCGAGCAGGCCAAAGTGATCGATGATCAGACTTTTACTCACCTGACCCGCAAGGATGCCAATCATGGTCATGGCGATGCCGATTGCAGGGGTGGCGACAGTCAAAATAATGACGTAAATCGGGCCGAGCACGCCGCCCAGCAGCTGCCATGAGGGCTGTGAGAAAAAGGACGGGCTGTTGCGGGGGCTGAAAAACAGCATCAGCAGAAACGTCAGCGCGGCACCGACGCCAAACACGCTGAACGTCGCCCAGAGGTCACCCACTTGCCCGCCCAATGGACCCAGCAGGCCAGCCTCGACGGACAGTCCCATGCCCCCGGCGATAACCAATAAAATCAATATAAAATGCATAGCACACCGTCTCTCGTTATTCAGGCGCAGAAGACTACCCCTGTTCAGCGTTGAGAAAAATGCCATAATGCGATAAACACCTGTGCAGGATTTGCATCAATGTACGACGCCGGCAACATCAGCATTCACGCGCTGCGCATTTTTATTAACGTGTATGAAACGCAGAATTTTTCCATGGTGGCGCGCCGGGAGGGGATCTCCGCCTCGCAGGTGTCTCGCGTTATTCACCAGCTAGAGGATGCGCTAGGACAGCAGCTTTTCTACCGCAATACCCGGGCCGTTATCCCGACCGAAAGCGGGCATCTTTTTATCCCCTATGCCCGGGCGATGGCCGGTCAGCTTGAGGATGCCCGCCGGGAGCTGGATGAGCGGTCGCAGGAACCGTCTGGTCTGATCCGCATCAATGCCCCGGTGTTTTTCGGCCAGCGACACGTTGCCCCAGGCCTGCCGGGACTGACGGATCGTTACCCCCGGCTCAACATCGAGCTGACGCTGACCGACGATTACATCGATCCCCATCGTGATGCCGCTGACGTAATTTTTCGCATTGGTGCGCTGACCGATTCCTCCTTCCACGCGCGCATTTTTGGTCAGCAGTATTACCATCTTGCGGCTTCACCGGCGTATCTGCGTAAACAAGGTCAGCTTAATAGCCCGGACGATCTCAGTCGCCACAAATGCCTGGTCTATCGCGGATCGTCCGGGCCGAATCGCTGGCTGCTGCGCCCGCCGGGCGGGGAGTGGATCCATTATCCCATCACGCCGCTGATGTCCTCGAACAATGCGGAAACGCTGCTGATAGCCGCCCTCGGTGGGATGGGGATTGTTCTGTTCCCTGACTGGCTGATCGGTGACAGGCTTCAGCGCGGCGAGCTGGTGGCGTTGCTGCCGGAGATGCAGACCGGCATTAAGACGGAACCACAGAATATTGCGGCGATTTATCCCCACGCGCGGCACCCGCCGCTGAACGTCAGGGCGCTGATTGACTATTATGTCGAGGCGTTTGGCTCGCCGCTTTACTGGCAGTCAGCAACCTCAGGCAGGGATGTTTAGCGATCGAAACACCAGCATCACCAGGGCGATGATCACAATCGCCATCAGGATGCTGGCGCAGCGCATCACCGCCTGAACCGGTTCGGTAAGCCATAAGGTGTCCTGGATAAAAACAATAATCCACGCCACGGTAAACTGACGGCCAAAATAGCTGAATGACGGTTTGCCCTGTTGCAGGTGACACCCCAGCCACACGCCAGCAATCAGCGTGATGAGGTAAAAAACAGCGGAGTGGTGCAGCAACGGCAATAGCAGCAAACTCAGCAGCGTCGCGGCCAGGCAGCCCGCAAAGCGCTGCTGCATGCGCTGATTAATCTGTACCTGGACCGGCTGCGCAGAGGGCGGCAGTACAAACAGCGCCAGCACTGACACCATCGCCTGCCAGAAACCGGTCATCTGGAAAACAAGCAGTATCGGGGTCACCAGCAGCAGGGCGACAGCGGCCTGCAGGGGCAGCAGCAATCGTGAGGTCGGCTTAGGCTGGTTTTCAGGTTGATGCGGATGCAGCGAGCCACGGTTCAAAGGATAAAACAGGATCGTGACCAACACGCAGATCGTGCAACCCAGCACCACTTCTTCGATACGGCTAAATGTGAAGCTGAAAAGCGGCCGAATATCGCTTGTCTTCTGCGCCTCCGCCATCACCATCATGGCCGTTACTCCGCCCAGCACCCAGGAATAGGACCAGGGAGAAACCCCGGCCCGCCAGACGGCGATCCCACCGATAACGGCACAAAACACCACCAGAAAAGCCGGGTTCTGGCTGAGGTACGGGGCGACCAGCAGAGCCAGACCGCCGCCGACCAACGTCCCGGCGACCCGGTGACAAGCCCGCAGCGCCGATGCCTTAATGGCGGTGTTCATGACCGCAAAGCTGCTCAATGCCGCCCAGCCGGGGTAATCTAGCCCCAGGAGATCGGAGCACAGCACCGACAGCAGCAGCGCAACGATCACCTGAATCGCGAACATGTCCTTGCGCGTCGTCGCAAGCCCGTGACGGAGCCATTGCTTGAGTTGAGCGGTGATTGTGTTCACAAGACGGCACCTTTTTTATGGGTGCTTTAATTCTATCTCAGGTTGATGTCTCTGCCTGGGCGGATCACCGGCCAGAACCCGGACAGCTCCGAAGGGGGGCTCGCCTTCGCTGATCGCATAGAGTGATAAATAACAATGTACGGCAGGCTGTTAGGCTTTTGCGTTCGATCCAGGAGAGTATATGAACACCATTATTGATTTGTTTAACGAGCATAAAAGCGAGCGCAGCTTTACCGAACAGCCTGTTGATGACGCCACGCTGGAACGGATTATCAGCACCGCGTATCGGGCTCCGACATCGGTGCATTCCCAGCAGGTTTCTGTTGTGGTCACGCGCGATGCGCAGATGCGGGCGAAGATTTCGCAGATTGCCGGCGGCCAGCCCTGGATTGCCAAAGCACCGGTCTTTATTACCTTCGTGCTGGATATGCATAAAACCAGGCTCGGGATGACGCTTGCCGGTAATGAGCAGCAGGCGCATAAGAGCATTGAGAGTATTGTTGCAGGCTCAACGGACGTGGGGATTGCGCTGGGCTCGGTGATGGCCGCCGCGCGATCTGAAGGGCTGGGTATTGTGCCGATTGGCGGGATTCGTCTGCATCCCGAGGCGCTGATTGATCTGCTCGAGCTGCCCGAACATACCTTCCCGGTTGCCGGAGTGGTGATTGGCCATGTTGATGTGCCGTCCCATCCGAAACCGCGTCTGCCGCTGGAGACGTTCCGTCACGATGAGACCTACAAGACTGCCGGGCTGGAAACGAAGATTGCGCGCTATAACCAGCAAATGACCGATCACTGGCAGGCCATCGGTCGCAACGACGGGGAAACCTGGAGTGCCAGCGTTAGCGGTTACTATCAGCACATTTACTTCCCGGATGTGTTACCGGCGATCGTCAAACAAGGTTTTGGCATCGATAAGTAAGGGCGTCAATGCGGCGACGATGATGTCGCCGCATTCCTTATGATGTGGAAAACAGCCTGGCTTCAGCCTATTTGATTGGTGAGAGATCAATGTCACGTTCGACCGTGGCGTTACCTCCCCAGACCTGATCGTATTCATAACCGGTCAGCTGCTTGATCACCACCCGAGTGTTGTCATCGCAGTCACGATAGTCACCCCCGAGCTTGCGGCGGGCGATCTCTTTCAGCAGCAGTTTGTGTGTTTCCCGGGTCAGGGTGAATTTGTATGTGGCAAAGAAACTGACGGCCAGCAGAACCGCCGTGGCAAAGATCATCAGCCCAATAATGGCCTGCATCGCCTGTTCAGGTTGCGCGCTGCTCCCTTTCACAAAGCCTGCCTCTTCGAGCACCAGCCCGATTATCATGATGGCAATCGCCACCGTGCTCTTACGCGTGAGCACCATCACCCCAGCAAAGATCCCCTCGCGGCGCTGCTGAGTGACCATCTCGTCGATATCGGGAATAAAGCTGTAGATATTCCACGGGATGTAATACAGGCCAGACCGCGCGGCACCCAGCAGGATAAACACGGCAGAAAACAGCAGGGTGGGAACCTGAATATGCGTAATGTAGACCGTGAACAGAAACGCCAGCACGCAAAATATACAGCCGTACGAGAGGCGTAATGCCGCGGAAGGGGTGATATTTAAACGGTTTAAAAGCAACATAAAACCGTACGTTCCTGGGACCGAGGCAAAGGCGGCAATACTTAACCAACCTGATACCATCGCGGTATTGCCCTGCAGGCAATAAACAACGTAAAAGGTAAAAACAGAACCAAATACGTCCATCGCGGTAAACGAGAATATATAGATAATAATATGTAAACGAAATGCCCTGATGCGAAATGACGATAACAGATCCAGAATAAGGTATTTCAGGTGATTAAATATCCCGCCGCTGCGTTGGCTATCGACTTTGAAATCCGATTCCTGAGGAACATCTTTGGCCTCCCAGGTGCAGTACCAGGTGATAAATACGGCCAGGCAAAACACGCAGGAAAATATTATTCCCGTCAGAGTATAGGTAAAGGAATTATCCTTGCCGGTGAACTGCATAATAACGCCGGGAACCGACACGGCGAGGAAACCCCCCAACTGGGAGCAGATCATCCGCACGCCCGAAAGGCGGCTGCGCTCTTCGTAGCGATTAGTCATCTCTGCCGCCAGCGTCTCCCACGGCACCAGCACCATCGCTGACAGCAGTTCGATAGACAGGTACGTGCCGAGATAATACCAGTACCCCATATCCGTTATCCACAGCAGGGCGTACAGGAACATTAAGGGTGAACTGAGTAATAAAAAGAAACGACGGCGACCAAATTTTCTCCCTAACCAGGTATTGCCAAAATTATCGGTAATATAACCCATAACAGGGCTGAGTAATGCATCTATTACGCGGGCAATAGCAAATATCGATCCGGCCTCGAGAATTGTCAGGCCACAATAGGTGGTGTAAAAGAATAATAACCAGGTGCCAATAATGGCAAAGGCACCGCCACCAAACAGATCGGTTATACCATAACCCAGTGCGACGCCGTAGCTTACCCGGCGCTCAGTCGGCTTGACCATAATACCCCCAAAATGACTATTCCATAGTCAAATAGATTATTTAACGGTTGTCGTAACAGAGACGTGCTTTAATCAATAATATTCAGCCATTGTCTGGTCTGGGAAGAACGATAAATAGCGTCAATGATAGATAATGACTTACTGGCTTCATTGATATCGATGGCATATTTAGCGCGCGTACTTACTGCCTGATAAAAATGGTGGATTGCCTGCTGGTGGCCCTGACCCCAGTAGCTTTTGCTGCTGCCGTTGGGCGAGGCATCGCTGACCAGTTCGGTTTGCTGGTCTGCCGTGATGCGCCAGAGCCGGTTGTCGTTCAGCCGCAATGTGCCACGTTCGAAGTGGATCTCCAGCAACAGCGGTGAGTCCGTGGTGTGGCAGTTGCTGGCATAAAACAGACCGCGGGCGCCGTTGGCGAAGTGCAGGGTGGCCATGGCACTGTCTTCGCCTTCGGTCACGTCGGCCAGCTCGCCGCTATCCACCACGCCTTTCAGGCGCGTGACGCCTCCTGCAAACCACTGCATCAGATCGAGGGTGTGGATTGCCTGGTTGATCAGCAGGCTGCCACCCTCGGTCGCCAGCCGCCCGCGCCACGGGCTTTGCGTATAGTACGCGCCAGAACGGGACCAGGTCAGTACCGCCCGGATGCTGAGCATCTTGCCCAGCCCGCTGTCGGCCACCTCCCGACGAATACGCAGGCTGGTGGGGTTGTAGCGGTTTTGATAGCACACGCCCAGCATTCCCGGCGCCCGCTCGACGGCCTGGCAAATATCGGTAAGTTCACTGGCATTCAGGCCCACAGGCTTTTCGCAGAACACGTGCTTTCCGGCAGCCAGCGCTGCCAGGATCATGTTCTTGTGCTCAAAATGGGGAGTGCAGATGTGGACTACGTCGATGGCCTCATCCCGCAGCATCTCCCGGTAGTCCTGATAAAGGTGGCACCGGTAGTTGTCTGCCAGCGCCTGGCCTTTGGCAATGTCGATGTCCACCAGGGCGCGCAGTGTCACATTGGGCAACAGGCGAAGGGCGTTCACATGACAGCCGTGAATGGCTCCGGCCCCGATAATTGCGGTATTGATTGTCATAGGGGCCCCCGTTAGCCAGCCGCATTCGCCAGCATCTGCGCTTTGATGCACAGTTCTGCCGCTTTGAAGGCGTGCGCCTGGGTCATCGCGTTTTCACTACGATGCAGGCAGTCGAGGATCAGGGCACCAAAGTAGGGGAACCCAACCTGACCGGCCACCGGATAGCGGAATTCACCCTCTTTATTAACCAGATAGACCACATCCTGTTCGCCACGGGTGATATCGACGTATTTGCGGATCTCAATGTAACCCTCGGTGCCCAGCAGCGTCAGACGGCCATCTCCCCAGCTGCTCAGCCCGTCAGGGGTGAACCAGTCGCAGCGGAAATAGCCGCTGGCACCGTTTACGCCTTTTAGCATCGCATCGCCAAAATCTTCAAACGCCGGATATTGTGGGTGATTAACGTTGCGTACCTGACTGGCTACCACGGTGGCCTCGCTGTTGCCGGTATAAAACAGGAACTGCTCGATCTGATGGCTGCCGATATCGCACAGGATCCCGCCAAAGTAGCGACGATCGTAGAACCACGCCGGGCGGCCTTGTCCCTCCCGGTGCGGGCCGGTGCCCAGCGTCTGCACCACCTGGCCAATGGCCCCTTGCTGCACCAGCTGTCCGGCGAAGACCGCGCTCTCAACGTGCAGGCGCTCGCTGTAGTAGACCGCGTATTTCTTACCGGTTTTTTCGACCATCGCTTTGGCATCCGCCAGCTGTTCAAGGCTGGTGAGCGGCGCTTTGTCGGTGAAATAGTCCTTACCGGCGGCCATCGATTTGAGCCCCAGCGCACAGCGCTCGGACGGGATAGCGGCACCCGCCACCAGACGCACCGTATCGTCGGCGAGGATCGTCTCCAGCGAATCGGCAATTCTGGCCTGCGGATAGTGCCGCTTAAAGTTATCAACTTTTGCCGGATCCGGGTCGTAGACCCATTTCAACGTTGCGCCCGCTTCAATCAGCCCGTTACACATCCCGTAGATATGGCCGTGATCGAGCGCGGCGGCAGCAAAAACGAATTCTCCCTCCTGAACGACCGGTTCGGGTTTGCCCACCGGGGCGTAATTCATTCCGTCTTGTTTGTTCATGTTCAGATTCCCTGGTCCAGATTTTTGCCCAGCGAGATGGCACCCACTTCGCTGAAGTTCGCCACGCTGGCGGATTTTTCATAAAAACGGGGGGCGAGGGCGCTTGTCCCGCCGGTACGGTAAAACGGATCGTCAGGATGGATCGGCAGCGCAACAACAGCACCGGTTATGGCTGATTTATAAATGGCGGTAATCAGCTCCAGGGCACGTTTGCCCTGCACACCGTCGACCAGCGGGGCGCGGGCGTTGTCAATGCTCTGCAGCAGGTCGTGGATTTGCCCGGCGTGCAGCGTCCACTCGAGCATCGGCGTCTGCTGAAAGATGGCGTTAATCTCGGCTTCACGCCGGGTATCGTTCGTTGACTGTGGGAAGCCGTTATCCGCGCTGACGCTGGCAAAGGTCTGCCACGGCGCGGAGATGCGCGCTTTTTCGCCCTGAATAATGATTTTCTGATCTTCGCCATGATGTACCACTGAGGCGGTGAGTTGCGTAAGGGCACCGTCGGCGTATTTGAAAATAGCGGCGCTGAGATCTTCGACTTCTGCGTTGTCGTGCGCGACGTTGCTTACCATTGCCACCACTTCACTCGGGAATCCGAGTAGCCACTGGATAGCGTCGATGTGATGTACCGCGTGGTTAAGCGTGCAGCCGCCGCCCTCTTTTTCCCAGGTGCCACGCCACCACAGGTCGTAGTAGCTATGACCCCGCCACCAGAAGGAATCCACCTGCGCATGGCAAACCTTGCCCGCCAGCCCTGAGTCCAGCGCCGCTTTCAAGCGCCAGAAGGCATCGGTGAAGCGGTTTTGCGCAATAATCGACAGCGTTTTTCCGCTCGCCTGCTGGGCGGCGATCATCGCATCACACTCTTCCAGCGAGGCGGACATTGGCTTTTCGCATAACACATGGCAACCGGCATGCAGGGCATCAATGCTGATCTCCGCGTGCACGTAGGGAGGAGTACAAACATCGACAATATCAATGTCGTGTTCATTCGCCAGCATCTGCTGGTGACTGGCGTAAACGCGGGCATCGGTCAGGCCGTAGCGCGCTTTTTTCTCGTGGGCCTTTTCCGGGTAGATATCCACCAGGGCAACAATCCGGCAGCGCTGACCAAACTGTAAGTAAGCCTGAATATGGTTATGCGAGATATTGCCTGTTCCCACAATCGCGATAGTTAACATCGTTGGATCTCCGGGAGTCACCAGGTGCCTGACGCATCTAAGGTGCGACTGGTGGCGGCTTTATCCGCTGACGTCGCAATACGTTGCTGCAGCAGGGATAAATACAGTGATTCATCGAGCGGCAAGTCGACCCAGTCGTCCGTCCAACTGGAAAGGTGCATCGCATTGGAGAGCGTCAGCCCGTGAATACCGTCCTGTCCTGGCGCAATCAGCGGTTCACCGCGCAGGATAGCGGCGCAGAAGTTGGCGGTAATGACGTGATGCTCGCTGCATTCCGGCGCTACGGGGAGGGTGACCTCCCAGCATTCGGGCTCGCCAAAGCCATCCTGCCAGCGGGCATTAAACGCCGTTTCGGACTCGCGCAGCCGCCAGTAGCGCAGTTTCCCCTCCTCGACGACCACTTTGCCCCGATCGCCGGTGATTTCCAGCCGGTTGGTGCCCGGCGTTTCGGCTACGGTCGTGATAAACACGCCGGTGGCACCGTTGGCGTACTCCGCATAGGCGGTAACCTCGTCCTCCACTTCAATGTCGCGATGCTTACCAAACTGGCAGAACGCTCGCAGGCGAACCGGCATCCCGACCAGCCACTGCCACAGGTCGAGCTGATGCGGATCCTGATTGAGCAGCACACCGCCACCTTCACCTTTCCAGGTGGCGCGCCATCCGCCCGAGTTGTAGTAGCTCTGGGAGCGATACCAGTTGGTGATTATCCAGCTGGAGCGACGGATGGCCCCCAGTTCGCCGCTATCAATAAGATCTTTCACCTTGCGGTACAGCGGGTTGGGGCGCTGGTTATACATTATCCCGAACACCACCTCGCACTCCTGCGCGCAGGCGTTCATCTCCCGGACCTGAGCGGTATATACGCCCGCCGGTTTTTCACACAGGGTATGGATGCCATGACGCATCGCCAGCACAGACAGGCGAGGGTGTTCGTAATGGGGAGTGGCGACAATTACCGCATCAATTAGCCCGCTCTGGAGCATATCCTGCGCATCACTAAACAGGGGAATGGATTCACCCACCAGGTGGCGTATGGCCGGGTGCTTTTCGGGCGCGTTATCGCAAACGGCCGTCAGCGTGGCATCCTTTACGATGCCCGACAGAAGATAACGCACATGGACGGTTCCAATATTACCTACACCAATAATGCCAAAGCGTACATTTTTCATCTCGCACCTTACGTTCAAATTTTAAGCCCATAAAAGAGGGGTGACTTGAAAATATGGAGGGTGCATCGCGGCGGCAAGATTATTTTATGGTTAGAATTCCAGCACGCCGTGTAGAATCAATAATACTTGTTTTTACAGTTTAAAATCAGATGGTTACGTTGCAATTTTTTGCAAGAAATGAATGTGAATGAGGTCACATTATGTCAGACAGGCTCAAAATGAAGGAAATCGCATCACTGACAGGTTATTCCATCAGTACCGTTTCTCGGGTGTTAAGCGGGAAATCCTACGTCAGCGATCAGGCCCGCGAGGCCATTGTTCGTCAGGCGCTGGAATTGGGTGTACTCGATTCAATCGTCAGCGGGCGGCTATTAATTAACCGCATTGCGGTGTTTGCGCCGGAAAGAACCTTTCAAGGGCGGGGGGATATTTTTTATCTCGAAGTGACCAAGGGTATTTCTGAAGCCTGTGCCTCCCATAGCGTGCGTATTAGCTATCATGGACTGGAAGAACAACGCGCCGATCTGCAAAAGTTTTTGAGCAAAGCCGGGCATAAAGAGACGGACGCGGTCATCCTGATTGGCATTGACGACGTCACCATCCTGAAACTCGCCAGTACGCTGAATAAACCCTGCGTGTTAATC
Source organism: Silvania hatchlandensis (assembly GCF_025564065.1). GTDB lineage: Bacteria > Pseudomonadota > Gammaproteobacteria > Enterobacterales > Enterobacteriaceae > Enterobacter > Enterobacter hatchlandensis. Next base: position 80,621 of record NZ_JAMGZK010000037.1, on the reverse strand, counting down.
AATTCTCTCGATCGCGAGATGGCGCTGGATGCGGTTTCGCCCGATCATCACGCTATTGGTTTTACGGCGCTGCGGCATATTTTTGAAACCGGGCATCGCCGTGTTTTGACGGTCACCTGTTTACGCCGGCAAACGCTGGTTACGCGTCTTGAGGGCATCAAAGAGGCTTATCGTCTGTTTCATGTGCCTTTTGAACCGCAGCGCGATTTACTGGTAACCGAAGGCTTCACGGCAGAAGAGGCAGAGCATTCACTCGATGAATGGCTTTCCAGTCACGATCGCGACGCCTGGCCCGACGTGATTTTCACCAACAGCGTGGGGATGACAGGGGGGGTGATAAACGTACTGCAGCGTTACGGGCTGAGTATTCCGGGCGATATCTCTATTATCACCACCGACGTCGCGTGGAATTTACAGCATCCGTCTACGCAGCCGATAACGGGCGTCACGGTTCCCTGCCGGGACTTGGGCTTTGAAGCGGTGCATTTACTCCAGATGCGACTGAGTCGCCCGCAGGCTCCGGTTTATAACGTGCTGCTGCAGGGGAAGGTTATCGACCGGGGAACGGTGAGTCACGCGACGCGCCACGCTGCGCGCAGCGAGCAAGGGATCATGTAACGATACAGACATCTCTGCCATTTCTGGCGCGTTCCCATAACGCTTCCTCATCGCGGTCAAGCCACTATTCCCCGATTTCAGATGTTGTGCTTAAATAGCTAAACCGGTTTAATTAATTTAGCTAGAGGTAAAAATGAACAAAATATGGGTCCTGGGCGATGCCGTTGTCGATTTGTTGCCTGATGGCAAAGGGCGTTTACTGCAATGCCCGGGCGGAGCACCTGCCAACGTGGCGGTCGGCGTTGCGCGTTTAGGCGGCGAGAGCGGCTTTATAGGTCGGGTAGGAGACGATCCCTTTGGCCGCTTTATGCGCCAGACGCTGATCGACGAGAGGGTGGATGTGCAGTCTCTGTCTGTCGATGCGCAGCAACGCACCTCGACGGTGGTTGTCGAGCTGCAATCCGACGGCGAACGCGCGTTCACCTTTATGGTCCGCCCCAGTGCCGACCTGTTCCTGCAGCCGCAGGATTTACCGGCTTTCCATCAGGGGGAGTGGCTGCACACCTGCTCCATTGCGCTAAGCGCCGAACCGAGTCGAACCACCACCTTTCAGGCAATGGATGCCGTTAAAAAGGTGGGTGGTTCCGTCAGTTTCGACCCCAATATCCGCGCCGATCTCTGGCAGGATGCCGTTGTTTTACGGGATTGCCTCTCTCAGGCGCTACGCAAAGCTGACATGGTCAAGCTGTCGCGAGAGGAGCTAGCGTTTCTCACCGGTCACCACGCTGTCGAACAAGGTCTGAGGCACTTAGTGGATCACTATGCGCTGCCAATGGTGCTGGTGACATTGGGCAAAGAGGGCGTTGTTGTCTGGCACAACGGGCAGTTAACTGCCTACGGCGCACCGGTGGTAAAGAGTGTGGATACCACCGGCGCGGGCGATGCCTTTGTTGCCGGGATGCTGTATGGCCTGGCGAGTGGCGCCTCAGATTTTGCGGCTATCATCGCACTGGCGCAGCGTTGTGGTGCACTCGCGACGACCGCCAAAGGGGCGATGACTGCACTACCTTATCGGCGCGATCTTGATTAACCAGGTACTCCGGACGCTGCCTCGGGGTCTGATTTGTCGTCCGGGTCACATTTACTAAAACGGTTTAGCAAAATAGGTTGCCCTGGCAAAATTGAGCGGTTTAGTATCTGCGAACTAAACCGGTTTAGCAATTTAGCAACTTTCAATAACCTCTTTTAGGGATGCGACAAAATGTATAAGAAACGCAGACTTGCCGTGATGATTGGCATGCTGGCCGGAAGTGCCTCTGTCTATGCGCAGACAGATATGAACAGTATCGAGCAGCGTCTTGCCGCGCTTGAACAACGCCTGCAGGAGGCCGAAGGGCGTGCAACGGCTGCTGAAAAACGCGCCACCGCTGCAGAACAAAAAACACAGCAGCTGGTCACGGAACAGCTGCAAACACAAACCCGCACGCAGGACGTTGCACAGCGCACCGCAGCGTTAGAGAAAAAATCAGACCAGGCCAGCGGATTCGAATTTCACGGTTATGCTCGCTCAGGACTGTTGATGAACGACGCGGCATCCAGCAGTAAAAGCGGCCCGTATTTGACACCCGCAGGTGAAACGGGCGGCGCGGTAGGGCGTCTCGGCAATGAGGCAGACACCTACGTTGAGCTGAACGTGGAACATAAACAGACGCTGGAAAATGGGGCGACAACACGCTTTAAGGCGATGCTCGCCGATGGTCAAAAAACCTATAACGACTGGTCAGCAGACTCCAGCGACCTGAATATTCGCCAGGCGTTTGCAGAGTTGGGCAGCTTGCCCGATTTTAGCGGACCGCTGAAGAGCAGCACCTTCTGGGCCGGTAAGCGTTTCGACCGTGACAACTTCGATATCCACTGGCTCGATTCTGATGTTGTGTTCCTGGCCGGGACCGGGGGCGGGGTCTATGACGTGAAATGGGACGACGATTTCCGCAGCAATTTCGCTATTTACGGGCGCAACTTCGGCAGCGAAGAGGAGATCGACAACAACGTTCAAAACTACATTTTGAGCATGAATCACTTTGCCGGTCCACTGCAGGTGATGGTGAGCGGCATGCGCGCAAAGGACAACGAAGACCGTCAGGATGCCAACGGCGATGCGATCAAAACCGATGCCGCTAACAACGGCGTCCATGCGCTGGTGGGCTTGCACAACGACAGCTTCTACGGCCTGCGTGAAGGTTCTGCCAAAACGGCATTACTGTACGGTCACGGTCTGGGCGCAGAAGTGAAAAGCATCGGTTCCGACGGTGCATTGCTGTCAGAAGCCGATACCTGGCGCTTCGCCAGTTACGGTGTCACGCCACTCGGCGGCGGCTGGCATATCGCGCCTGCGCTGCTGGCGCAGAGCAGCAAAGATCGTTATGTCAAAGGCGACAGCTACGAGTGGGTCACCCTCAATACGCGGTTGATTAAGGAAGTGACGCAGAACTTTGCCCTTGCCTTTGAGGGTAGCTATCAATACATGGATCTGAATCCGGAAGGCTACAAGGACCGCAACGCGGTGAACGGGAGCTTCTACAAACTGACGTTTGCCCCGACGTTAAAAGCGGGCAAGATCGGCGATTTCTTCAGTCGTCCGGAATTACGGTTGTACGCCACATGGATGGACTGGAGCAGCAAACTGGATAACTACGCCAGCGATGATGCCTTTGGCAGCAGCGGCTTCAACGCAGGTGGGGAATGGAACTTTGGGGTACAGATGGAAACCTGGTTTTAACCCTTCACGCTCCCGCCTGGCGGGGGCGTCACTGTCATCATAAAAATAAGTTCAGGTAGAGGTGTTTATGGATTTCGATAATATTGCCCGCGCGCTGATTCCGCTGCTCGGTGGAAAAGAGAACATTGCCAGCGCGGCGCACTGTGCCACGCGTTTACGTCTGGTACTGGTTGACGATGCGCTGGCCGATCAGCAGGCGGTAGGCCAGGTCGAAGGGGTCAAAGGGTGTTTTCGCAACGCGGGTCAAATGCAGATTATTTTCGGCACCGGCGTTGTTAATAAAGTCTATGCTGCCTTTATTCAGGCCGCGGGAATAGGTGAGTCCACCAAGTCTGAAGCTGCCGACATTGCGGCGCGCAAGCTGAATCCGTTCCAGCGTATCGCACGCCTGCTGTCGAATATTTTCGTGCCGATTATCCCTGCTATCGTCGCATCGGGTCTGTTGATGGGCCTGCTGGGGATGGTAAAAACGTACGGTTGGGTGAATGCCGATAACGCCATCTACATCATGCTCGACATGTGCAGTTCCGCGGCGTTTATTATTTTGCCGATCCTGATTGGTTTTACCGCCGCCCGCGAATTTGGCGGTAACCCGTACCTGGGGGCGACTCTGGGCGGGATTCTGACGCATCCGGCGTTGACCAACGCCTGGGGCGTGGCGTCGGGTTTCCATACCATGAACTTTTTTGGTCTCGACATTGCCATGATCGGCTATCAGGGGACGGTATTCCCGGTACTGTTAGCGGTATGGTTTATGAGCCATGTCGAAAAACAACTTCGCCGGGTGATCCCCGACGCGCTGGACCTGATCCTGACACCGTTTTTCACCGTCATTATTTCCGGTTTTATTGCGTTGCTGATTATTGGCCCGGCGGGTCGCGCATTGGGCGACGGTATCTCGTTGGTACTGAGCACCTTGATTGAGCATGCGGGTTGGCTGGCAGGGCTGTTATTCGGTGGTTTGTACTCGGTGATAGTGATTACCGGTATTCACCACAGCTTCCACGCTATCGAAGCCGGATTGCTGGGCAATCCGTCGATTGGGGTTAACTTCCTGCTGCCGATTTGGGCGATGGCGAACGTCGCGCAAGGTGGGGCGTGTCTGGCCGTATGGTTCAAAACCAAAGATGTGAAGATTAAAGCGATTACCTTGCCGTCTGCATTTTCCGCCATGCTGGGGATCACCGAGGCAGCCATCTTCGGTATTAACCTGCGCTTTGTGAAGCCGTTTATCGCGGCGCTGATTGGCGGTGCAGCGGGCGGAGCCTGGGTCGTTTCAGTGCATGTGTATATGACGGCCGTGGGACTGACGGCGATCCCCGGCATGGCGATTGTGCAGGCGAACTCGCTGCTGAACTATATCATCGGCATGGTCATTGCCTTTGGCGTCGCCTTTGCCCTCTCTTTACTGCTGAAGTACAAAACGGACTCTGAATAATGACGATGCCTTCTCGCTGGCCTGCGGTACTGCAGGCCGTTATGAAAGGCCAACCGCAGGCGTTGGCTGACGATGATTATCCCCGGTGGCATCTGGCACCGGTTACGGGATTGATGAACGATCCCAACGGGTTTATCTGGTTTGCCGGGCGTTACCACCTTTTCTATCAGTGGAACCCGCTGGGATGCGATCATCGCTATAAATGCTGGGGCCACTGGAGTTCGGCTGATTTAGTGCAATGGCAGCATGAACCCATGGCACTGATGCCTGATGAAGAGTATGACCGTAACGGCTGCTACTCTGGCAGCGCCGTGGATGATCAGGGTGTATTAACGCTGTGCTACACCGGTAACGTCAAATTCGATGACGGCAGTCGCACCGCATGGCAATGTCTGGCGGTACAAAACGAGACCGGAGGTTTTGATAAGCTCGGTCCCGTACTCGCCTTGCCGGAAGGGTACACTGGTCATGTGCGCGACCCCAAAGTGTGGCAGCACGAGGGTCACTGGTACATGGTGTTGGGCGCACAGGATTTACAAAAGCGCGGCAAGGTTCTGCTGTACCAGTCTGCTGATTTGCGCAGCTGGCAGCCCCGCGGCGAAATAGCGGGTCATGGCGTAAACGGCCTGCAAAACGCGGGCTACATGTGGGAATGTCCGGATCTGTTCGAGCTGGACGGTACGCACGTGCTGATCTGCTGTCCGCAGGGGCTCGCACGCGAGCCACACCGCTATCTCAATACCTATCCCGCGACCTGGATGCACCGAGATTTTCGTTATGACCCGGCCACCTTTACGCATGGCGAGCTGCAAGAGCTGGATGCCGGGTTTGAGTTTTATGCCCCACAAACGACATTAGCGGCTGATGGACGTCGGATCCTGATTGGCTGGATGGGCGTCCCGGACGGGGAGGAGATGTTACAGCCAACGCGCGAAAATGGCTGGATCCATCAGATGACCTGTCCGCGAGAGTTGCACTTCCGCGAGGGGAAACTGTGGCAAACGCCGGTTCAGGAGTTGCAACAGCTACGCCAGACAGAACACAGCTGGCAAGGATCTGCAGACAATGCGCCGCTGCTGGACGCAACGCGCCTTGAGTTTGAGCTTAGAGCGGACGCACCGGTTAAGGTGAATTTCGCCAACACGCTGTGGCTCAGCCTGGATGAAAAGGGAATAAGGCTGGAACGAAAAAGCCTGCACAACGACGACATGTTGACGCGTTACTGGCAGGGGAAGGTCACCTCTCTGCGCGTGTTGTGCGACAGCTCCAGCGTGGAAATTTTCGTCAATGAAGGTGAGGGCGTTATGAGCAGTCGCTATTTCCCGCACCATCCGGCGCAAATAGGCTTCGAAGGTGCGTCAGCCATCACATTACGCTACTGGTCGCTTCGCGCCAGCATGGTAGAATGAGGGTTTTGGCAGCCGGATCTAAGTCGTTGTGAGAAAAACAAAACGCATCACTATTAAAGACGTAGCAGAACTGGCGGGCGTATCGAAAGCGACCGCCAGTCTGGTTTTGAATGGTCGCAGCAAAGAATTACGTGTCGCGGAAGAGACCCGCGACCGCGTGCTGGCCATTGCCAAACAGCATCACTATCAGCCCAGCATTCATGCGCGATCGCTGCGGGATAACCGTAGCCATACCATTGGACTGGTCGTGCCAGAAATCACCAACTACGGCTTTGCTGATTTTTCTCATGAGCTGGAGACGCTGTGCCGCGAAGCCGGTGTCCAGTTGCTTATCTCCTGTACGGATGAAAATCCGGGACAAGAAACCGTGGTGGTGAACAATATGGTTTCCCGCCAGGTTGATGGCCTGATTGTGGCCTCCAGCATGTTGAATGATACTGACTACCAAAAACTCAGCGAACAGCTGCCCATCGTGCTGTTTGACAGGCATATGAACGACAGCTCGTTACCGCAGGTCATTACCGACTCCATAACCCCGACCAAAGCGCTCGTCGCCGACATTGCTCGCCAGCATCCGGATGAAATCTATTTTCTGGGTGGACAGCCGCGACTTTCACCCACGCGCGACCGTTTAGAGGGATTTAAACAGGGGTTAGAGCAGGCCGGCGTCACATTGCGCCCGGAATGGATAGTTCATGGGAACTATCATCCAAGTTCCGGCTACGAGATGTTCGCCGCGCTGTGCGCACAGCTGGGTCGTCCACCTAAGGCCGTTTTCACTGCCGCCTGTGGGTTACTGGAAGGCGTGTTGCGTTACATGGGCCAACACAATCTGTTGCAAAGCGATATGCGACTGGCAAGTTTTGACGATCACTACCTGTACGATTCCCTGGCCATCCCCATTGATACCATCCGCCAGGATAATCGCCAACTGGCGTGGCACTGCTTTGATTTAATCGGCAAATTGATTGAGGGCGACGTCCCGGAACCGCTGCAACGCAAGCTGGATGCGACGCTGCAGCGGCGGTATAAACCGGCAGGATGATAAGGGTTACTCAACCCTTACTCTGACGTTCGGTTTGGATAACAGAATCTTGATCAGCTCCGTAAAGGGGACGGGTTTATAGAAGTAGTAGCCCTGCAGAAAGGTAATGTCATTGCGGTTGAGATAGTCCAGTTGCTCCTGCGTTTCCACGCCTTCGGCCACGATGCTAATCGAGAGTTTGCGCGCCAGGTCCAGCACCGAGTCCAGAATTCGGGTCGAGTCTTCATGCGCATTGACCCGGCCAACAAAACTTTGGTCAATCTTGATGTAATCGATATGCAAATCATACAGATATGAGAGACCCGAGTATCCGGTACCAAAATCATCCAGCGCAATGGCAAAGCCGTTTTCATGCAGTCGGTTCAGGGTCTGGACGAGATGGTCGTTGATATCCAACGGCTCACGCTCCGTGAGCTCAATAACCAGGTTCAAATCGTGCCGGGTAAAACTGTCTTTATATTTTAAGCACTCTTCCACGAAGGTGGGGGTACAAATATGAGACGCGCTGTAGTTAATCCCCACATGAAATCCCTCCGGCAGCTTGCTGGCAATAAGGTTCATATTTGCCGCCACTTGCGCCATCAGGCTTTGCGTGAGTGGCACAATTAACCCTGACTTTTCTGCGAGCGGGATAAACGACGCCGGAGAAATATAGCCTGCCTGCGGATGCTTCCATCTGGCCAGCACTTCCACACCGCGCAATGTGCCTGCTTTACCGTTTACGATCGGCTGATAAAAAGGGACGATCTCATTTCTGGCAATCGCTCTACGCAATGACTCTTCCGGCAGGGTATTTTTATTCAAGTACTTATGCAGAATATAGGCCGCCAGGCAGGACATCAGCAGTAAAAAAAATAACACGGCTCCGGCCTGGTTAATTAACCTCTGCAGGCTAAAAAATGGGGGAGGGGTGAACTCGATGCGGTAGGGATAATCTGTGGCCTGAACGTGTCCAGTGGGATGTTGCGTGTCTTTTACCATCATCGCGTCGCCGGTTATCCCGATAACGTTATTTCCCACTCTTAATGAATACCGGACATCTTTTAGCGGGATATTCAGGGCATCCCGTAGATGGTGGTCGCTGATGGTGACCACCATCCGACTTTCTTCGACGTTCGTTTGATATAGCAGAACGGGACGTTCATTGACCGAGCTTCTGGCAGGCACCAGCAGCAATTGCGAATCCGGTAACGCAGAAACATTCACCAGCAACACACGGTTACCCGGAAGGGACGAACACCAGGCCTTTCCCTGTCTGAGAATGATGATAGTTCTGAGATGGGGTTGAAGGGCCGCCTCGATACCCAGCTGATACTGTTCATCCAGCTCACAGCCTTTCGCAGCAATCTTCATTGCCGTGCGGGTGGCAAGCCGCGCTTCATCAAGGATCGCATTGATATTTTTTATTGCATACCTGGCCCCCGTAAAGCTGTCGGCGCGCGCAGAGTACCAGAGCTGTGTACTTAAAATAAAAACACCCAACACAAACATGGCCACAGCAACAGCGATGGGAACAAGTGCATTGCGCATTTACGCATCCTTGGTATGAGAGAGCCGATGGCGCTGGCAGCATCAGAAGTGACTGATTCTATAGTTATAAAAAGCATGGTCGACAAAATTAAAAATAACCATGCTGGTGGGTAAATTTTTGTTTAAAACAGCAGACGGTCGGATTTATTTAACCATGCTGGAGGCTATTAACGACCAGGGTCATCAGGACTGAAAAATGCTGGATTCTGCCTGGCTTCATGTTGGTGCGCATAATGTATATTATGTTAAATACGATCCAGGTTAACGACGCAGGTCTAACAAGACACTTCTAACCTTAATCACTCCTCCTCCTTCACTGCTCTGTGCACAACCTACTTCTTACATCGGCATAAAAACCCAGCGCGTTGGCCGGGCCTCCTGTTAAACCATTTTCATAGATTGCCGTTCAGCGGCTTTCACTACGGCCATAAACGCTTTGACCCCTGGATCTGTGTCTGGTGACAGCATGCGCATGATCGATTTTGAATTACGCCCTACCTCATCAGAAATGGCAGGAAAACCGCACGTTACTTTAATGAGTTTGAAGGGATTGGGTGTTGATAACGGGTTCTGCGAGGGATGTTCAGGGATGATGACGTTCGGCATTACAAATCATGACTCCGTGAGAACCCTTCTCCTGCATTCTCACGGAGCGATAAGACACCGCATCTTAATCACTAAACCTGATGCGTTGTCACAACCACCTTGTGTTGACGATGGTAACCGGCAGCGCCTGTCGCGCCAGCAACGATAGCCATAACCACCAACATGAAGAAACTAAACCAGCTGGCCTTCGCGGCGGCGGCGGCGGCTTTCTCGCCCGCTTCCCGCGCTTTTTGTTCGGCCTGTTTTTTCAGCTCTTCATATTTCTGACGGGCAACCTGATAATTTTTCTGCGCCTGATCGACCATCTGCTCCGCTTCGGCATCACTCTTGCCGGTTCTGGCCATGATGATGTTTTTCAGCGCCTGACGATCGGCTGCTTCAAAGGTGGCACTGTTTCGGTCCGTTAATCCTTTAATAAACCGGGTGACATCCCCGCCTTGATTCATGTTTTGTTGCGCCATGTTCGCTTCATTGCTCGCATTCTGTTCAAGCGCTTCGGGTTGTAATTCTGGCTTACCTGTCTGTCTTAATGTTAATTCCAGTTGATTCTGGAAATCGTCAAGGTTGATATTATTTTCCGCTAACTTTTCCTTCGCCATTTGCGTGACGGAAGGTGCAACGGCTTTAATACTGCTGCCGACGGTTTGCATTCCTGAACCCACCACACTAATAGCACCACTGGTCGCATTATTGGCAAGCATGATTAAAAATGCGGTACAAATAAGCGTGTTCACACCAAAAACTAATACGCCATGTAATGAACCGTGACGGTGGGCCAGCCAGCCGCTGACATATCCGCCGACGGCGGCAGAGATAATCATACTGACTCCGATCCAGATGGCGGCCCCGGTGGCTAAGCCTTCAAGAGGACGCTCTTCCTGCAAAGGGTCTACTGTGGTCGCCCCGATTGCCGAACCTAAAATCATTAATAACAGATAAACAACGATGGATATTACAACGCCTGCAAATACCGCGCTCCATGAGATTCTCTTATGGATAAGCGGATTAATCGCCGGGTAAAGCGGATCGACTCTTCTTTCTTCAACATGTTGATAATTAGTCATTTTAATCTCCACTGTTTTCAGTATTATCAGGATAATAAAATAGGTTAATGATTTGTTAAAACTAACCATCAACATTAATAATAGCCCTTGCTGAATTTAATGATTGCTTATATTACCGAGGAGAGGTTTTAGCGGCTTCGTTTAAACGAAGCGCCAGGCGAGAAGCAGTGAAATATATTATTTTCAGGAAAGATGAAGTAATGAGATGTGAGATATCGATAGCAAAGCGCTGCTCACCTGCCCGGCTCCGTGGGCAGCGCTTTGCTCAACGTTGTTATGGCTACATAACAACCCGGTGATGGTCATGGGCGAATAACGAATCCAGCCTGATGACATTTTCCGGCAGCAACGCATCGTCCTGCGCCGGCCCGACGCCTTCAATATGGTCGATGTCGCCCTTGTCATCGTGATAAACCGTCATCACCCTGGCCTCGCTCAGCTGGTGAGTCAGGTTCTCAGAGATGTGCAGGCTGGTTGCCAGTTCAGGCTCTTCCAGCCCTGCTTTACGGCGGCGGCGCTCTATGCGGAAGCGATACTGGTTATATTTTGCCCAGCCGATCAGCACCAGGCCATTGAACAACGCAACTACTGTATAAATAGTCAGTGTGTCGAGCGTAATGAAGAAAGGTCTTATCTCCGTCTGATGGGAACGGTCCAGTGCTAAGGCCAGGCCGTTATAAATCAGCCAGATAAAGACACCCCAGGCGAGCAGCGTGAGCGCAACATCGACCAGTCTGGGCATTCGACGACGTTCCGTAAAGATCAGCGGTTGATTCATGATTTGATTCTCCCAATACCACGGTCAGGACTGACCCAGCGAGCTCTGCCGCGCTGGCGCATCAGCATGACTTTCGGGAATGCGACAAGGGTTGTAAACAAGCTCAGCACCCAATACACCACCGGGAACCAGATTATCCAGAACAGTGAGGCGGTAATGCCCTTCTCATAGCGCCGTTCGATCAGCAGGCTGACCAGGAACTGCAGAAGGCACACCACGCCCAACATCAGTCCGGTAAAGCCCGGTGGGAACAGATGGTGAACGTACAGGCTTTCAGGCATCGGCAGTATCAGCCCCATCAGGAACAGCAGAATGCTGATTGCGTAAGAAAAAGCCCAGACGGTCGACAGGCAAAACTCGGCAAACAGCGGCCACATCCGGCGATATTCCCAGGCCCACAGGCGGCGCATATTGACGATAAACACTTCAGCGCCGCCCTGCGCCCAGCGAAGACGCTGCTTCCAGAGTCCTTTAAGCGTCTCCGGCATCAGGATCCAGCACAGCGCGCGCGGTTCAAAGAATACCGACCAGTGCCGGAGCTGCAGCTTCCAGCTGATATCAATGTCCTCGGTGATCATGTCCGGACTCCAGTACCCGACTTCCGCCAGCGCCCGGCGGCGAAACGCGGCAATGACGCCGGAGACGGTGAACACCTGGCCGTACACGCGCTGGGTGCGTTTGATAAGGCCAATGATCGAGCTGAACTCGCCAACCTGCACCCGGCCAATCAGCGTCGAACGGGTCCGAACCCGTGGGTTCCCGGTTACGGCACCCACGCGTGGGAACTGCAGCAGCGGCGCCACCATATAGGCTGCGGCGTCACGATCCAGTAACGCATCCCCGTCGATACAAACCAGAAAATCACTGCGTGCCGCGCCCGCGCCGGTTTTCAACGCCACAGCTTTGCCCTGATTTTCGGCCAGATGAATCACCCGTAGCCGCGGGTATTCGCTCGCCAGTTGGTTCAGTACCTCACCGGTGTTATCTTTTGAACCGTCGTTAATGGCGATCACTTCAATGTTTTCATAGCGCTGCGCAAGCGCCGCTTCGATGGTCTCCCTGGCGTTATCTCCTTCGTTATAGCAAGGGATCAGGATCGAAATCAGCGGCGATCCCTCCAGCACCGGCGGAGGCGTGTCTTTCCCCCACTTCCAGTGACGTTCACGGTAGAACCAGAAGTAAAGCCCGCCGCTCATCCACAGGGCAGACATAAACAATGGCCATAAGAAAATAAAGTTCAGCATCACTTCGCCGGTAAAGATGACGGCCACGCTCAGAGGCAGGCTGAACATCAGGCAAAGGATGAGGAAAGCGACAATGCGATCGGTCATTTTTGCGGATACCAGAATGAGGAGAATGTCGATCGAACCTCTGACATCTCAGGTTTATCGTTGATGAAATCATCGGGGTAATAGCCGTAGTTGACCGCCCCGCTCAGCTTCAGCTGACGCATCCAGTCGGCCAGCTGTGTACCGCTGATTTCACTTTGCCCTTCGGGTTGTCGCCAGTCGCGCGCCTGCAGCTCGAACACGGTCTTGTCCAGTGCGCCAGGATGTTGGGCAACGGCATTGACCAGTTTATCGAGCCAGGCATTGGACTCATCAAGTGGCACTTTCTCCATCAATGGCATCGCCATCGGAGCCGTCCAGTTATAGGTGCCAAGGAAATCGGAGAGGTTCTGCGCAAACCACGCCTCGCTCTCCGGCTCCAGTACTGGCATGGCATAAATGTTGCGCGCCGTTTTCACCTGCGGGCCGCGAATCGCCTGCGTGGCCCGGGTGAGCTGGAGAGTAAAGTCGATCAGGGCGCGGCTCTTGAACCGCGTCCAGCGTTCAAACATCTGGGGGTTATCGCGAATCTTCCCGATGTCGCCCGGGAACCCGGCGGCCCGGTAAGCAGCCAGCGCATCCGGCGAGGCATCTTCAAAGTCAGTCAGGAAGGCATCATCGTGGAACAAGATCCCTTTAAAGCTGGCGTGCGTTGCCAGGTCCTGATAGATCTCGGTGATACGTTTACGCGCCTCGGCGTTCCAGGGAGAAAGACGTATATATTGCTGTTTGTCAACGGCGCTGCGGTGGGTGTCCGGATCCCATTTCATGACGCGCGGGATGGAACCATCAAGATCGAATGCCAGCACCGGCATCCAGGCGAAAACCTCCACGCCGGCACGGGTCTGTAACTGCCAGGCAAGATAGTTAAACAGGTCGGCGCGCATCGGCAGCCAGCGGTTAGGGAAGTACAGCTCACGGATGTTGCCGTCACCTTTCGGATCGGCGTAGGCCTGCAGGAAAACATGCGAGATACGCATGTCATAAACACGCTGGATCAGCTTGTCGATATTTCTGCGCTGCTGATCCGGGTTCTTATCGTAAACATAATCGAGGTCGACGTGCATCACCCGCATCGTGCGCGGCTCACGTACCTGTGCCACCTGGGCGGCAAAGCGCTGGAGTGACGGGTTATCGGAGATCAAAATACGCGGCACATCGTCCAGATTGGCGGCGTTAGCCAGTCCCTCGTTCAGGGTGAACGCCATCTGATAGCCGTGCTCTTTCGCGATCTGCCAGGTGGTTCCGCTCGCGGCACCATAAGGCCATACCCAGGCGCGCGGTGCTTTGCCGGTGACCTCAGTGATTTTTTGCGTAATCAGATCCAGATCGGTATTAATGCGCTGGCTGAACTGCGCGTCCGTTTCATACTGTTTGGTGGCTTTATTGTAGAGGTGGTTGGCGACGGCAGGCTGCTGACTGCCCTGCGGGTTAGCCGTGCTGCCGTAATGCGAAGCCCAGGTATGGGCGCCAATTTCAACCAGCGGCGACTCCCCCATCTCCTTAACCATTTGCCAGGTGGCAAATTTATCGCGCGGCGTCATCAAGCCGCCAAAGTTGACAGGCTTGCCGGGCGGTGAGTCCACCCAGCTCCCGACCGGCGCCCACAGCGCAGGCCAGTTGTAGGATTTCAGCAGCGGCCAGACCCGGGTGTAAAAGCTGCTGTAACCATCATCGAAGGTCAGCAGGACGGCTTTCTCTGGCAGCACGATTTTGCCGTCGTGCGCATCGAGGATTTGCTGCACGCTCACCGGGTGATAGCCGTTGTCGCGCAGCCAGGCCATCTGATCGTTCAGGGCGCTGGTGCGCACCGACAGATAGCGCTGGTCGGCCGCATTATCCTCCACATCGTGATAGCCGATCACCAGAAAACTGTTTTTCGGCCAGGCGTGATCGGCGGTCAGTGGGGCCCTGTCCGCCGGGGGATCATAGCGCGGCGTGTTCGCCCCACCGCAGGCGGTGATCAGTATCCATCCGGCGATGAGCAAGGTCGAGCGCAGCCCTTTCTTTAACATAGTCGGCCCCTAAAACCTGACGTTCAAATCGAAAGCGATGGCGATGTTCCGCTCTCGCTTGCCATCGTACGGACGTTTATCCCAGGTCAGCATCAACCCGCCGTCCACCACATGATTCCACTGGATACGCTGTCCGTACCCCAGCTGGGTGACCACACCCGTTCCGTGATCCTGCTGCCAGTAGCTGCCGACCCCCGCGGTAAGCTGTTGTGTCCAGACCGTGTCATACAGGCGATACAGAACATGTTCCGCACTCAGCCCCGGCACGATGGTAAAGTCCTGTTTCGGGTTGTAATACAGCACGTCTTCTTTGCTGTTAACGCTGCCGCTGATTGCCGGGATGAAATCCAGGGTAAAGCGCGGTTTGGTCCACAGGCGCTCTTTGCCGCTCAGACCGTATTCAATACGGTCGTTGCCATCGGAGAAATGCGATCCGGCAAAAGAGAGCTGGTATTCGCGCCGCTCGTTCTGATACCAGCGAATGTATCCGTCGCCGCCATTGGCGCTGACGTTATTGCGCAGGGCACGCAAAGGCGTGCTGCGCGCCAGCCGCTCGGCCGAGGCCCCTACCCGCCAGTTGTCATTAAAGTCATGCCAGCCCGACAGACGCCCACCTATCTTTTGCCCATCGCCGTAGTTGCGACCGGAGATTTCCATTTCGGCCCAGTAATCACGGGAGGTCCATTCGGCACCGGCCGCCAGATCGCGGCTGATCCCCTTCCCTTCTTCGAACTCGCCGGTGGCAAAGTTGAAGCCGGTAAACAGGCGCCAGTTATCGTTAATCGGCGGGCTGTAAATCGCCGAATTTAAGGTGAAGTCGTGTTTACCGCTGACCGGACTGTCGGACGAAATACCCTGATAACCGTTGATCCGCAGTTCGGCCATTTTGTGGACGTCACGAATACGCGCCAGCCGCAGCGTTGAGGTATCATCCGGGCTACGGGCGATGACGTCATCGGTCAGCTCATCTGCCTGCTTCCACTCCTGCAGATCCAGAGCGACATAGGCCTGCTGGCGTTCCAGCTCAAGGTTGCTTGGCTCCAGCACTTCGGCAAGTTTTAGTTCAACTTCGGCTTTGCGCGGCAGTCCTCTCGCCTCCAGTACCGAGGCATAGGTGATGCGCAGTCCCTGACTCCCGGAGCCGGTGCGCGCTAAATGCTCGGCCTGTTTTTCGGCGGCAGGCAGATCGTTGGTGGCGATATAATACTGGCTGAGCATCATCTGGCCGGTCAGCCAGTTGTCGTTTGGCTGCAGCGTCGGGGAACCATAAATGCGCCGCAGATAGGGACTCTTCTTGATGTAATCATCGACCTGGAGCTTAGCCGCTTCGAAGTTCTCATTATCGATGCGGGCGAAAAACAGCTCCTGCTCATCTTCCGGGCTAAGCGGCGTCTGGGGAAGCGGCCCGGTTGGATAATAAATGCTCATCAGCAGTGCTTCGGCTTTTGCGGGCTGCTGTTGATTCAGGTAGGCGGTGGCGACCCAGCGTTTAGCGTAGGAAGGCACCGGCGCTTGCGCATCCAGTGCCTCGTATTCGGCAATCGCCTCAGCGTTACGCTTGCGGATAACCAGCGCGCCAATACGATCGGTTCGGGCGCGGCGGATATCCTCCTGCGCGTCCGGTAGCGTTTTCCACGCCGCAAGCAATTTATCGTAGCGTTCCAGAGCCCGGTCGGCCACAATAAAACGCTCCGCTTCGTTACGCGTTGGCGTGTAGGCCGAGCGCACAATTTGCGCAGCGGCATCCAGTTCCAGACGGCGTTTCATCGGATCAGAATCGGTAAGATTATCCGAGAGCTGAAGCGCCGGACCGGATATTCGGTTGGCTGCCAGTACCCCGATCATGGTGGATTTTGCGCTTTTATTTTGCGGATCCCCCACCTGCGCCTGGCTTGCCGCGAGCAAAGCATCCCAGTTCTTCCCTTGCGCCTGATACACATAAGCAACCAGCGCATCGCGATCGGGGCCCGGTTCCTGCTGCTGCCATTTTGTGGCTTCGGTTAATGCCTCTTCGTTGCGCCGGGCGTCGGCCAAAGTCATTATCCAACCGGTACGCGCGTCGGCATTTTCGGGTTCGGCGAGTAATACGTTTTCCCAGACCGTCAGCGACTGACCCCATTTTTGCTCGTTGCGCAGCACGCGAGCCACCGCAACCTGTCCGCGGGCGGGAATGTCTACTTGCCCACGATATCGCTGCCAGACCCTGAGCGTTTCCTGATCGTTATTCGCCCAGCTTGAGACCTGTAGCCAGTCGGCCACCTGCTCAGCGGTCAGCGCTTTTTGCGCTTCCTGGGCCTGAAAATAATTCAGCAACGGTTTAGTGTTACCGGCTCGGGCTTCCATCACCAGAGCGTCATACTCTTCTGTGTCAGCCAGAGCCTGCACAGGAAAAAGAACGGCGGCGGTACAAATGCAGCCCACCAACCTGATGTTATTTATCGTTTTTGTCGACCGACGAATGCTGAACATAGCTTTTTTATATCCTTATGCCAGAGCAGGAGTAAGCTGTATCATTCAATGTGTTTCTTCATGATTCTTTAATAAATAAAGCCTCAGAACTTAACGGTGATAAATATAGTTATAAATCTGACGCCTTTGTATTATTGACAACGCAATAAAACGTATATTTATAGGTCTGGAAAATTAACGCCTTTAAAAATCTAACACTGGTTTCCAAAATATTCCAGGAAACGCCCGCAGGTAATGTGCTAAAAATAATTTGTCGTCAGTTTTTTCTCATACTTCTGGGATTCAATGCTGCGTAACGGGGGGGTAACAGATAGAAAATAACGCCCGGACAAAATTTTTTGATGTCAATATGAGTTAAGTTATTGATAGTTTAGGTTTTTAAGTTAACGCCCTTCCATTTGGCATTGCCAGGTGAAAACGCCTTATTACTTCCGTGAGGTTGAGTTTTCTCGGGAATATTAGATTATCAGACTCATTAATTTATGCCTGAGGAAAGGGTGATGTGTTTTCAGGGATGGGAGGTCAGACCACGGAAGTCTGGCGTAATGGCCTTTAGCTGATCATCACGCCGGTTTACACAATGCAGTCAGGTCAGTCTGGACTGGGTTTTTATCGCGGGTTGACGCGATTCAGGTAACAGTGACATTGCGCACAAACTTATTGCGGTGGCAAACAGCACGTAATAGGCAGGCGCGACAGGATGATTCGTCCAGGCCAGTAACGCCGTTAAAATAAAATGCGTACTCCCGCCAAATAATGCCGACCCAACCGCGTAAATTAACGATGTGCCGGTACTGCGAAACTGCGAGGGAAGCATCTCCGGCACCACCACCAGTAATGCGGTTGTCGGGAAGGTAATCAGCGTGGATACCACAAAGGTCACCGTGAGCAGTCGTGCAGCGTCCGGGGCGTCATGCAGCCATGAGAACAGCGGGATCACCACCACGCTCAATACTAACACCGGCAGGATCAGCACTTTCTTGCGGCCGTACTTATCACACAGCCTTCCTGCGATCAGCGCCCCGAAAAAGGAGATCAGTCCGGCAATCAGGATACTGGTCTGCGCAATGCCCGGATGCAGATGCAGCACCTTAATGGCGTATGAGGTCATGTAGTTGATCAACTGAGACGTCACGCTCACCACCATCATGATGCCCAGCCCAACCAGCAACAAGCTGCGGTGTTCACGCCACATACTTTTCAGCAGATGCAGGGTGTTCTGCTCTTTTTTGACCGACTCAGGCAGCGTTTCCGGCAAATGACGACGAATATAAATGGTCAGCGGCACCATCAACAGGCTGAAGACAAACGGCAGACGCCATCCCCAGCTTTGCAGGTTCTCCGCTGACATCGAGGTGGTGATGATCACCCCAAATAGCCCGCCAACCGTGACGGCAATCCCCTGGCTGGCGATTTGCCAGCAGGCGTAACGCCCCCGTTTATTCGCGGGCGCCGCTTCAATCAACAGCGATGCCGCAGGCCCCACCTCACCGCCCAGAGCAATGCCCTGAACCAGACGGCACAGCACAATAATCACCGGGGCCGCCATGCCAATGGTGGCGTAGCCTGGGGTGGCAGCAATACCCAGCGTGCCCAGCGTAATCAGCGTGACGGTCAGAATCATCGCCGGTTTACGTCCTACGCGGTCAGCATAGCTGCCGATAAACAGCGCCCCCAGAGGACGAGTGAAAAAACCCACCCCGAAGGTCGCGGTAGCCACCAGTAAACTGCCGTATTCCCCGGTGATCGGGAAAAATGTCTGGCCGATGTACACCGCAAAATAGGCGTAAATCACGAAGTCATACACTTCAAAAGCGTTGCCCGCAACCGCCGCGGCAATGACCCGCCAGTGAACGGGCTGCGTAACAGGATTTTCGGTAATGTGGCTCATGCTGCTCTCCAGGCGTTCGTTATTATGGGTGGCGATTAATGCCTGCTACCGCTTGCTGGAATACCCGTTTCCCCTGTGTCCAAATCTCGTTTTGCCACCAGGGATCCTGGGGATTGAATGCATCCTTCAGGCTTTGCCGAATTGCCGCAGACTGCCGTGAGTCTCCGCTTCCATAACGGGTGAGCCAGTGTGCGCCGCGCATAGCCAGCACGGTCTGCATTTGCGGGTAGGTGCCGTACTCCAGACAGATGTTGGTCTGTTCCGCCTGTTCACATTCGCGGAACAGCGCAGCCTGAATAGGCCCGGTCAATGGTACGCTGGTCGAACTGCCGGTATTCACCGAGGTGATGGTATCGCCCCACCAGTCGCGGGCGCGTAATAAGGATGCATCTTCGTATTCACAGCCAAAAATGCGTTCACCGTAGCCATAAGGACCGAGCCCAGTGTGAATATCCAGCGAACCTATCCGCTGGCAGCGGGTGGCATAGTGCTGCAAAATGGTGCGGAAGGTCTCGTTGCTCCAGGTAGGTTTTTCGCCACCGTAATGCAAGCCATCGGGGAAGCGGTATTGTCCCAGACTTACTGCGCACTGGTAGCCTTTATCGCCCCAGACTTTTGCCATGCCGCGAAGCTGCTCTTCACTGTCTGCCGGTGGTGGCCAGCTGGCGGGCAACAGTAAATCGTGAATGTTGGCATAGCGGTCATTCACCGGCAGGGGTGCGGAAAAGTCGATAAAATTACGGTTAAGGTCGACATTCTCCTGGGTGGTGCGATGCGACCACGAAAATCCCCACGGGTTAATGGCATGCACATGCAGAACTGCTGTATTGCTGGCCTCCAGTGGTCCCATCTCCAGCAGCCCGCGCTGGATGGCCGAGCCGGGATACCCTTCTACGCCGTGCACGCCGCTGATAGTTATGATCAGATTCGCGGCATCCTTCGGCCCGTCCAGCACCACATCCGTTGCCAGCGTTTCACCGTCGTGCCCCGGCATATCGAGGATATAGCTGTCGACGGGCAACCGGCGAGACTCTGCAGCGGCCAGGAACGCCCTCCTTGCCTCGGCATAGTTATGGCTAAACAGAGATGGCGCAGTGAGCTTCGAATTCATTGTTATTCTCTCCAGAAAGTAAGCGGGATTGCTGGCGCTGTCGGCAGGCATCGCCGTAACGAGTGAAAATCTGTCGTGCAAACGGGCTGTGGCAGAGGGACATTTCCGGGTGCCATTGCAGCCCCAGTAAAAAACCGGGGGCATCCGGAGCGGTAAAGGCTTCAACCAGCCCGTCCGGCGCGCGTGCTTCAGTGTGTAATCCCTTCCCCAGCGTCTCTACGCCCTGATGGTGCAGTGAATTGACCCTCGGGGTGGTTGTATCGGCCAGCGAGGCCAGCAGCCCGCCGGGTGTGAGCTCGACGATATGGCGGTCTTCGTACCAGCACGTTAGCGGACGATCGTGATCCCCTTCCCGATGATCCAGCGCGTCAGGACGTTCATGCACGGCGCGGTTTAAGGTTCCACCGAAAAAGACGTTCAGTTCCTGAAAGCCCCGACAGATAGCCAGCAGGGGGATCCCCTGCGCAATCAGTTGGGGCAACAAGGCAAAAACCGTTGCGTCGCGATACTCATCTTTCAGCGTGTGTTCGGGCAGCGGCTCAGCACCATAGCGTTCAGCAGCCACATTCGACGGGCTGCCGGGCAGCATCACGCCATCTACCGTTGCCAGAAGTGTGGACAAATCCAGCATCTCCGGGCTGACCGGCATCAGCAGGGGCATTACATCTGCCGACTCATGCAACGCGCGAAGATAGGTCTCGGGCACGGCATGCACCGGATGCTCGAAATAGCGAATTCGATCGCAGATCACCGCCACAACCGGCCGGGGTAAAACAGAGAGTACTTTTCGCATCATCATCTCCTGCTGAACAAACTTTATCTAAATGTTACTTATTTGTTTTAATTTCGTGAATTGCAGATTAATGTCGAATTTCATGCATAAAGTGCAAGTGGAGCCCTTATGAATACCCGTCAGTTGCAACACTTTATTGCCCTGATAGAGAACGCCTCTCTGAGCGCCGCAGCAGAAGCCGTGCATTTGAGTCAGCCAGCCTTGTCGCGCAGTATTCGCGCCCTGGAAGAGCAGCTGAACGTGCCGTTGTTCACCCGGACCGACCGCCGCCTGCGCCCGACGCAGTATGCGCTGGCATGGGAAGCCACCGCGCGGCGCATGCTGATGAATGAGAATGAGGGAAAACGGCTTTTACAGAGGATGCAGACCGGGGAATCGGGGCGCGTCGCGCTGGGGATGGGCTCCTCCCTGATGGATGAACTTATTTGTCCTTTACTGGATACGATGCTGCGCGATCTACCGGAGGTGCAGGTGAAATTCAGCGTGGATACCTCTGCCCCACTGCTGAATATGCTACGCAGCCGACAAATTGACCTGTTCGTTGGGGATGCAAGTATTGCGCGCTATCAACAAGATCTGGTGGTTGAAAGTCTCTTTACCTGCGGTTTTGCCTGGTACGCCAGCAGTCAGCATCCGCTGGCACAGACAAAAAACAGTGATATCGCGATGCTGAAAGCGTGGCCAATGGTGATTGCAGCCGGATACTTTGATCCCGCCATCATCGAGCATATGGAAACGCTGTACGGTTTTACTTCGGGGCTTTATGAACATTTCGGCGTGTTGAGTAATGATTTTCAGCTCGTGCATCACCTGATGCGCTCCAGCAACGCGATACTTATCGCTACCGATATTTCGATGCTTGAAGCGCTGGCGGCAGGCACGGTGGTGAAGTTGCACGTCACGCCACCGCTTGCCATCACCCTGACGCTGGGCATTTTACGTTTAACCGACCGCGAACTCCCGCCCGTCTGCGAACGCGTGATGACATTGATACGTGAGCGGTTCCGGTTGGCGGAAATCCGCCGGACGCAGATAACCGGCAGGTAAGTTCCTACGCCGTCCCGCGCAGGATCCGCGCCGCCTGGCTTGCTAAACCGCTGAAAATAGCCTCGCGGACAGGCGTCGGGAAATCCGCTGGCAGTTCTGCCGTGACCTGAGCGATCACCTCTTCGGTGCGGTTGGCCATCTCCTGCATCGCGCGCTCAGCCAGCTCCGGTGAAAACCCTGCATGCGCTGCGGTGCTGATAAAATGGCGCGGCTGGATCATGGCGAAATGGTATTGCCGGTTTTTGCCCTGCAGGGCCATCGCCATTTTGGCTTTTCTGGCCTGAATCCCGCCGTCCGCAAACAGCGGAAAGGCTGAGATGACATCGTATAACGGCGTCATTCGGAATGAGGAGTCAGCCTCAATAAACAGGCTGAAATTCTTCCCGTGACCGTCGATGGCGGCTAGCATCCAGAAGAGGATCTGCGATTTAAAAAACATCTCGCGATCCTGGGCCGCCAGCCGTGAACCGAGCAGCAACTTCATGGCATCCGCGATCCCCGGCCCGCCATGTGACTCATATTTCAGCGCCGGAGAGACGCCCAGTGCCTGGCAGAAATCCTCCTGCGGCAGGCGCATCAGCCAGCCGCTCCGGGCCCATCGACGATCGAACCGCTCGACAACCAGCACTTTTGTTTGCCCAAAGCGCGCCATTTCGGTAGGGGCGACGGGAAAGCCAAACGCTTTCGCAATGCGCATACACAGCCACTCGTTCTCGCAGCTCTCGCTCAGGTCGATATTGTTCTGTTCGATTCTGCCGATCGGCAGCTTAAAAATATGGCTGGTCGGGGTACTGCCCTGGGGCCGTTGCCAGCGGTTCTGATACCACAGCAGGGCCGTTTTCTCCTGCGCACCGGCCAGCGAAATACGAAAATCAGCCCCCTCTTCCGTCATCCCTAATGGCGACATCTGATAGCCCTTCAGGATCGATTCGATCTGCTGTTCGTCCAGCGGTTCGGCGACAATCTCCATTACCGAGGGAATGTCCAGTCCGGGTGGGTAAAGCTGTATGGCACCGACGCAGTCGCGTCCGACGCTGGCGAGCAGATCGAAAGGATGGGCAGTCTCAATCTGGAACCGGGCCTGCATTCGGGCAAGAATGGCTTCTGAATCGGGCAGCAGATTGCTAAAGAAATTGTAGACCTGCTTGCCTCTTATTCGGCTGTGCTGCAGAGGCAGCGACAGAGAGATGGCGCGCGAACCGGGTTCGGATAACCACCCGGGCGTATACTGAAATGACATCGCCCCGCTGCTATCGCGGTACAGCGTGCCCACCACCTCGCCATTCATGGCCACCGTCAGACTTTGTGCACGCATTGCTTACCACTCCTTCGTCCAGGTTTTGCCTTCCGGCAGCGTCGACCCGCGTTTCACCACGTGCAGTTCCAGATCCAGCGCCGAGAGGATTTTGAACAAGGTTTCCAGCTTGGTCGATTCCGGCTTGTTCTCGAAATCCGATACCGTAGTTTGTTTAATGCCTACCTGTTCAGCCGTCGCGGTTTGCGTTAACTTATTGACTTTGCGCTGGTCGCGTACCGCCTGAGCCAGTGCGTCTGCTGATGTCACTTTCATGGTTATCCCCTGTGGCGGATAAATTGAGGTCATCCCCTACAGGGGATAAAATCAGAATAACCGCTGTAGGGGTTAAATTCAAATTATCCGCTACGGCGGATAAAAATTCCCTTGAGTCTCTGTAAAGCGATGTACTGAGGCACGGCGTTCAGGTGTGTTATTTAAAGAGGGTTATTATGTATGTTGTAACTAATATTATTTACTTAAGATAACTGGCACCGATAGCACTCTGTCCTACACTCACATCCAGAATTCCACTTTGCGGGCACAGGGAATGTATAGCACTGATGATTTGAACAACCACGAACTCAACCTGTTCTCTCATATCCTGTGGCAGTTGGGTTCCGGGCAGGACAGCCATGCTTTACGTCGCGAGACGCTGGAGAATGTTTGTAGCCTGCTGCAGGCCGATTTTGCCGCATCGTACATCTGGTCCCCCGCTACGGGTACCTCTCATAAAGGCGTGAGCTGGAACATTGACGACAAGGCGATGCAAGAACATGCCAGCACCTGGCAATATGTCGATCCCATTACTCCGCTGCTGCGGGCAAAACAGCGGCCTACTCTGGTCGATGACGTGATGCCTGCCAGCGCGCTAAAACAGACCGCGTTTTATCACGATTTCCTCAAGCCCTGCGGTATGCATCATGGGATTAACGTCTACTTTTTACGGGACGGCGAAGATGTCGGTGACCTGCGGATCTGGCGGGCGAAAGGTGCACCGGCATTCGGCTCGCGGGAATTACGGCTTCTGCAATTGCTGGAACCCTGGTTTACGCGGGCGTTACCCAAACAGACCCGCTCCCCGTTAACCGCCCGTGAGCAGGAGGTCGTCAATCTGGTTTGCAAAGGACTGGGCGATAAAGAGGTCGCCAGGCTGCTGAATATCAGTTTCACCACCGTTCGCACGCACCTGAAGCATGCGTTAAGAAAACTGCACTGCGCAAACCGTACCGAGCTGGCCTCCCGCCTGAAGCATTAGCCCATCCTCAGGAATGAGGATGGCGCACGACTGCCCGGTCTGCCTAAATAATCCGGATTATCACTGTCTGGAAATAGCGCAATGAAAATAATAAATCCGTCAGACCTCGCAAACACCGTTCCTGATTTATCCACCCTTAGCGCCGCCGACGCAGCCGTGCTCATCTACGAACAAAAGATATCGAGCGAACAGCTTGTGTGTGCCTGTTTATCCCGTATAGAAGCCCAGGAGCACCTGAATGCATTTATTACGGTCAACGCCGCACAGGCACTGGCGCAGGCCAAAGCCTGGGATAAATACCTCGCCGCGGGCGGCGCGCCCTTACCGCTCGGCGGTGTGCCCATCGCCGTAAAAGACAACATTCACGTGGCCGGATTACCCAATACTGCGGGCACCCTGGCCTTGAAAAATTTTATCCCCACAGCCTCCGCGCCGGTGATCCAGAAACTTATCGACGCAGGCGCCATTATTATTGGCAAAAGCAATATGCATGAGCTTGCCTTTGGCGTCACCGGCTATAACGCGGCATATCATTCGCCGGGGGTCAAAGGAGTACGCAATGCCCGTAACCCGAGCCGAATAGCCGGCGGGTCGTCATCGGGCAGCGCGGTGGCGGTGGCCACCAGCATGGTTCCCGTCGCTATCGGCACCGATACCGGGGCATCGGTTCGCCAGCCCTGCGCCCTGAACGGCTGCGTGGGGTTTCGCCCTACCACCGGACGCTATCCTCAGACGGGCATCACCCCCATCTCACACACGCGGGACACCGCAGGTCCAATGGCGCGCAGCGTCGGCGATATCTCCCTGCTCGACCATCTGATTACCGGTTCTGCCGTGCTTGCGCCCAAACCGGCAAACCGTATCCGCTTAGGGATTGCGCACTATTTCTGGCAAGCGCTGGATGACGATGTCAGCCAGCAGGCCCATGCGGCGCTGGCTATGCTTCGCGATGCCGGGATTACCCTGATAAACGTGGAGATGCCCGAGCTTGAGCAGGCCAATGCCGCCGTCTCGTTCCCGGTGGTGATGCATGAAGGTAAGCATGATTTGATTAAGTATCTGCAGGAACAGGATCTGCCGCTCACGCTTGCCGACGTGGTGCAGCAGATCGCCAGTCCGGACGTGCGCGCCATTTTTGAACACGGCATTATTCCGGGAGTAATCCCGGACATTAACGGCCAGCCTGCCCCACTGCCGCCCCTGTATGACCAGGCTATTTCGCAGGGGATTGGCCGCCTGCTGGCAATCTATGAGCACACGTTCCGCGAAAATGAGCTTGATGGGCTTATCTTCCCCACTTCACCTGTGGTCGCCCCGTTGGCCAACGATGAGGTCAGTTCGGCCGAGAACTTTGCCCGGCTGATCCGCAATGTGGATCCAGGAAGTAATGCCCGACTGCCGGGTCTGTCGCTGCCGATTGGCAATGGCCCCACCAGCCAACTGCCGGTAGGGATTGAGATTGACGGGTTACCCGGTAGCGATGCGCAGATCCTGGCTATTGGGGCAACGCTTGAGCAGATCCTGAAACAGTAATGCAGTAGCACCTGATCTGTTCAGGATCAGGTGCTAACAATCGTCAGCGAAAACCATCCTCGCAAAGCCCGCCTCGAGCAGTTTCATCGTGACGTCATGAATATTTTTTTCTTCTCGCTGGGCGTCCGGTAAATCAAAGCTTAACACCGCATCCTTAACCACCGTCATTTTCAGCCCCAGATCTGACCCATGTCTGACGGTAGAATTCACGCAGAAACCGGCAACGGCGCCTATCACCACCACCTCTGAGATCCCCTTCTCATCCAGATACTGCTTAAGATCGGTAGAGGCAAACGCCGATGAGGTCCGCTTAATGAAGACGTGTTCGTCGGGAGTAGGTGCAAAATCACTGAGGACCGGGTAGAAAGGCGAATCCTGGTGCAGCACGCTGCCTTCGTCGGGCGTCTGGTGAACAACGTGGGCCACCAGCGCCTGTTTGTTACGGAACTGGCTTAATACGGCGGTCATATTGCTGATAGCGTCAGACGGATAAAAATGAACGCCTTTATTGATCCGGTCTTCCACAAACTTCTGCATATCGATAATCAGTAATGCTCTGGACATCTGCTTTCCCCGTTCAGTCATGTGCGATGGACTCCCTTTACTCGTCGTAACCTTAGCACGCTCTCTGTGATTGACTTACCCCCGAATAATAAGAGAATAAGCGTTCCCGGCGACTACCCATAAACTGGAGCCTATCATCGCCCGTTCACGCCGTTTTCAGCCTGTAGCACAACACCTCAAACGCTCGAGCATACTTGTCGCCTGGGCGTTTTTACTGGCCAGCTGCAGCTCTACGCCCCCAAAATCGCTGGTGACGCCCCTGCCGCCGGTCGCTAAACAGCCGCTGGTGCAAAAGCCGCAGCACAATGAACCGGTGCGCGGCGTCTGGCTGGCGACCGTGTCGCGTCTCGACTGGCCGCCGGTCTCGTCGGTGAATGGTGACAGCCCCGCGTCGCGTATCCAGCAGCAGCAAAAAGCCCTGACCGATAAGCTGGATAACCTGAAAAGCCTCGGAATCAATACCGTGTTTTTCCAGGTCAAACCTGACGGCACCGCCCTGTGGCCCTCACGAATACTGCCCTGGTCGGATATGCTGACCGGCAAAATTGGTCAGGATCCGGGTTACGATCCGCTGCAGTTTATGCTCGATGAAGCGCACAAGCGCGGGATGAAGGTTCACGCCTGGTTTAACCCTTACCGCGTCTCGACCAATACCCGCCCTGGCACAGTGGCGGCGCTGAACCGTACCCTGTCGCTCAACCCTGCCAGCGTGTTCGTTCTGCACCGCGACTGGATCCGCACCGCCGGCGATCGCTATGTGCTCGACCCGGGTATTCCCGAGGCGCGGGACTGGATTGCCAGTATCGTGGCGGAAGTGGTGTCGCGTTACCCGGTGGACGGCGTGCAGTTTGATGACTATTTCTATGCCGAATCCGCAGGCTCTACACTTAATGACAACGCCACCTGGCGGCAGTACGGTCAGGGTTTTGCCTCGAAGGCTGACTGGCGGCGCAATAACACCCAGCAGCTGATTGCCCAGGTGTCGCGGACCATTAAGCAGATCAACCCGAACGTGGAGTTTGGCGTGAGCCCGGCTGGCGTCTGGCGTAACCGTTCGCATGATCCAGCCGGATCCGATACCCGTGGCGCGGCGGCTTATGATGAGTCCTTCGCCGATACCCGGCGCTGGGTGCAGCAAGGGTTGCTGGACTATATCGCCCCGCAGCTGTACTGGCCGTTTGCCCGCGATGCCGCGCGTTACAATGTGCTGGCAAAATGGTGGGCCGAGGTGGTCAAGCCGACCCAAACGCGGCTCTATATTGGCGTTGCGCTGTACAAGGTGGGAGAACCGTCCAGCAAAGAACCGGACTGGACGGTGAAAGGCGGCGTGCCGGAATTGAAAAAGCAGCTGGATTTGAACGAGTCAGAACCGCAGATCGACGGTACGATCCTGTTCCGGGAAGATAACCTTAATCAGCCCCAGACACAGGACGCAGTGCGCTATCTGCGAAGCCGCTGGGGGTCGTAAATTCCACATTCAGGCGCCTGTATTCAGCGATGCAGGCGCTTGCTGCCCCCCGGGATTTCTTGTAACCTTCCCCGCTTTCTCCCCTTGCCAGATAACAATCGGATGCCTATGACGACTCAACCTTCGAAAGATCCTCTCCACGGCGTTACCCTCGAGATGCAGGTCACGGCCCTGGTGGCGCGCTACGGTTGGGCCGAGCTGGGTAAGATCATTAAAATCAACTGCTTTAACAGCGACCCGAGCGTGAAATCCAGCCTCAAGTTCCTGCGCCGCACGCCGTGGGCCCGCGCCGAGGTTGAAGCCCTGTATCTGGACTCCCTCGACGACCCGGCTCCGGCCGCAGATGACGAAGACGCCACCAGCCCCTGGGCCAGAGCACGGGCCGACAAGTAACCTGAGGTTAAGGCCGCCTGAACAGCGCGATACTGCGGCCCGCTAAGTCAAACACCGCCTCCTGCGGGACCTTGTGGGGGTGATCATCGTCCACAGCGGTGCTCAGCGCCAGCGTCCATCCTCCCTCGCCGTGCTGCGGCAGACTAAAGGGTACCGGACTGTCGGCGGGGTTAATCAGCAGCAGTACGTCGTGCCAGAGTCCTTCCTGGATTTTCAGGTCCGGGCGACTGATATACAGTCCCAGCGTCGCCCCCGCCTCCCAGTCTTCCGGCTGCTGTGCTCCCCCTCCGGCATTAAACCAGTGAATTTCCATCCCGTCTCGCCAGCTCTCGCGGCGCAGTAACGGCTGGGTGGCACGCAGATGAATCAGCTGACGGGTAAATTTGCGCAGCGCGTCGGCGCTCTCGGGCAGGTTTTCCCAGTGAACCCAACTGATTTCGCTATCCTGACAGTAGACGTTATTGTTCCCCTGCTGGCTGCGACCAAACTCATCGCCCGCCAGCAGCATCGGCGTACCGTGGGAAAAGAACAGCGTGGTGAGTAGATTGCGCTTCTGCTGCTCTCTTATCGCGTTAATCTGCTCGTCGTCAGTCGGGCCTTCCACGCCGTAATTCGATGACCGGTTATCGTTGTGCCCGTCGGTGTTATTGTCGAGGTTAGCGTCGTTGTGCTTCTCGTTATACGAAACCAGGTCGTTGAGGGTAAAACCGTCGTGGGCAGTAATAAAGTTGATACTGGACCAGGGCCGTCGACCACGCAGGTCGTACAGATCGCCGGAACCCAGCAGCCGGGCGGCAAAGTCAGATGAGACGTTATCGCCCCGCCAGTATTCACGCACGGTATCACGATACTTGTCGTTCCACTCGCCCCACCCCGGCGGGAAGCCGCCCACCTGATAGCCTCCTGGGCCGATATCCCACGGTTCGCCAATCAGTTTCAGTTTGGAGAGAACCGGATCCTGCATCATGGCGTCAAAGAACCCGCTGCGCTGAGTGAATCCTTCCGGCTCCCGTCCCAGAATGGTCCCCAGGTCAAAACGGAAGCCATCAATGTGCATTGATTGCGCCCAGTAGCGCAGCGAATCCATCACCATCTGCAGCACCCGGGGATGGGAGGTATTTACCGTATTACCGGTTCCGGTATCGTTCACATAATAACGGTGCTGATCGACGATGGTGCGGTAATAGGAAAAGTTATCGATCCCTTTGAACGACAGGGTCGGTCCCAGCTCGTTGCCCTCGGCGGTGTGGTTATAGACCACGTCGAGGATCACTTCGATACCGGCATCGTGAAAGGCCCGCACCATCTCCCGAAAACCCTGAATCCCCTGCGGTCCGCAGTAGCGCGAGGCCAACGAAAAGAAGCTGAGCGTGTTGTAACCCCAGTAATTTTTCAGCCCCTTATCCAGCAGATGCTGATCGTCAGGGAAGGCATGCACCGGGAGTAGCTCCACCGAGGTAATGCCGAGGCTTTTGATGTAATCCACCGCCGCTTTATGTCCCAACCCTTCATAGGTGCCACGAAGTTCAGCGGGAATGGCCGGGTTAAGCTGGGTAAAGCCCTTCACGTGAGTTTCATACAGGATGGTACTGGACCATGGCACTGCGGGGCGATGCGGGTCCTGCCCGTCGAACACGGTGGGATCAATCACCCGACACTTAGGTGTGAACGGCGCACTGTCGCGGGTATCAAAGCTGAGGTCTTTGTCTTCATGCCCCAACTGCCAGGCAAAATGGGCATCGTTCCAGCGCAGATCGCCCACCAGATCCCGGGCATAGGGGTCAATCAACAGCTTGTGATGATTAAAGCGATGACCATTTTCAGGATCGTAAGGCCCGTAGACCCGATAGCCATACAGAGCGCCGGGTTTCAGATCCGGTACATAGCCGTGCCAGACCTCGTGGGTATATTCCGGCAGCTCCAGACGGGCAATCTCGGTGTTGCCGCTCGGATCATACAAACATAACTCCACGCGCTCGGCGTGAGCCGAAAACAGCGCAAAGTTAACCCCTTTACCGTCGTAGTTAGCCCCGAGCTGATGGCTGTAGCCTGCCCGGATCTCATAGCGTTTATCATTTGCCATAGTCTCTCCCTCGAACGCAAAAAAGTGGTCTTGCCAAAATCAGTCGCAGGCAAGTAAAACCCGCCAGCAGTCCCGCGTCGTCGCGAGTTGCAGGCTTTCATTTAATAACAAGATCTCACCGCTGAAGCAGTCCCGGTAGCGACGGTTCGCCAGGCCCGCAGGCAGGATCACGTCGGTTTGTGCCCACAGGGCCGCCCCGCTGACCGGGAACGCGTCGTGGGCCGCATCAAAGGCCAGACGTGGCGCCACTACGATCAACGCATCACCGTCATCAATCCGGGCATAGGCGATAGCTTTATCCGCCTGCTCGCCGGTGGTGATCAGCGCCGTATAGCTCCCCAGGCGGAACAGAGCCGGTTTCTGCTGACGCAGCTGCAGCAGAGTGGCAATCACCGACTGCTTGAGTTGCCCGTCCAGCCAGCTGGCAATACCTGCGGGTTTCACGCTGAGCTGCTGCGCGAGTCGGTCGTAATCCGGCTCCCGGCGGTTGTCCGGGTCAACCAGGCTAAAGTTGAGCCCCTCACTGCCCTGATAAATATCCGGCACGCCGGGGGCGGTGAGTTTGATCACCGTCTGACTCAGGCTGTTGACCAGCCCGCTGAGAATAAATGGCCGCAGTGCGGTGCAAAAATCCTGTAAGAACAGCTGATTATCGGGCGACAGCAGATGGGCGGCGTAGGCCAGGACCACCGTTTCATAGGCTTCGTTGCTGTCGACCCAGTCGGTGCGCAGTTTGGCTTCGCGCAGGGCTTTCTCGACAAATTCCAGGAACCGTTCCTCAAGGGCTTTCAGCCCCACCGGATCCTGCGGATCGAGGTGCGGTGGCCAGACCCCCGCCAGGGCCTGATACAGCATCCAGGTATCGGCCGCACGCGGTGCGGTTCCGTCATTCAGAAAGCGGACGTGGGTCTGGTTCATCTGCTGCCAGCGGGCCACGCACTCGGCCCAGATATGCGGGGCTTCGGTCAGGGTGTACAGCCGGGCGCGGGCGTCTTCCCCGCGTTTGGTATCGTGGGTCGAGGTGCCGGAGAGCGCATCCGGCTGACGGTCGCGGCGGGTCGCCATTTCGCTATGGAAACGGGTCAGGGAGAAGCCGCGCGGCACCGGCTCAGCACCCACTTCGTTCAGGGCCAGGCCCATGTGCTGACGGAAAAAGAGCGTATCTTCGACCGACTTGGCCATCAGCGGCCCGGTCAGTTGCTGGAAGCGGGTACGGAACGCCGTTGCGTTGTCGGTATCAACCACCTCACCCGTCAGGATCCGGGTCAGCAGCACCAGCGCTGCCGGGTCCGCGCTGACCTTCGCCACCACGCTGTGCAGCAGTTGCCGATCGGCCTCCGACAGCCCCTGCGCCGTGCCGTAGGTGCGATACACCGGGAAGGCCACCAGCAGCTCCCGCAGCGCCATCCGCAGCACGTCTTCTTCGATTTCGCCCTGTCCAACCGTCAATGCCAGCTGCAGCAGGGTGTTAAATTCCCCTTCAAAGTTACGCTCCACCATCAGCAGCCGGGCCGCGCGCAGCTCGGCGCGCATATCCACCGGTTGGCCCATCACCTCATCATAGGCCTGACGCAGGGCGCCGATACGCTCGTCATCCACCAGCACTTCAGAGAGCGAGGCAATAAACTCATACCCGGTGGTGCCGGATATCGGCCAGTCGGTCGGGAGATGCTCCCCTTTACCGAGGATCTTCTCTACCGTGATGTAACAATCCTTTCCCGCCTGCTGGCGCAGACGCTGCAGATAGCCGCGCGGATCGGCCAGGCCGTCCACATGATCGATGCGCAGGCCGTCCACCGCCCCCGAGCGCACCAGGGCCAGAATCAGCGCATGGCTGTCGTCAAACACCGCCTCATCTTCAACGCGCACACCGACAAGACCCGTTATCTCAAAGAAGCGCCGCCAGGAGAGATCGCGCGGGGCATCGCGCCAGCTGGTCAGGCGATACGGCTGCTGGTCATGCAGTTGCGCAAGGTCAGCCGGGTCGTGCAGCCTGAGCACGTCATCCTCTCGTCCTACCCAGCTGTCGGGGGTCAACGGGTAATAATTGTCGAAATACGCCAGCGCGGGTTTGCCGGTATTGGGATCGCGCTGCACGCTAAGTTCGCCCTTCTCCAGCGCCACCTCTACGTCATCGCCGAGGAACGGTAAGGTCAGCCGTCGCGACCAGTCGATATCAAAATGACGCGCAAAGCGGCTTTTCTCGCCGTGCTCAATCACATCCCGCCACCAGGCGTTCTCCAGCGAAGTGGACATGTGGTTTGGCACAATATCGAGGATCAACCCCAGTCCGGCGCTTTTAAGGGCGCTGACCATCCGCTCAAACCCGGCCCGTCCACCAATGGCCGGGTCGATCTCATTCACGTCGGTCACGTCATAGCCGTGTGTAGAGCCGCTGGCGGCGGTAAAAATGGGTGAGGCATACAGGTGGCTTATCCCGAGCTGCTGCAGATAAGGCACCAGACTGGCGGCACGATCGAACGTCATACCATTACGAAACTGAATACGCCATGTTGCGGTAGGGATCATCGGGTGGTCTCTCCCTGTGCAAATCGCACAATAAGGGTGTCAGGAAGCAGTTCAGTGCGGGCCTCAGGCCAGGCAAACAGGGTTTCCCCCGCAAGAAAGGGCAAGGTTTCGCGCCGATCGCTGGTATTCAGCGCCAGGGACAGCGTGCCCTGTGGGAAAGTCCAGCTCACTACCACGCAGCCGGGCGCCGTTTTCAGCACCTTGCCGGTGCCGCCACGCGCGGTTGCCAGCAGCGGGACAATCGCCTGCTGACGCAGACGAAGCAGTTGCTGAGTGAAGTGCAGCCAGTGTTGACCGGCGGGTTGGTTGAGTTTGTCCCAGTCGAGCTTCGAGCGCTGGAAGGTTTCAGGTGCGTTGGGATCGGGCACCGTTTCGTCATGATCGGCAAACTCACGGGCTCGTCCTTCACGCACCGCGCGCGCCAGCTCTCCGTGGAAATCGGTAAAAAAGAGGAACGGCTGGGTTTCACCATACTCTTCGCCCATAAACAGCAGCGGAATATGCGGCGAAAGCAGCAGCGCGGCCAACAGCACCCGGGTGCGCGCCTCTCCAACGAGAGTAATCAGCCGGTCACCCTGGGCGCGGTTGCCCACCTGATCGTGATTCTGGATAAAATCGACAAATGCCACCGGGGGCTGGTCGCGACTGTCGACTCCGCGACGTTCGCACGTCTGCGGGGAACGCTCGCCCTGGTAGGCAAATCCTTCTGTCAGCGCCCTCGCCACCCATTTCTCGGGGTGCTCAGCAAAATCCTGATGCCAGGCGTGGGTCTCGCCGGTGACCATGACATGCACGGCGTTATGCAGATCGTCGTTCCATTCGGCGGTGAACAGCGGCGCGGAGCCATCCTCCTCGCGTGGATGCAGAAACACCACGTTACGACTGTCTTCGGTGGTGAGATGCACCGGTCTGTCGGTGATTTCACGGCGGATACGCTCGGCGATTTCAATCAGCACGTGGGTGTCGGCACTGTCTTTGATCTGGTCGATGGCATCAAAACGCAGACCGTCGAGGTGATACTCCGTGAGCCAGAACAGCGGCGCATCGGTAATGTACTCCCGCACCGGATCGAGATCGTAAGCGATGCCGTTGCCCCACGGGGTCATCCGCTCCGGATGGAAGAAGTCCGGGGCCAGCCGTGGGAGATAGTTACCCTCCGGCCCAAAATGATTGAGCACAATATCGAGAACCACCGACAGCCCCAGTCCGTGGGCCGTATCGACAAAGGCTTTCAGCTCATCCGGCGTGCCGTAAGCACTGTGCGGGGCATACAGCAGCACGCCGTCATAGCCCCAGCCGCGCTTACCGCCTGCCTGCGAGACGGGCATCAGCTCAATAACGGTGATCCCGAGCTCAGCCAGATACCGCAGCTTATCCGTGGCGGCACGAAAGGTGCCTTCCGGGGTAAAGGTGCCGATATGCAGTTCGTAAATCACGCTCTCTTCCCAGGCGCGCCCCTGCCAGCCGGTATGCTGCCAGGCGTATCCCTTCGGGTCGGTCACGAGTGAAGGCCCGTTCACATCCCCCTGCTGAGCGCGGGATGCCGGGTCCGGCACCGCTGTGCCGTCAGAGAGGATAAAGCGATAAGGTGAACCGGGGGCCACGTTCGCGACGGTCAGCGAAAACCCACCGCTGTCGGTCGGGTTCATAGGCAACGCGTTCCCCTTTAATTGCAGCGAAACCTGCTGCTGCCCGCTTGCCCACAGGCGAAAGCACGTTTCGCCGCTGTCTGAGTATTCACATCCCCAATACTTCATCGTTTTTGCCGTCATTCCATCACCTCGTCTTACCCGTACTGCCTCGGGTTGCTTAACGTATAGCGCTACGCTGAGGGAAAAAGAGAAAGTGCGTCGGCGGTAAACCGCGCGCGAATAACAAGCATAGACCAGGATAGTCAACGTGATGTGACAGCGTCACAGAGGGGGGAGTTACCGCGAAGTCGTTTACTCTGGCAAGAATTCGGTAAAGTGGACGGAACCGCCACCTGAGCAGCAGGTTCCCCCTCCCCCTAAACCTCAAGGGAGAGGGAACTGTCCGTGTAAATCGTTACGCCGGTTCCGGCAATCTGAAGCTGGAGATACTTTGCGTCAAATGCCTCGCCTGTTCTTCCAGCGAGGCGGCCGCGGCCGCAGACTCCTGCACCAGCGCGGCGTTTTGTTGGGTCACGCCGTCCATCTCCGTTACCGCCTGCCCAACCTGACCAATCCCGCGGCTCTGCTCTTCCGACGCCACGGCGATCTGCTCCATCAACGCATTCACTTTATTCACCGAGGTGATGATCGCATTGATCACCTCGCCAGAGCGATTGACCAGTTGTGAACCGTTTTTCACGCTCGAGACCGACTGGGCAATCAGGTTTTCAATATCCTTCGCCGCGACGGCGCTTTTCTGCGCCAGGGTCCGCACTTCGGTGGCGACCACCGCAAAACCCCGCCCCTGATTACCGGCACGCGCGGCCTCAACGGCGGCGTTCAGCGCCAGAATATTGGTCTGGAAGGCGATGCTGTTAATCACGCTGGTGATGTCTTCAATACGCTGGGAATTAGCCGCAATGGTGTTCATGGTATCAATCACTTCGCGGGTCACCGACTCGCCGGTGCGCGCGTTGTTCACCGCATCCTGCACCAGTTTCCCGGCCTGATGCACGTTCTCGGTGTTATTGGCGACGGTAGCGCTCAGCTGTTCCATACTGGCGGCGGTTTCCGTCAGGGCAGACGCCTGCTGTTCAGTACGCGAGGCCAGGTCGATATTGCCGGAGGCAATCTCCTGCGAAGCGTGGTTCACGGTACGGCAGGCTTCACGCACCTGAGAGATGGTCTCCAGCAGAGCCAGACGCATCTGCTCCATCGACCCCATCAGCTGGTCAATTTCATTGCGGGAACCGTCTTTCAGCGGCACCGTTTCGGTCAGCTTACCGGCAGCAATCTGGCTGCAGTGTTCGCGTGCGAGTTGAATCGGCGTAAAGACAAAGCGCGTCATCAGCCAATTGACCGCAACGATCACCACCACAAACAGCGCCGCAAAGGCGGCAATGATTGCCAGGCCCGAGGTAAAGTGGTCGCGGGCATCTTCATTCAGGCTTTTGGCATATTTCTGATGAATGGAAAGCACCTGGTCGAGCACGATTTCGTACTGACGGTCGAGGCGGGAGATCTGTGGGATAAGCGCATCGAATTTCGCGGCGTCGTGGGCCGCTGCCGCGTCAATCAGCGGTACCAGCCCCTGGTCGCGGTAATTCAGCCAGGCGTCACCATAGTTTTTGACCAGCGGTGCTTCGTCCGCCAGGCGCGGCGCGGCGTTAAAGGCCGCAAACGCATCATCCGCTTTGGACAGCGCCAGCTTAACGTCTGCCAGCTTCTGCGTGAGGTCGGCCGTCTCGCCGCCTTCCGCCTGCTTCATATATTCCATTACCCGCACGCGCAGGGTCCGGCTGTGGTTAATAGGGTCGATGATTGACAGCACAACCTGGATCTCTTTATTCACATTATCCAGGGATTCATTGCTCTTAATCACCAGCCAGACGTTGGTCGCAGCACTGGCAACAAAGAAAAATAACAACGCAAACAGGACGGCAAGGGACGACTTTTTTAACGACATAATTACCTCAGAATCAAAACGGTCTGAGGCATTATCGGCAGGGGTAGCACATTGTTGAATGAAAGTTATTTGTCGATTAGCAGGCCAATTAAATGATTACACTCCAGCAATATCAGTTAATTAGGTGATAAATGCTGCTTTGTGCATCAATCACCTAACAGCGGCGCTAATCTGTTTGCCACAGATTTAGAACGCGAGATGCCCACTGGCGGCTAGCTGTGGCCAGTGAATATCCCCCACGCCGTTTAACTGCGGGCGGGAGAACAAAAATCCCTGAAAGCGTTTGATGCCTGCGGACTCCAGCCAGCACCACTCTTCAATGCGTTCGATGCCTTCTGCCACCAGCGCAATCTCCAGATCGGTACAGCAGCTGATGATCGACTTCACAATGGCCTGCTTCGGCCCGCTGAGGTGGATATCGCTGATGATTTCGCGGTCGATTTTAAGCTTGTCCGGCTGAAAGCGTGTCAGCAGCGACAGTCCGGCATAGCCCGAGCCAAAATCGTCAATCGCAAGGCCAATGCCCGCCGCACGCAACTGCTTGATGGCGCTGTTAAACTGGTTAAAGCCGGAGATCATTTCGTTTTCGGTGACTTCAATGACCACCTGCTCGGGCAGCAAACCGTGCGCAAGGATATTATCCATCAGAAAATCAACCGCGTCGGGCACGTTGACCAGCGACATGGGCAGCAGGTTGACGGCAATTTTATGATCGCCAATGCCTATTTTCTCTGCCAGCGCAAAGGCGTAGGCCTTAGTCTGCAGATCCACTTCGTACACTTTATCCTGATCGATGGCGTTAAAAAAATGCTCCGGGCTGCCCCCGTCATTGCCACGGATCAGCGCCTCCAGAGAGGAGATTTTACCTTCCGAAGGCTCAACAATGGGCTGGAGCGCAAACTGACAGGGCTGATTGTCGATAAGTTCGGGGATGGCTTTGCCAAAAGGGGCATGCTCCGGGGCGAGAATCCAGCTGCCCGGGTGCAGCGTTGCGCGGGCCGCGGGTTGCTTCTGTCGGGTAATAAATGACCGAATAAACTTGAACACTTTGTCTTCTGCCGTCAGATAACGCTCCAGCTTGCTGTAACGCAGCACGGTAGACAGCACCGAATCCGGCGTGTCGATGCAAAGATCGAACAGCAGCATTCCGACATTTTCGAAGCGTCTGCGCGGACCGTAGTCGCGCATCAGTTCCACAACATTGATATGGCGTTGGTCTGTCCGGATGGTGGCGAACAGTTTATTGATATCCTCTTCCGCCCCTTCGAGGATCTGCAGAAAATCGACGCCGTTAAACAGCAAAATGCCGGTAATGTTGCGCCCGGCATTGCGAATCTTTGCGGATTCAACAAGTGATGTCAGGGAAAAAGATTCACAGGATGAATTTAACTGGCTTTTATAGATGAGCGTAGTGAGCACAGCAATTGTTCCCGAACCAATATGTAAACTTATAACTGATTGTTTAGCATAAAAGACAATTGCAGACTAATAGTATTAAGGCGAGAAAATGTTAAAACTGCGTTTTAGCTCATAATAATCGAGGTGAATGTATCACATCCACTACCCCCTTCAGGATCGTGCTTCTGCTGTGCCTCCCGGTTTATGCCCAGGCAGCCCCGCTTGTGCCACCGTCCGGTTTTAACCAGCCGGTGCCGCAGACGGCGTCGGGAGGTTGCGTTACCCTGCCCGCGCCTTATACCGACCCGCTGACGTTACGCAGTAAATATGAGGGTTCGGACAGCGCACGTGCCACCCTGAACCCCGATGCGGAGAAGGCCTTTCGCTCGGCGACAAAACCGATTGTCGGCTTTGAGCGCGGCATCGCAGAGATGACCTGGCGCTATAAGCAGAGCGGTGACCCGCATACCTTAAACTGTCTGTTGGCCGGATACGCCGCCTGGGCCAACGCCGGGGCGTTGCTCTCTTTGGAAACCAGCCACACCGGGCGCGCGATGCGCAAGTGGGCGCTGGCTACCCTTGCCAGCAGCTGGCTGGAGCTGAAGTTTATGCCCGACTCGCCGCTGCACGGACAGCAGGCGACCGAGCGCTGGCTGGGCCAGCTGGCAGATCGGGTGGTTCTGGAGTGGGACGGCCTGCCGCTCAAAAGTACCAATAACCACAGCTACTGGGCGGCATGGGCGGTGATGGCCACCGCCGTGGCGCTTGACCGGCGGGATCTGTTTGCGTGGTCGTTAAAAGAGTACCGTATTGCCGCCGGGCAGATCGCCGCCGACGGCACGCTGGCAAACGAGCAAAAACGCGGTGAGCGGGCGCGGGCCTATCACAACTATGCCCTGCAACCGCTGGTGATGATCGCCAGCTTTGCCGGGGCGAATCAGGTAGACGTGATGGCGGAAAATAACGGCGCGCTGGCGCGCCTGGCGGAGTATGTTTTGCGCGAAGACGACACCCATCTGGCGTGGCTGGAACCCTGGTGCGCGATGAGCCGGTGCAGTGCAGTGACATTGTCACGCCTGAATACTCATCGTCCGCTGGAGGATCGCCGCCTCGGCGGCAATCTCACGCTGCTCTATCAACGCTAAATCTGCGCCATCCCGCCATCCACAAACAGCTCGGCGGCGTTGATAAAGCTGGCAGCATCGGAGGCGAGAAACGCCACGACTTTACCCACCTCTTCTGGCTCACCAATGCGCCCCAGCGGGACCTGCGCGGCTAACGCATCGAATAACCCCTGACGCTGCTCCTCCGGCACCAGATCCCCAAGCCCCGGTGTTTTGATCGGACCCGGACTGACCACGTTCACCCGGATACCGCGCCCCTGCAGATCCAGCGCCCACGAGCGGGCAAAGTTTCTGACGGCGGCTTTACTGGCGCTGTACACGCTGAAGTTGGCGGTACCTTTAACCGAGACCGTGGAGCCGGTGAGGATCACCGACGACCCGGGGGCCATCAGCGGCAGCGCCTTCTGCACGGTAAACACCACGCCGCGAACGTTGGTAGCAAAAATGCGGTCAAAATGTTCCTCGCTGATTGCTCCCAGGGGCTGCATATCTCCGCCACCCGCGTTGGCAAACAGCACGTCCAGCCGCCCGGACTGTTCGGCGATCTGGGCGTACACCGTATCGAGGTCGGCAAGCTGTGAAGCATCGGCGCGAATGCCAATCACCCGTCCGCCCAGACTCGCCACGGCGTTATCCAGCTCCACCTGACGGCGTCCGGTGATGTACACCTTCGCACCCTGGGTCATCAGCTCTTTCGCCGTTGCCAGACCAATACCGCTGGTGCCGCCGGTGACCAGCGCGACTTTACCTGTTAATGCTGCGTTCATTTGCTGTTCCTTCCACGTTATGAGGGTTGAACGCACTCTACCGCTTGCTGGATTAGTGAAAAATCAGCAAAAATGGAAATCACTTTTTCCCTGCGGGAATAATCCCGTGTTGATGAGCGCCTTTCTATGGACCAACTTATGGCGATGCGCGCCTTTACCCGCGTGGTCGAAACCGGCAGTTTTACCCGGGCGGCAGACTCCCTGAACATGCCGATCGCCACGCTTAGCAAGCGGGTGCTGGCGCTGGAGGCTCATCTTGGCGTGCAGCTGCTCCAGCGCACTACCCGGCGGGTAACGACAACGCCGGAAGGAGAGGACTATTAGGGGTTCGAGGGCCAATGATGTAAAAAACCACGCTAACGAAGTAATTATATGAAATATAAGTGTTTATTTGGCGGTTTCACTATTGATAGAATTCCTCCTCTCCGAATGGCTGAAAACCGGAGCTGTTTTAGGATCGGAGGCATTCCGGATACGTTCCAGCTTCTGGGAACTTAATCGACGTGATACGTGGGATAATCTATATAACCTGCATCTCGCCCGGTATAGAACGTATCCTTATCAGGAACAGCCATCGGCCATCCATTCTTCATGCGTTTAACGAGATCTGGATTGGCTATGAAAGGACGCCCAAATGCAATTAAGTCGGCAACCCCCTCTCTGAGTGCCATTTCTGCACG
Source organism: Silvania hatchlandensis (assembly GCF_025564065.1). Taxonomy (GTDB): domain Bacteria; phylum Pseudomonadota; class Gammaproteobacteria; order Enterobacterales; family Enterobacteriaceae; genus Enterobacter; species Enterobacter hatchlandensis. Next base: position 40,072 of record NZ_JAMGZK010000037.1, on the reverse strand, counting down.
CGCCTGTGTATAGCTGCCCGCTACGATGAGGGTACCTTCGTAAGCCTTGCGAAACTTTGTAAGGAAGCCAGCAGGAATGGCCTGAGCTCCGAGAGATTCCTGATCGCTCAAATGTACATATGCGAGATGTCGACGACGCAGTTCGATACCTAAAGATAACCAGGTATCCTGCTCATCATCAAAGCCATGCATATCCTGCAGGCGGCCAAAGGGTGCAATACGGATACCTGTCAGATGACTCCCGATGGCTGCAGAGACGGCATCCACCGTTTCCAGCGTAAACCGCAGGCGATTGGCGATAGTACCACCATAACGATCTGTTCTGTCGTTAAGTCCACCATTGATAAATTGCTCGAAGATGTAGCCGTTAGCCGCGTGGATCTCCACACCGTCAAACCCCGCCTCGATAGCATTTTTAGCCGCCCGAACGAAATCCTGCGTCACCCGCGGGACTTCATCCGTTGCTAATGCGCGGGGCTGGCTGTGAAATACGCGTACAGACTGACAGTTATCACCGGGAATGTGAGTGGTGCAGCCTTCTGCAACGCGTGAGACGGAGCTGACCGGTGCCTGCCCATCAGGCTGGTGAGCAATGTGTGAGGAACGTCCTACGTGCCAAAGCTGGATGAATATTTTCCCACCCTGCGCATGTACTGCCTCAGTCACCTTTTTCCAGCCCTCTATCTGTTCGTCAGTGTAAATTCCCGGCGTGTAAGCCTGTCCACGGCCTTCCATTGAAACAGGTGAACCTTCGGAAACAATTAAACCTGCTGTTGCGCGCTGGCGATAGTAGGTGACCATACTGTCAGTGGGAATAAGATCATAGGCCCGCGAACGGGTCATTGGTGCCATAACCACACGATTATTAAGCCTTATTCCATTCATTGTATAGATATTCAGTAACTCGCTCATTCTGTCTCCTGAAGCCATTTCATGGTAAAAATCTGTTAGCAACGATCTTAACCTTATTTGAAGACCATGATTACCTGGGCAAAAAGCCCCTCAGTGTTGAGATAAAGGAACCAATATTTGTGACGGCACAACTCAATGGCGTACAGGAATTTACTGAAGTCGTCAGAAAAGGCAGTTTCGTTGCTGCTGCTGAGGGTTTAGGCGTGACGCGCTCTGCACTCAGCAAAAGCATCAAGCGTCTGGAAATTCGGCTGGGGGTTCGCTTACTCAACCGCAGTACGCGAAGCCTGTCGCTGACACCGGAAGGTGAGATCTATTTCAATCGCTGCACTGCTGCTCTGGATATGATTTCAGATGCCGAAAGCAGAATAGAGGCGGGAATAGTCGAGCCGTCTGGACTGATGCGGCTGACGGTTCCCGTGGCCTTTGGTCACCTTTTCATTATGCCCTTACTCAATATCATGGCGTTAAAATACCGGGCCCTGAATATCGAAGTTGATTTCAGCGATCGGGTTCGCGACCCGGCGACAGACGGCTTTGACCTCGCACTGAGGCTTGGCCCCCTGCCTGACTCAGCTGATTTGGTTGCCACACGCCTGGGCGAGCAAAGGCTTATCATTTGCGCCTCTGCGGGATATCTGGAACGAGCAGGCATCCCCATTGATCTTCGTGAGCTTTCATCACACAGATGCATTTCAGGGTTACCGTCAGACGGGCAAACTTACTGGCTAATCCGGGGCAAAGAGGGACACGTTGTAAGACACGTTGTTTCCTCAGCCTACCGTTTTAATAATGGTCAAGCCATGCTGGAGGCGGCTATTGCCGGATGTGGGGTGACGCAACTTCCGGACTGGTTATGCGGTGATGCCATCAAAAGGGGGCAGCTTCGTGCAATTCTACCCACATTTCAGGCACCGCCCACCCCCATTTCTGCAATGTGGCCCAGGACTCACACGGTCCTTCCTAAAGTGAGAGCCTTGATTGAAGAACTGAAAAAAGAGTTGCCGGCACGCTTGTCGAGCGCGCAGCGTTCATCTGTTGCGCGGTAATGCGGTATCAATACCGGATACATCATCTGTTGAAAGCCAGCCTGGATTATATTCGCTCCAGCATATTGACCATCGATTGTGAGAATCCTTTTCCATCCCAACGCGGTAATGCGCGCCGTAGATTTCGCGCCCCCCTGAGTCGTGCGTTCTCTCCGCGATGATCCGGCCTATTATCAGGATGGCCGAATGGCGATCGGGCTGGATACATACTTTCAGCGGTTCACCATAATGCTGCATCCAGGGCCACGGAAGCCGGAAGGCTTTCATGGCGGCAATAATATTCCGCCTCCCCGATATATAGCCCAGGGGGGTAAAGTTACCCGCGGCGTTTTCACTAAAACATGTGCTGAAAAGTGTGAAATCTGCCTGGTCCAGCGCCCACGCGTAGCGATACCAGGTATCGATCACATCCTGTTCGTCACTCGTAGCACGGTGGTTTTCTGGCACAATATGCCAGGGGGCATCAAGTTCACTGATAATGGCGACTGGCGGAAATCGCTGATGCCAGCCGGACTCTTCAGCCGGTAGCTGCCATCCCGATAACAACTGCCTTGCACCTGAGGTCCAGTTTATTTGGAGGTGAAGGGTATGGATCAAAGGTTGGGCTTCATCTGTGCCTGCCCTCATCACGACCGTCCCCCCAAACCGTACCTGGTTATGACGTCCGGAACCTGTGCGCGAAGCATGCCCGTGCAGGTATGCACTGGCGACGTAATCTTTATCGTTCCGTCGCTCAACGGTGTTTGTCAGCGTAACGGATACGTTGTCCAGGTCAGCAAAGTCATTTTGCAAAAGGGCGGTGACATTTTCACGGCCGGAAACTGTTCCACGATGACTGCTGAATAATCTGACCGAGGGGTCCAGCCATTGGCTATTGTCGGAGTAAGCATTCCCTGACCAGGTTTCACAAAAACTTATCAGGCTCTGCACCGAAGAATGAAATGAACTGTTCATTTATTGTCCTGCGTTTATTCAGAAGGAAACTCGGGTAACACAAATTCTGCCATTTCAGCCATCACCTCGGCTGCGGACCGTGTCAGCGGTTTCAGATTTAACGCAACGTGGTTTACTCCCTGCCGTTCCTGCTCCTTCCATAGCTTTATCAGCGCATTGCGGCCGACGGTGATGCCATTCATCAATCTGCGAAGCGGCGCGTCAGGGTTAGCATCGAGGTCAAAAAAGGTGGCATAACCATAAGGTCTGAAACGATTATCGTCGTAACCGCCACGCCAGAATTCAAGTAGCTCCGGGAGCGTTGAGAAATCACTCAGATGCCATATCCATCCGTCGCTTTCCTCTGCTATCCAGCTCAGGTCCTGCCGTGCGCGACCAACCACAATCATTGGAATACGGGATTTAAAGGGTTTGGGAATAAGATCAAGGTTGCCTGATAGCTTGCCGTAGTACGCCGTTTCAGCCACCGGGAAGGACGTCTCACAGACGGTTTTTATCAGACCAAACGCTTCACGATAACGTTCGGCCCGGTTATCGTAATCGGCACCAAATGCAGGGTATTCAACAGCGCGATCCCCGCTGGATAGCCCCAGCAAAAGGCGTCCACCACTTAGCTGGTCCACTGAGGCTGCCTGCTTGGCCAATATAATCGGGTCCCGCAGGGGTAACACCATACCGGTGGTACCCAGCGTTATGCGTGTAGTTTGAGAGGCAAGGAATCCGAGATAGACCATGGGATCCAGCATCTGTCCGGTGTCACCAAACCGTGGATCATAAAAGGGCACATCTCTCATCCACAGAGCGGAAAAACCGGCGTCATCAGCAAATTTTGCCAGCGCCTGATGATCCTGCAGAGTCGGGAAAGGCGAATCCGGATAACCTTCAAGCGGCATAATAAAGCCGAAGGTCAGGCGGCCCGGGCGGAATACGCGTTTATATGCGCTATGTGAGGCAAGATCCGGCGGATAAGTGAGTTGTGTCTGTAAAGGGGGCATTTTCACTCCTGACGGGCGCAGTCAGTTGCGCCCGTTATTTAGTTCATCACTGATGATTACTTCGCTGCATCCTGCAGGGCCTGCTTCATAAACACAACGGAGCTCTCCAGTGCCTGCACCGCTTCTGGCTGCAGCGTGGAGAAGAAATGCCATGCGTGGAACATACCCGGCCAGACTTCCAGATTTACGCGAACCCGGTGATCACCCAGATGAGTTGCGAGCCGCATAGCGTCGCTCAGCATTAGTTCGTTTTCGCCAATCTGAACCAGCACCGGCGGCAGACCTGTCACATCGGCAAACACCGGTGATGCCATTGGGTGATTAGGCAACGCATCGCCCAGGAAGGTGCGTGCCAGGAAATCCAGACCTGCCTTGGTGTTCAGAGGATCAAGGCCTTCCCGGTTGGTCATGGAGACGCCCGTGTGCTCAAGGTTGGCCCATGGGGAAATGGAAACACCGCCGGCTGGAAGCGGCAGGCCTTTATTACGTGCAGCTACCATAACAGTAACCACCATCGCTCCGCCCGCAGACTCGCCCGCCAGTACGATGTTGCTGGCGTCAAAGCCCTGCTCAATCAACCACTCATACGCACGAACGGTGTCGGTAACAGGCGTAGGGAAAGGATACTCCGGTGCCAGACGGTAATCCGGCATGTAAACCCGTGCGCCCAGCATGCTGGCGTAGTTACCACCAATGCCGTGATAGCCCGCCGGTTCACCAACAATGTAAGCACCGCCGTGGATGTACATAACGATGGCATCAGTTTCAAGGTTGTCGGGGGTTACCAGCGTTCCCGGCACGCCTCCCATGTCTACCTCAATAAAACTGACACCGGAAGGTGCAGGATTTTTAGCCAGCATACGGGTGTAGGCGTCACGTACCTCACTCATAGGCGTTACGGTATCCTCACCCGTAAGGATTGGACCCAGGCCGGCCAGGCTTTCTGACCATTCTTTTACGGCTTGTTTGGTTTGTTGATTCAGCATTTTTATTCCTGTTTGTATTTGCGTTAAAAAATAACAGGAGCCTATAATATATAAACATTTGGGGAATGTGTTTCCCGTATCAGGGTACGTTAAAGCCCGTATTAAAGGTGATAAATAAACCATGGAGATCAACAGCATTGGTGATATCGCTGCGTTCGTCGCGGCTGTAAAAGCCGGGAGTTACACCCACGCAGCGGGTTCCCTAGGGCTCACACGTTCTGCCATTGGCAAGAGTATTGTCAGGCTCGAAACGCGTATGGGTGTTCGTCTCCTTAACCGTACCACCCGGAGTCTGAGTCTGACTGATGAAGGGAGGGTCATGTTCGACCGTTGCCGACAGATACTGGATGACCTGGAAGAGGTCGATGCCGCCATGGCCATGCGCAGGGGGAAGCCAACGGGGACTCTCCGGCTGAGTGCGCCGCTTTCTTTTGGGCAGCGCCATATCCTTCCCATTCTGGATGTTTATCTGAAAAAGTGGCCGGAACTTCGTGCGGAGGTGTCCTTTAGCGACAGGTTTGTTGATCTTATTGAAGAAGGCTTTGATATTGCCATTCGCATCGGTGAACCCCGCGATGACTCGCGCATTCTTACCCGAACGATTGCTTCGCAGCACATTGTCACTTGTGCATCTCCCGAATATTTGTCCTCACGGGGCATTCCAGAAACGCCCGCAGACTTAACCAGGCATGACACTATTTTTCTTCTGAGTGCAGAAAAGAGACGCAGCTGGCGGTTTGCGACTCCGGAAGGCACTTTTGTGTATGAAGGACCCGGGCGGCTAAACCTCGACAGTTCGGAAGCCATGCGGGCATCGGCAATTTCCGGATTTGGTATAGTCCACTTACCTACCTATTTGCTTGGAGAAGATTTGCGTAGCGGTAAATTGATACCCGTGCTTGAGGACTATCCCTTCCCCCCTGAACCTGTTCGGATCATTTACCCCAGTAAACGACATTTATCCCCGCGCATTCGCGCCTTTATTGACCTGCTTGTTGAAAGCTGGGAGCAACGGTTACCCTGGGAATAATGCTCTGATAATAAACTCATTACTTTTAACCATATCCAGCTGTACAGGAACGGGAGATGACTCCAGGTTAAATTTATGCGGTGTCCCCAAACCTGAAGTATTCATAACCACGCCTTCAGTCTTCTTACAATTTGAGAGGTCGGATTACTTTTCTACACACAATTATCTGGGTCAGGCAGTTATAAGCTTAGATTATTAACTTCATCGTCAATAATATTTAGTTTTTTCTTATCCGCCCCGTAATATTCTGGCATCTTACCGCGAAATAAGCTGATAAAAAAATACACGTACTTAAAATACTGCACAGTATCAGATAGGCGTTGAGGGCTGTTTCCTGGGTAAAATGATCCATCATCACGCTCAGTGAAAACGGCAGCCAGTTACCCACGTAGCCCACAATGTAAAGCAGGTTTATCAGATGGTGTTGCTGACTCTGTCTGGCGACCATGTTAACGATAGTGGCAGCACCGACAAGTATTGCCCCATAGGCGAACCCTTCGAGCATCACAGATATGAAGAGAAGTGAAGGAGCTTTCGTGTGCACACTGCTGAGGGCCAGCAAAACCGCAGCAAGCTGGGCAACAACCCCAATTTTCAGCGACGAATAATGGTGCTTTTTCCTCATCACTATCTGGCTGATACCTGCAACCAGCAGGAATGCTGAAAGGGAATAGCTCACCAGCTGCACGCTGGCAACATTGAAATAGGAGCGCGCGAGGGTGGGCCCCTGGGATATAAACGTGGATGCCATCGCCCATGAAAGAAATATGGCCATGCAGCAGACGATGACGTCCCGGAAACAGAGCCCCCTGTAACTTTGAGCACCGACACTTTTCCGTTCAATGGTTACTGTCGTACAGTGCCTATTAATCACCAGACGACTGCGCCAGATCCCAAATATCGACATTACAACCAGAATAAAAAGAATTATGTATGGAGTCTTAAGTGCATAAAAACCACGATGTACGATTTCCCCCGTTATTAATGGACCAATAGCCTGTCCAAGGATCAACGAGGCAGAAGCCGTCAATGCCGCAGTGTTACTTACTTCCGTATCAAATAATTTAATCAGCGAGCGGTTAATATAGGCCATTAAAATACCTGACCCCAGACCGGTAACAAAACGGCCCAGGATAAGTATCATAAAGTTATCTGCAAACATCATCAGTAGTGATGACAGCAAAACGCAGGTCAGGCCAGCATAGAGAGGTCTTGTATACAGGCTAGTCCTGATATGAACTTTGGCAGTAAAAGCCAGCGCGAAAAGGACACCTGCCGCGTAGACGCCAAACACCGCCATTATTTGAGAAGCACTGAAGCCATATAAACTGATGTACACGGGATAGAGAGGAGTGGGAAGGCTGCTGCTCAGCATACCGGAAAAGAAAGCCAGGGCCAGTGCCATCCCTGCCCGTGATGTTTGTCTGTCTGACATAGTAATTTCTTCTTTCCTAAAAATGGATTCGTTCTGTAAAAATCCATAAAACAGTATCACGATCCGTTAGCGACGAGATTCGAGCAGCAGGAATACCCACTGTGACGTAGTTTCACAGTGGGTGTTCAAATATGATCTGAGGGACAAGTAGTAAGGGGCTGACTGAAAATTCAAACGCTCCAGGGATGAAGGGCTATCTGTTTTTCCATGAATTCAATAAAACAGCGGATGCGTGGGCTGAGATGCTGCCTTTTTGCGTAAATTATATAGAGCGGCTCTCTGACAGGAGACTGGAATGCCTTCAAAAGCGGGATTAATCTTCCTTCTCTGATATCCCGGTGAACGTGAAAGTCAGCCAGGCGGACGATACCTTCTCCCTGAATGGCCAGATCGCGCAGCAAATCGCCCTGCGACAGGGAGGCAACCGGTTTCACCGGGAATATGATGCTCTGATTGTCTTCGGCGAATACCCACTGGTTCCAGTGGCTATCGAAATTAAAGTGAAAACAGCGATGCTCCATCAACTCACGGGGATGGGAGGGTATGCCGTACCTGGTGATGTAGGCCGGCGAAGCGCAGGTAATCCACTGACTCTCACCGATACGACGGGCGATGCGGGAAGAACTCGCAAGTACACCACCATAAATGGCCAGATCCAGCCCTTTATCAAAATCATCCCGGTAAACCGGCCCCGTTTCAATATCAACGTTGAGGTCAGGGTAGGCGTCAATAAACTCGGGCAACCATGGAAGGATGTGATAACGGGCAAAGGTAGTCATAGTACGGATTTTCAGCTGCCCGCTGACGCGTGATGGCATATCTTCAGCCAGTGAATCAGCCTCCGTCATTGCGTCAACGACTGCCCGGGCACTGTTAAGATAAACGTGTCCCTCTTCGGTCAGCGTTAACGTTCTCGTCCCGCGATGGAAGAGTCTTACCTGTAATCTCGCCTCCAGCCGGCTGATGAGTTTACTCATTGCTGAAGGCGTCAATCCGTTTGCCCGCGCGGCGGCAGAAAAGTTGCCGTATTCATACGCCCATATGAATGCAAGCAACTGATTATAATTATCCATTATGTCCCCGGTCATTTATGTGAAGATGTTTAGAGCTTCCGAGGCAGGAGCCAGAAAATTTTCATTTGAAGCGTCTGAACATCAGGAACGGCGCTGATGATTCTTCAACCGAAAGTAAGTTGCCCGTGAAATGCCGGTTTTCTCCATCACCAGCTTAATGGGAGTATCAAGGTGAATAAGTTCCAGAGCCATTCCCGACCCTTGATGAGGTTTTCGCCCAAACTTAACCCCTGCCGCCATAGCGACCACTCTGCCCTCGTTGGTACGCTCTAATATTCGTTCGCGTTCAGCCTCTGCAACGGCGGCCAGGATCTGAATAACCATTTTACCCATCGTTCCTTCAGTACTCAGCCCATTCTCCAGAAACCTGATGGCTATCCCTTTTTTATAACATGTGTCGACGATTTTGATCATGTCAGAGGTATTACGGCCCAGTCGGTCCATTTTGGTACAGAGGATAATGTCCTCCTGTTCAGCCCGAGCCAGCAGACGTTGCAGTCCTTCGCGCTCGTCCGTAGCTCCCGACATCATGTCCGTAAAAATGCGATCTTCCCTCACCCCGGAAGATTTCAGCTCAGAAATTTGCGCCGTCAGTTTCTGATGGCTGGTTGATACTCTCGCATATCCCAGTAATGCCATATTGGTCTCATAAATCGATATTGATACTGTTTAGTATCATAAAGCATAAATCACGATTTTTGATACTTAATGCCGGGCCGATTTTAGCAGTCTCAAAACTTATAATATTTGAGACGGTTAAAAAAAGAACAGAACTCCCGTTTACGAAAGGATGCGCAATGAGTGATGACTTTCTTACCAGCGAACAGACAGAAAACTACGGTCGTTATGTGGCAGACCCAAATGAGGTTCAGCTGGCTCGGTATTTTCATCTGGATGAGCGTGACCTTGCTTTTATTAATCAGCGACGGGGAAAACATAACCGGCTGGGGATTGCACTTCAGCTGACTACGGCGCGCTTTCTGGGAACGTTTCCTCCTGATCCCCTTCAAATTCCCTCATTCATCCGTTTTTACATTGCGGCACAGTTGAACATCAGCCGACCAGAGATCCTTTCCCGGTATGCTGAAAGAGAAAATACCCGCTGGGAGCATCAGGGGCTTATCAAGCTCTATTATGATTATCATGATTTTGGTGATTTCCCCTGGTCATTCAGACTGAAGCGTTTGCTCTATACTCGCGCCTGGCTCAGCAATGAGCGTCCAGGTCTGCTGTTTGATTTTGCTACCGCATGGTTGCTGCAAAATAAGATCCTGCTACCCGCCCCCTCGACTCTGACAAGGCTGATTGGCGAAGTACGCGAACGGGCAAGTCGACGATTATGGCGAAGGCTGGCTTTGTTGCCTGACAGCTGGCAGAAAACACAACTGGACGGTTTACTTGAAATACCTGAAGGGCAGCGTATATCGGTGCTGGAGGAGATGCGAAAAGGTCCTGTCACTATCAGTGGGCCGTCATTTACAGACGCCCTGGAGCGATATACCCGACTGCGTAGCATGGAGTTTTCCCGGCTGAATTTCTCCGGCCTGCCTGCCATCCAGCTGCGGAATTTGGCCCGTTATGCCGGAATGGCTTCGGTGAAATACATTTCAAGAATGCCTGACGAACGGCGACTGGCCGTGCTTACTGCGTTTGTGAAAGCACAGGAAATTTCGGCGCTTGACGAGGCCGTGGATGTGCTGGATATGCTTATTCTGGATATCACGCGTTCTGCAAAAAATATCGGGCAGAAAAAGCGGCTCAGGACCCTGAAAGATCTTGATCGTGCCGCGCTATTACTGGCACGGGCATGCACGTTATTACTTGATGAGAACACCGATGAAGCAGCTCTGCGGCAGGCTATTTTTCGCCGCATACCAAAGGACAAACTGGCTGAATCCGTCGGCAAGGTAAATGAGCTGGCGCGCCCGCAGGATACTCATTTTCAGGATGAAATGGTGGAACAATATGGACGGGTGAAGCGCTTCCTGTCCGCGATGTTGCGTGACTTACACTTTCAGGCCGCCCCGGCCGGGGAGCACACGTTGTCAGCAATCCATTATCTGGCCGAACTGAGTGGCTCAAAAAAGCGAATTCTCGACGATGCACCAGAGCAAATCATTTCCGGCCCCTGGAAACGTCTGGTCTACGACAGAGATGGCAGGATTCTACGAGCGGGTTACTCGCTGTGTCTTCTCGAGCGCCTTCAGGATTCTTTGCGCCGTCGTGATCTCTGGCTGGAGAACAGTGACCGGTGGGGAGACCCGCGTCAAAAATTGCTTCAGGGAGCTGAATGGCAGGCACAACGCATCCCGGTATGTCGGGCGCTGGGTCATCCATCAGACGGAACTAAAGCAGCAGAACAACTGGCTACGCGGCTTGATGACACATGGAAATCAGTGGCTTCACGTTTTGCCTGCAACGCAGCGGTCAGCATAAGCAATGAAGGTAAGCATCCCTCACTGACGATTAGCAGTCTGGATAAACTGGATGAGCCACCGGCACTGATACAATTGAATCGTCGGGTAAGAGAACTGATCCCTCCGGTTGATCTGACTGAGCTGTTGCTTGAAATAGATGCCCGAACCGGTTTTACCCGCGAATTCAGCCACGTCAGTGAATCAGGTGCCCGGGCGCAGGATCTCCAGGTCAGTCTGTGCGCAACACTGCTGGCAGAAGCCTGCAATATAGGGCATGAACCCCTGATAAAGCATAATATTCCCGCGCTTACTCGCCATCGTCTGAGCTGGGTTAAACAAAATTATCTCAGGGCAGAAACGCTGGTCAGCGCTAATGCACGGCTGGTTGATTTTCAGTCCACGCTGCCGCTCGCGGGGTTCTGGGGAGGTGGTGAGGTTGCCTCCGCAGATGGTATGCGTTTTGTCACACCGGTTAAAACGGTTAATTCCGGACCAAATCGTAAATACTTTGGTTCAGGACGCGGTATCACCTGGTACAACTTCGTCTCCGATCAGTACTCCGGTTTCCATGGCATTGTCGTTCCCGGTACGCTTCGTGATTCCATCTTTGTACTGGAAGGGCTTCTGGAGCAGCAGACCGGGCTGAATCCGGTAGAAATTATGACGGACACGGCAGGATCCAGCGATATCATTTTTGGCCTGTTCTGGTTACTGGGCTACCAGTTTTCCCCTCGTCTGGCCGATGCAGGCGGGGCGATATTCTGGCGGGCAGATAAAACGGCACATTATGGTGCCCTGAATGAGCTGGCCCGGGGATGTGTTGAACTGTCAAAAATAGAATCCCAATGGGATGAAATGATGCGAATGGCGGGCTCACTGAAGCTTGGGACCATCCATGCATCAGAGCTTATTCGTTCACTGTTGAGAAGTAGCCGACCATCTGGTCTGGCTCAGGCGATTATGGAAGTGGGCCGGGTCAACAAGACGTTGTATCTTCTCAACTATATCGATGATGAGGATTACCGGCGTCGGATCCTCACTCAGCTCAACCGGGGAGAAGGACGCCATGCAGTGGCTCGAGCCATTTGCTACGGACAACGTGGTGAAATTAGAAAACGCTACCGTGAAGGGCAGGAAGATCAACTCGGTGCTCTGGGTCTGGTGACCAATGCGGTTGTGCTGTGGAACACACTTTACATGCAGGAGGCGTTGTCACATCTTCGCAAATCGGGGGAAACACCTGAAGAGGAGCATCTGGCAAGATTATCGCCGCTGATACATGGCCATATAAATATGCTGGGGCATTATACGTTTTCGTTACCGGAAGATATTCTGAAGGGCGAGTTAAGACCGTTAAATTTCAATATAAACAATAAATTAACCTCTTAGCGTGGTTTTTTACATCATTGGACCTCGAACCCCTATTACCAGAAAGCCCGCCGGGTGCTGATTGATATCGAGGATATCGACACCGCGTTCAGCGCGGCAACCCGGCATCCGCAGGGGCATTTGCGTATTGACGTGGGCGGCTCGACGGCGCGTGATGTGCTGATCCCGGCGCTGCCGGACTTTATGCGCCGTTATCCCGACATCCGCATCGACCTGGGCGTATCCGACCGCCCGGTGGATTTAATCAGCGGCAACGTGGACTGCGTGATCCGCGGCGGTGCGCTGGAGGACTCTTCCCTGATCGCCCGGCATATCGGCAATGCAGAGATGGTCACCTGCGCCACCCCGGCCTACCTGAAACAGCACGGTATACCCGGCTATCCAGAGGCGTTACGAAACGGCCATAAGCTGGTGAGTTATCTCTCCCCGGTGAGCGGGCGCGCCGTACCCTTTCGCTTTAACTGGGATCAGGAAACCCGCGAAATCAGCCTGCAGCACCATATCGGGGTCAACGAAAGCAACGCTCATCTGGCAGCAGCGGTGGCCGGGATGGGTATTATCCAGACGTTTCGTTATTCGGTTGGAGCATTACTTGAGGCGGGAACGCTGGTGGAAATTCTGCAAAAATGGCGACCGCCACAGTATCCGTTTTACGTGGTTTATCCGCAAAACCGGCATGTGACGCATCGCCTCAGGGTGTTTATCGCATGGCTTGCGGAGATCTTTCCGCAGGCGGTGAAGGGTTAGCCGGACGTAAGCGCCCGGCATCGGGATCAGTTCAGGGTATAGTCGAGCGTGATTTCCGCGTTTAACACCTGGGACACCGGGCATCCGGCTTTGGCTTTCTGGATCACCCCATCAAACTGCTGCGGGTCAATCCCCGGAACCGTGACTTTGCTCTCCAGCGCCACTTTGCTGATGGCAAAGCCGCTATCGGTTTTATCCAGCGAGACCACCGCTTTGGTGTCAATGGAATCGGCGGTATAGCCCGCCTCCCCCAGCATCAGCGACAGCGCCATTGAGAAACAGGCTGCATGCGCCGCACCAATCAACTCTTCGGGATTGGTCCCTTTCTCACCTTCAAAGCGGGTATTGAAGCCATAAGGTTGCTGGTTAAGAACGCCACTTTCAGTAGAAACCGTCCCCTTACCGCGTTTGATATCGCCTGACCAGTGCGCTGAACCGTGCTTGTGAATTGTCATGCTTGCTCTCCTTTTGGCATAGAAAGGAGTAAGTATAGAAGAGCAATGTCGCTTTGCGGCAAACAAGGAAAAATCTCATGCCTGTGCGCAAATACTCGCCTGCTATATTGATATTTCAACAAGGAGAAAAACATGCAACCACCTCTCAGAGGTATCGACCATATTGGTATAACCGTCCCGGATATTGATCAAGCCACGCTATTTTTCGAGCAGGCCTTTGATGCCAGGATAATATATTGCTCCGTAGAACCCGGGGACAATAATATTGACCATGAAGCTCAAGAGGAAACACTCAGGCTATTCCCCGGTACAGAAATACGGGCCATTCGGATGCTGGCCCTGCCTCATGGGCCGGGGATTGAGCTCTTCGAAATGCATGGCCCCCAGCAGCAAGCCCCGGCCAGGCCGAGCGACTTTGGTCTGCAGCACTTCGCTGTGTATACCGATGATATTACAGAGGCTATCTCCCGCTTCACCGCGGCGGGTGGAGAGATGTTCACCGGACCTAAGGCGCTATCCTTCCCCGCCGAACAGGGTCAAGGCAATGCCTTTTGTTACGGTAAAACGCCGTGGGGCAGCGTGATAGAGTTAATTACCTGGCCATCACCGATGCCTTATGAAAAATATACCGAGCAACGTCGTTGGAAGCCCTGATATATCCTTAAAAAATGTGCGATGATGATATTTTTATTTCCAGGACGAGTCTTAAACACAGCGCCACAAAATTTTGTCATTCTGGCTATGAACTAATTTGTTGCACGCCGGAACATTAAACAGAAAACGACACGGAGGCACTATGTTTACTTATACGTCTGCACACACACCATCCGCACAGCCGGAATTGGTTAATGCGATTGCACAGGGTTTACGCGCTGAACAGGGCGCTGTCACTGAAGATGACATTTTAATGGAACTGACCAAGTGGGTGGAAACCACCGACAATGACATCCTCAGTGACATCTACCAGCAGACCATTAACTACGTGGTCAGCGGCCAGCACGCCAGTTTTTAAAAATCTGCTAAGCTGGATCTGCAACCTAAGGGGTTACATTTCGTTCACCTTATCACTATCAACAGGATTGAGGAGTTAACATGAAATCGAACCGTCAGGCACGCCATATCCTGGGACTGAACTACAAGCTGTCAAACCAACGCAAAGTGGTGATTGAAGGCGACACAGAAACACAGGTCGCGCACGCCACCGGCAGACGCCGCCACGCACAGAAGTAAGTTTCCCGCAAAGATCCCCGACACCATCGGTCACTCCGATGGTGTTTTTTTTGCATGTTGCGGTTTTTAACAATCACCTCCTTTATACTACCCGCCTGACGCCTCCCTGATAGCGCCCCCCCGACGATGATTAATAGCAGTGCCAGGGATGGATTTTTAAATTTAAGTGAGTGACATGGACAACAAAGCGAAAACCAACCGTTCCCTTTACATCCCTTATGCCGGGCCCGTGCTGCTGGAATTCCCCCTGCTGAACAAGGGCAGCGCCTTCAGTAAAGAAGAGCGCAGCAGCTTTAACCTGCTGGGACTGCTGCCGGAAGTGGTGGAAACCATCGAGGAACAGGCAGAGCGCGCGTGGATCCAGTATCAGGGCTTTAAAACCGAAATCGATAAGCACATCTACCTGCGCAACATCCAGGACACCAACGAAACCCTCTTCTACCGCCTGGTGGAAAACCATCTCGACGAGATGATGCCGGTGATCTACACCCCGACCGTTGGGGCCGCCTGCGAACGCTTCTCCGAAATTTATCGCCGTTCGCGCGGGGTGTTTATCTCGTGGGCCGATCGTCACAACATGGACGACATCCTGCAGAACGTGCCCAACCACAACATCAAAGTGATCGTGGTGACCGACGGGGAACGTATTCTTGGCCTGGGCGACCAGGGGATCGGCGGGATGGGTATTCCAATTGGCAAACTGTCCCTGTATACCGCCTGTGGCGGCATCAGCCCGGCATATACCCTGCCGGTGGTGCTGGACGTCGGGACCAATAACCAGCAGCTGCTCAACGATCCGCTGTACATGGGCTGGCGTCACCCGCGCATTACCGACGAAGAGTATTACCAGTTCGTCGATGACTTTATCCAGGCGGTTAAACAGCGCTGGCCGAACGTGCTGCTGCAGTTTGAAGACTTCGCGCAGAAAAACGCCATGCCGCTGCTGAACCGCTATCGCGACGAGATCTGCTCCTTCAATGACGATATTCAGGGCACCGCCGCCGTGACCGTCGGCACGCTGATTGCGGCCAGCCGTGCAGCGGGCAACCAGCTGAGCTATCAAAAAATCGTTTTCCTGGGTGCCGGCTCTGCCGGGTGCGGGATCGCCGAACAGATCATCGCCCAGACCCAGCGCGAAGGCTTAAGCGAAGATCTGGCACGCTCGCGGGTGTTCATGGTTGACCGCTTCGGCCTGCTGACCGATGCGATGCCAAACCTGCTCCCGTTCCAGAACAAGCTGGTGCAAAAGCGCGACAACCTGAAAAACTGGGACACCGACAGCGAAGTACTCTCCCTGCTGGACGTGGTGCGCAACGTGAAGCCGGATATCCTGATTGGCGTCTCCGGCCAGACCGGGCTGTTTACCGAAGAGATCATCCGCGAGATGCACAAATACTGTGCCCGCCCGATTGTGATGCCGCTCTCAAACCCAACCTCCCGCGTTGAAGCGACCCCACAGGACATCATCACCTGGACCGAAGGCAATGCGCTGGTCGCCACCGGCAGCCCGTTTGCGCCGGTGGTATGGAAGGATAAAACCTACCCGATCGCCCAGTGCAACAACTCCTATATCTTCCCGGGAATTGGCCTCGGTGTGATCGCCTCCGGGGCATCGCGTATTACCGACGAGATGCTGATGTCCGCCAGTGAAACGCTGGCCAAACACTCGCCGCTGGTAAACAACGGCGAAGGCCTGGTGCTGCCGGAGCTGAAGGACATTCATATTGTCTCGAAAGCCATCGCCTTTGCGGTCGGCAAAATGGCCCAGCAGCAGGGCGTGGCGGTGAAAACCTCTGCCGACGCGTTGCAGCAGGCAATTGACGAGAACTTCTGGAAACCGGAATACCGCAACTACCGTCGGACCTCTATCTAGCCCCAGGTCCAGATAACAAAAAACCCGCACAAGGCGGGTTTTTTTATTATCAATTTCGCTTAGCTGCTCAGACTATTGTCTTCATCGCAATTGTAAGCTTAGATGATAATTAGCGCATATTACAGCGCTGAGACGTTTCCGGCTGCAGGGCCTTTCGCGCCACTTTCAATGGTGAAGGAAACTTTCTGGCCTTCATCAAGTGTCTTAAAGTTGTCGCTCTGAATAGCAGAAAAATGCACGAATACATCTTTGCTGCCGTCGTCAGGAGTGATAAAGCCAAAACCTTTATCAGCGTTAAACCATTTTACTAAACCAGTCATTTTGTTAGACATAGATACTTCCTTAATTAATGAGCCACTTAAATGCGGCTGTGATGGCCTGTTTTTTTAGAGTTACTTATTTGGCACTATAGGAGGAGGCTCATGAAGAAGGGTATCGACTGATAACACTTGAACTGAGGACTGCTTTACTAAAACTGCTTTCATAAGGTCTGCTTTCCAAACCGATGAATCATTAAGACACAAAGAAATTAATTGTACAATGTTTATCTTTGTTTATTTTAACCGCTTAACCACCCGGATGGCTATATGACGGATAAAAGCGTGTTGTATCAAGGCAGACCTGGTGCAGTGAAAATAAAAAAACAAGCATCATGCTGATCAAACGTGTAAGGTAACCCTCCCTTAAATCAGGAGATGCCTATGTCCGGACGTAAAAACACGCAAGCCCGTCGTAATCACTTAGTTAAATGCCCATGCCCAAGCTGTTCAAAAGATTCTGAACATAGCTTCAGTCGCGTACAAAAAGGGGCGCAACTTGTCTGCCCGTACTGCAGTACTTTATTCAAATCAACACAACGAATTTAAAACGCCAGCGCTTGCCAAATGAGACGGATGAATAAGTTCTGGAAACGAATCATTTGGCAATCTTAACTGACAGCGAAACATCGCCTGCCCAGCCGTCCTCCGATTAGGTTTATCGCAACCCATCGCTGTTTATTTGTCGCAAAGTATTACACTGGCAGCAGCCGGACCTTTGTCACCGCTGCGGATAGAAAATTCAACCTTTTGGCCTTCAAAAAGTGTTTTTAAGTTATCCCCTTCAAAGGCAGAGAAATGAACTGCAACATCTTTACTGCCATCCAGCGGAGAGATAAAACCAAAACCTTTATCATCTTTGAACCATTTAACCAGACCTTTAATTCTTGCGGACATACGGACTCCTGTTGAAGATTTATAAATTTTAGCGTGAGTAATAAACGTAGGGAATTAAGCGTATGGACTCAAAGGGAGGGGATATCAGCGATAGCGCCAGGTCATGAGGACGTCTAAGAAAAATCTTTTACGTTTGTTTGCGTATTGCGACTAAGGTTTCATTAATGCACGACCAGCATTAATAAGCAATTTTTATTTTAACTAACCGGCAGTGCAGATAAAAAACAATTACGCCGCCCCAGGTGTCCGGATACGCCCTTCCCTTGTCGAACTTCCCATTCCCCGCTACACTCCTTAAATCCAAAAATCAGACAAATTTATAAGGAGGCTAATTATGCTGTGCTGTGAAATTTTTGATATTTCACTTCACCTTGGTGATCGCACCTGCTCAAGCGTTATCGGTTTCGTGCTGCGATAACTTCGGCTTGAGCGAAGACACCTAAGACAATCCCTTCTCTCGGGCTTACCGGGTTATCGTCAGCGATGATTGACGAGGCATTTCTATGCCTGCAACTCTTGAGTAAGCAAATGAGCACATTACTGACTGCACAATTCCTGCGTGTTGATACCGCCTTCGACACCCTGTTTAACGACCTCACTTTTACCCTGAAAAAAGGCGACCGCATTGGTCTGCTTGGCGATAACGGCTGCGGCAAAAGTACCCTGCTGAAGATCCTCGACGGCACCGATACCCCGGCATCCGGGACGGTAGCGCTGGCCGGACACTGCCTGATGGCACGGGTGGAACAGCACCTCCCGGAATCTGTCTACCCCCTGACCATGCTCGACGCGGTCCTGGCGCAGCTGCCGGTGGCCGAGCGCGAGAGCCTGCGCTGGCGGGCTGAATCCTTGCTGGCTGGGATGGGCTTTTCCGTTGCCGACATCGGGCTGCAATCGGCGACCCTCAGCGGCGGACAGCACACACGCCTGCTGCTGGCGCGCGCCCTCATCCACCAGCCGGATCTGCTGCTGTTGGATGAACCCAGCAACCACCTCGATCTGCCCACTCTGCTGTGGCTGGAGCAGTTTTTGCAGAACTGGTCCGGCAGCTTTGTGCTGGTCTCCCACGACCGGCAGCTGCTGGATGCGGTGACGAACGGCAGCTGGATCCTGCGCGACAAAACCCTGCACGCCTTCGCCCTTCCCTGTACCCACGCGCGTCAGGCGCTGATGGAAAAAGACGAAAGCGATGCCCTGCGCCGTAAAGCCGAGCAAAAGGAGATCGACCGGGTCACCGTTAGCGCTAAACGGCTGGCCACATGGGGAAAAGTCTACGACAACGAAGATCTGGCCCGTAAAGCCAAACAGATGGAAAAGCAGGTCGAACGACTGAAAGAGAGCCAGACTTCGCTCACCGCCGGCAGCCCGTGGACCTTGGCACTGCGCGGCGAAGCGCTGCCCGCTAACCGCCTGCTGGAGGTAGACATTCTCGACGTGCCGCCCGCGCCGGGCCTGCCCGCGCTGTTCACGATGCACAACATGCGGATGAAAAGCGGCGACCGGGTGGCGATTGTCGGGCGTAACGGCTGCGGGAAATCCTCCCTGATGAAGCTTATCTGGCAGCAGTTTACCGGCAACAGCGACGGCGCCGGATTGAACATCCATCCGCGCGCCACGCTCGGCTATTACGACCAGACGCTGCACCAGCTGGCGGATGACGCCACGCTGAGTGACGCCCTTGAGCCGTTTGCCCCCGATCCGCAGGTGCGCAAGATGGCGTTAATCAGCGCCGGATTCGGCTGGGGGCGTCATGGACAACGGGTCAACACCCTCAGCGGGGGCGAACGTTCGCGGCTGCTGTTTATCGGCCTGACGCTCGCCCGCTACAGCCTGCTGATGCTTGATGAACCGACTAACCATCTGGATATGGAGGGCAAAGAGGCTCTGGCCGGAACCCTGCAACAGTTTACCGGCGGCGTACTGCTGGTCAGCCATGACAGGCAGCTCATCAGCCAAAGCTGCAACCGTTTCTGGCTGATTGAGGACGGCAAGCTGAGCGAATGGCACGATGCCGATGCGGTATTTGCCCGTCTGCGTGATGGCAGCGTGCTGAATACCGTGCCGGTTTCGACAGTAGATAATAAGCATAAAGATATCGCAGACGATCTGCTGGAGCGGTTAATTCAGCTGGAAGCACTGCTGGAAGAAGACCAGTTGCGTAAGCCTAAGCATCAGAAGCCGCAGCTGCAGGCGCAGTGGCGGGAGGAAATTGCTGCGCTCAGCGCGCAGCTGTAAGCCAGTGCCCGGCGGTAAACCCCGCCGGGCCGGTTATTACTGGGGCTGTTTGGTTTTCCAGGCATCCCATGCCTGTTTGATTTCCTGCTTAGCGCTGGCGGCATCGTTAAAGCCGTTCAGCTCCACCGATTTACGCCCTTCCGGCAGCTGTTTGTAGACCCGGAAGAAGGCTTCCAGGCGCTGCTGCTCAATCTTCGGCAGATCGCTCAGCTCTTTAATGTCGTCATAGGTCGGGTCAATTTTGCTGGCCGGAACGGCGACAATTTTGTCGTCCTTCTCACCGCCGTCGATCATCTTCAGCACGCCAATGGCTCGCAGTTTAATCAGCGTGCCTGGGGCCATCGGGGCACGGGTGTAAAACACCACGTCCAATGGATCGCCATCCCCCGCCAGAGACTGCGTCAATGAACCATAATTAGCGGGATAGGCAACCGGCATCGACTGGAAACGGTCGGCAATTATAAAGCCGGTTTTGGCATCGGTTTCATATTTGATAATCCCTCCCGCCGGAATTTCGGTGACGGCATAAAACTCTTCCGGGTTATTGCCAGGCTGAGGGAAATCGAGGATGTTTTGCGCCTGCACGGAAGCGGACAGGAGAACGCTCACTGCGAGAAGTTTTTTTACCAGATGCATTGTCTTTTTAACTCTTCGGTTATTGAGAAGAGCACACCTTACGGCTTTGAAATGTCAGAAACATGACGCATTTGCTACAGAAATAATCACCACACAATCATTGATGACATTACTATTTAGAGGGGTGATGGAAACAACAAATTCTAATTAAATTATTACATTATGTTGCTCCGGCCTTGCACAACGCATTAAAAAAATTAATCCTTAAGGAGTATTTCCCGTGTGTTACATGCCCTGTCTGCCTTGCAGATCCTCATCATGAAAATGGAGAAACATATGAAAGCTGCTGTCGTAACCAAAGACCATCAGGTAGAAGTGACCGAGAAAACCTTACGCGCTCTGAAGCATGGCGAAGCGCTGCTGAAGATGGAGTGCTGTGGCGTATGCCACACCGATCTTCACGTTAAAAACGGCGATTTTGGCGATAAGACCGGGGTGATCCTCGGCCACGAAGGGGTTGGCGTAGTGCAGGAGGTTGGGCCGGGCGTCACCTCGCTCAAGCCAGGTGACCGCGCAAGCGTGGCGTGGTTCTTCGAAGGCTGCGGCCACTGTGAATACTGCAACTCCGGCAATGAAACGCTCTGCCGCACCGTGAAAAACGCCGGGTATTCCGTTGATGGCGGCATGGCAGAAGAGTGCATCGTCACCGCCGATTACGCGGTTAAAGTGCCGGACGGGCTGGATTCCGCCGCGGCCAGTAGCATCACCTGCGCCGGGGTGACCACCTATAAAGCAGTGAAAATTTCTGAGATTAAACCGGGCCAGTGGATCGCCATTTACGGTCTCGGCGGGCTGGGTAACCTCGCGCTGCAATACGCGAAAAACGTGTTCAATGCCAAAGTGATCGCCATCGACGTCAACGATGAACAGCTGAAGCTGGCCACCAGCATGGGTGCCGATCTGGTGGTGAATTCCCGCACTGACGATGCTGCTAAATTTATTCAGGAAAAAACCGGCGGTGCGCATGCGGCGGTGGTTACTGCGGTGGCGAAAGCAGCCTTCAATTCAGCCGTCGATGCGGTGCGCGCCGGTGGCCGTGTGGTGGCCGTCGGCCTGCCGCCGGAAGCGATGAGCCTGGATATCCCGCGTCTGGTGCTGGACGGCATTCAGGTGGTGGGCTCACTGGTGGGCACCCGTCAGGATCTGACCGAAGCCTTCCAGTTTGCTGCCGAAGGCAAAGTGGTGCCGAAAGTGGCCCTGCGTCCGCTGGGGGACATCAACGCCATCTTTAAAGAGATGGAGCAAGGCCAAATCCGTGGCCGTATGGTGATTGATTTTCGTTCTAAATAATCGTTAACCGCCACTCCCTCACAGCGAGGGAGTGGAATTCCGCCGATCTGAAATCCACTCCTGCACCTCAATCTGAAACGTATCCGGCGCCTTGCGGAACATTTTGCGCGCCAGGTCGAGAATGGTATGGCGGGCCAGCTCCTCTTCCATCCGCTGCTGGGCGCTGTCCATCACCGAGCGCACGCCGCACGGGCCATCACAGACCCACGCAGGCGGAGTTTCATCAAAGACCGCCAGTCTCTGGCGTATTTCCCGGCACTCAAACATATTCTTTTCACCATCAATGGCATGCGCCACATCCAGCACGGTGATCAGTTCAGCCGGGCGCGCCAGTTTAAAGCCGCCCCCCTTGCCTTCTGTGCTGGTTACCAACCCGGCACGCGACAAACGCGTGAAGATCTTGCCCAGGTAGTCATAAGGTACCCCCTGTAATGCCGCCAGCTCCCTGACGCTCATCTCACGATCGTTACCTTTCGCATCCACCATCGACATCAGGCTGTGAATGCCGTATTCCACACCGGAACTGTAAAAGGCCATCTTTGACTCCGAATTTTCTGTTCGGGGTCATTATAGCCATGTTTGCTAAGATATAAAAACGCCGCTCCCCACCTTTCATTTAAGCCCTTGTTTTAGCATTGAACATTTTTTTGACTCAGAAAGATCTTGTCGCAGTTAACTACGACAAGTATAGTTGCAGTTATGTCAGACACACGGCCTGACGAGCAAAAGGATCGAAGATGAAGAAGCAAATTTTAATTGTGGGCAGCGGTTTTTCCGGGATGTGGGCAGCGGTGAGCGCCGCACGCGTGGCCGATATCGAGGGGTGCAATGACCTGCGCATTACCGTGCTGGCCCCGCGCGCTGAACTGCGTGTTCGCCCGCGGTTTTATGAAGAACAGGTGGCGGGATTTGTCGCACCATTAAGCGATCTGTTTGCTGAACTGAATATTGAATTTATCGCCGGTGATGCTGAACGCATTGATGCTAAAGAGAAAATTGTCTGGTATCGCGATCCTCACGGCGGCACCGTTCCAGCAACTTACGATCGTCTGGTGCTGGCCACCGGCAGCCAGACCCGCCGTCCGCCCATTGCAGGCCTGGCAGAGCATGCATTTGATATCGACCAGTTAGAATCGGCGCAAGTTTTCGAAAAGCACCTCGATTCACTGGTGACGCGCCCTGCCTCGGCTGCGCGTAACACCGTGGTGGTTTGCGGCGGTGGATTTACCGGCATTGAACTGGCTACCGAACTCCCTGCCCGTCTCCGCGCTCGCTTTGGCGATGATACAGAGACCAAAGTAATCGTAGTTGAACGCGGTGCAGCGATCGGTGGCCGTTACAGTGAAGCCCTGCGCAGCACCATCGAAGCGGCAAGCGACGAACTGGGCGTTGAATGGCGTCTGAACAGTGAAATTGAAGCCATCGATGCCAGCGGCGTGACGCTGAAAAATGGCGAGCGGATTGACGCGTTAACCGTGGTCTGGACCGCAGGCGTAGAAGCCCATCCCCTGAGTGAGCAGATTGACGGCGAACGCGACAGTCAGGGCCGTCTAAAGGTTAACGCAAGCCTGCAGGTTCCGGCGCAGGCGGACATTTACGCCACCGGCGACATGGCACACGCCAAAACCGACGATCTGGGCAACACCGCTCTGATGACCTGCCAGCACGCCATTCAGTTAGGCAAGTTTGCCGGCCACAACGCCGCAGCCAGCTTGCTGAACGTAGAACCTTATCCGTACCGTCAGGTGAACTACGTGACCTGCCTCGATCTGGGTGCCTGGGGCGCGGTGTATACCGAAGGCTGGGAACAGGAGGTCAAATCCGTGCGTGATGAGGCGAAGAAAATCAAAATCGCCATCACCAACGAGCTGATTTATCCCCCGGCAGCCGACCGCGCCGTGGCCTTTGCCGCCGCCGATCCGCTGGCGAAATTTGTCTAGTCCCCCGCTAACCGCGCCGCTTCTGGCGCGGTTTTTATTTGCACTTTCCGGCAATCCTTAGCTCAATTCCTTTGTTCCTTTGTTTTCTGCGCCGTCTGATGATGAATCCGACGCTAACAAGAAGATAACAAAGGAATTCACCATGCAAACCCCATTTCGCCTGCCGCTGCTGACGGCGCTGATCGTTGCAGCAACCACAGTCTGGGCCGCAGAGACGCCCGTTAAAGGCGGCACGCTGGTCTATCTGGAACAACAGGCACACACCAACCTCTATCCCCCGGCGGGCGGATTCTATCCGAACGGCGGCATTCTGAATCAGATCACCGACAAGCTTACCTGGCAGAACCCGGAAACCTTACAGGTCGAGCCGTGGATCGCCGAGAGCTGGACCACCAACGCCGATAAAACCGAATACACCTTTAAACTTCGCCCTGGCGTGACGTTCTCTGACGGCACGCCGCTGGATGCCAGCGCGGTGGCAAAAAACTTTGATACCTACGGCCAGGGCAACAAAGCCCAGCGCCTGCCGGTGTCGGAAGTGATCAACAACTACGATCGCAGCGAAGTGATCGACCCGCTGACGGTGAAGTTCTACTTCAAGAAACCGTCACCGGGCTTTTTACAGGGCACCGCCACCATCGGCTCCGGGCTGGTGTCGTTGAGTACCCTGAAACGCAACTTTGAAGAGCTGGGTGATGCCCGGCATATCATCGGCTCCGGCCCGTTCGTGGTGAAGGACGAAAAGCTGGGGCGCGAAGTGAATCTGCAGGCGCGTAAAGACTACGCCTGGGGGCCGAAAAACCTCGCCCAGCAGGGTCCGGCTAATCTGGAGGGCATTACCTATCTGGTTACCCCGGAAGACAGCGTCAGGGTCGGCGCGCTGCTGGCCGGACAGGCCGACTTTATCCGCCAGGTGCAGGCCTATGACGAAAAACAGGCCACCGACCAGGGATATAAAATCTACGCCGCCCCCACCCGCGGCGTGAACGACAGCATCAGCTTCCGCCCGGATAACCCGCTGGTGGCCGACGTACGGGTGCGTCAGGCGTTGTTGCACGCCACCAATGCGAAGCAGGTCGTCGAGACCCTGTTCTCGCCTAATTATCCGCAGGCCAAATCAGTGCTCGCTAACTCTGCCGCAGGCTATGTCGATCTGAGTGACAAACTGACCTTCGACCCAGCCAAAGCCAGCGCCCTGCTGGATGAGGCAGGCTGGAAAGCGGGCAGCGACGGGATACGAGCCAAAGACGGCCAGCGTCTGGCCCTGACCATCTATGAATCCCTTCCGCAGCCACAGAATAAAGAGGTATTGCAGCTGGTCGCCCAGCAGTGGCGCCAGGTCGGCGTGGCGCTGAGCGTCAAAGCCGGAGATGCGGGCAGCCGCACCCTCGATAACCTCGACCCGCTGAAAACGCCGTTGACCGTCTCGGAAGTGGGCCGCGCCGACCCGGACGTGGTGAAAAGCATGTTCTACCCGGCCAACCGCGATGCCCTGCTGCAAAAAGGCGGCTCCAGCGACAAGGTCAAGGGCTTTAGCGACGACAAGCTCAACGCGCTGCTGGTGAATATCTCCGCCGAAGTGGACCCGCAGAAGCGGCTCCAGCTGACCGGCGACGCCCAGCGCTATCTGCTGGATAACGCCTACGTGATCCCAATCTTTGAAGAGCCACAGGTGTTTGCCGGTGCGCCGTGGCTGAAAGGGGTCAGTTTTGAAGCCGTCGGTCGCCCGTCGTTCTACGGGGCGTGGATCGCGAAACACTAAGGGGGCAACCATGAGCCGCTATCTGCTGCAACGCGCCGGGCTGGGACTGCTGGTGCTGTGGGCCGCGTTTACCTTGTCGTTCCTGCTGCTGCAGGTCCTGCCGGGTGATGCGGTCCTGATTAAGTTCCAGAACCCGGATCTGGGCCTCAGCCCGGCGCAAATCGAAGAGATGCGCATCGCCTACGGGGCAGACAGCCCGCTGTGGCAGCAGTATCTGCACACGCTGGGGGCGATGCTGCACGGCGATTTTGGTTTCTCGCTGCAGGCGGGTGTCGCGGTCAGCGAGCTTATCGCCACTAACCTGCCGGATACCCTGAGCCTGGCGCTGCCCGCTTTTATTCTGGCGGTAGTGCTGGCATTTACGCTGGCGCTGGCCTCACGCCTGCCGGGACTGCGTTGGCTGAGCAACGCCATTCAGTCTCTGCCGGTGCTGTTTATCTCCCTGCCGACCTTCTGGCTAGGGATTGCCCTGATTCAGCTGTTCTCGTTCCAGCTGCGGCTGATCCCGGTGATTAACCCTTCGCCGCTGCAGGGCCTGATCCTGCCAATTATCACCGTCGCCATTCCGATCTCCGCCCCGCTGGCGCAGATCCTGATGCGCAGTCTGGACCAGGTCGCCGCCCAGCCGTTTGTCGCGGTAGCCCGGGCCAAAGGACTGAGCGAAACCGCCGTGCTCTGGCGGCACGTTACCGGCAATGCGCTACTTCCGGTACTGAATATCGCCGGTCTGCTGCTGGGCGAACTGATTGCCGGGGCGCTGATCACCGAAACCGTGTTTGGCCGCAGCGGGCTGGGAATGCTGACGCAGCAGGCGGTCAATAACCAGGATATCGCCGTGCTGCAGGCGGTGGTGATGATTTCGGCCCTCGGTTTTGTGCTGATTAATCTGCTGGTGGATCTGCTGATGCCGTTGTTCGATCCCCGCCTGCAAACCGTAACCGGAGGTGCTGCATGAGCCTTGTCGATTATGCCGCCGCGGCGCGCAGGCGTGTGCCTGCCTGGCGTGGCTTACGCTGGCAGCCGGGGTTATGGCTGGCCTGGGCCGTGATTGTAGTTGCCGCGCTGGCGGCCATTACGCCGGGCTTGTTTACCCACTTTAGCCCGGTTGAGGGCATTGCCGGGGCGCAGCGGCTGGCACCACAGGCCGAATACTGGCTCGGCACCGACCAGTTGGGGCGCGATGTCTATACCCGTATCGTCTATGGCGCATCGCACTCGTTGAGCGCCGCGCTGGTAGCCGTGGCAATGGGGCTTGTCATCGGCACCGCCATCGGGGTCATTGCGGGTGCCTTTGCCGGACGCGTGGAGTCGGTGCTGATGCGACTGGTGGATGTCCTGCTCGCCATCCCGTCGCTGCTATTGTCGCTGACGGTCATCATTCTCCTCGGTTTTGGGACCCTGAATGCCGCCCTCGCCGTCGGGGTGGCGTCTATCGCCAGCTTTGCCCGCCTGGCACGCGGGGAAGTGGTGCGCATTCGCCACACCGATTATGTCGAAGCGGCGTTTGGCAGCGGGGGCACCTTCTGGTCGGTGCTGTGGCGGCATATTCTGCCCAACTCCCTGACCGCGGTGCTGGCCTTTGCCACCCTGCAGTTTGGTCAGGCCATTCTGGCCCTGTCGACGCTGAGCTTCCTCGGTTACGGCACCCCGCCGCCGATCCCGGAATGGGGCCTGCTGATTGCCGAAGGGCGTAACTATCTCTCAACCGCCTGGTGGTTGACCACGTTCCCCGGTCTGGTAGTGATCGCCGTGGTGCTGGCCACCAACCGGATCAGTCGTCAGTTAAGCGGAGGTCGCCCATGACCGTTCTGTCTGTTGAAAACCTCACCCTCAGCTACCGTTCGGGCCGCGAGTGGCGCGAAGTGGTGCATAACGTCAGCTTTACTCTCGGGCGCGGCGAGATGCTGGCCTTTGTGGGTGAATCCGGCTCGGGAAAAACCACCACCGCGCAGGCGATTATCGGCCTGCTGGCGGATAACGCCCGTCGAGACGGGGGCAGTATCCGTCTGAACGGCGAAGATCTGAGCCAGTGGTCGGCAAAAAGGCTCGACAGCCTGCGCGGGGCTCGTATCAGCCTGGTGCCGCAGGATCCGGGTAACTCCCTCAATCCGGTGAAAACCGTCGGCGCTCAGGTGGGCGAAATCCTGCGCCTGCATCAGAAAATCGATAAAGCAGAGTGCGAACAGCAGGTGCTGGCGCTGTTGAGTAAAGTGGGCCTGAACCACCCGGAACAGCGGATGAAGCAGTTCCCGCATCAGCTCTCCGGCGGTATGAAACAGCGGGTTTTAATTGCCATCGCCATCGCCCTGCGCCCGGATCTGATCATCGCCGATGAACCGACCAGCGCGCTGGATGTGACGGTGCAAAAGCGCATTCTGGATCTGCTGGACGTGCTGCGCCGGGAATCCGGCACGGCGGTGCTGTTTGTCACCCACGACCTGGCTCTTGCCGCCCAGCGTGCCGACCGTCTGCTGGTGTTCCGCAACGGCGAGGTACAGGAGCACGGCGCTACCGCTGACGTGGTGCGCGCCCCGCAGCACGCCTATACCCGCCAGCTGCTGAGTGATGTGCAGGGCCAACGCGTAACCATCGCCCCGGTGTCGGGCCGCCCGCTGGCCTCGCCCGCCATTCAGGCTATCGGGATCAGCAAACGTTTTGCGCTGGGCAAAGGCCACCAGCTGCAGGCGCTGGATAACGTCAGCTTTGTCGTGCAACGCGGCAGCACCCATGCGCTGGTCGGGGAATCGGGCTCCGGCAAAACCACCCTCGCCCGCATTCTGTTGGGGTTTGAGCAGGCCGACAGCGGACAGGTGAACATCGATGATATCAATGCCACCAGCCTCAGCCACGAGGCGCGCCGCCAGCTGCGACAGAAGATCCAGTTCGTCTATCAGAACCCGTTCGCCTCGCTCGATCCGCGCCAGACGCTGTTCCAGATAATAGAAGAGCCGCTGAAGAACTTTGCCCCCCTCAGCAAAGCCGAGCGCGCAGCTAGAGTGGAGAGCGTCACCCGGCGGGTGGCCCTGTCGCCCGAGCTGTTAACCCGCACCGCGCGGGAACTCTCCGGTGGCCAGCGCCAGCGCGTTGCCATTGCCAGGGCGCTGATCTTGGAGCCGACCATTCTGGTGCTGGATGAAGCCACCTCGGCGCTGGACGTTACCGTACAGGCGCAGATCCTCGCCCTGCTCCAGCAGCTACAGCAGCAGCTGGGACTGACCTATCTGTTTATCACTCACGATCTGGCGACCGTCCGGCGAATTGCCCACAGCGTGACGGTGCTGCGCAGCGGCAAAGTCATTGAGCACGGCGCCGTCGATACGCTGTTTGCCGCGCCACAGGATGACTACACTCGCGAGCTGATCGCCGCCATTCCCCATTTCTCACCCCTTACGGAGGAGTACGCATGACGCGTAAACGCCTGGGTTTCTTTACCCGCCTGCTGGACGATGCGCCAGCCAAAGAACGCTATCGCCTGGCAACAGAGCAGATCCGCCACGCCGAGCGCTACGGTTTTGACAGCGCGTGGATCGCGCAGCACCACTTCCACGAGCACGAAGGCGGCCTGCCGTCGCCGCTGGTGTTCCTCGCCCACGTAGCGGCGCACACCACGACCATTCGCCTGGGCACTGCCATCATCACCCTGCCGCTGGAAAACCCGCTCCGGGTAGCGGAAGACACGGCAGTGCTGGATCTGCTGGCCGACGGGCGGCTGGAAGTGGGGTTTGGTTCCGGCGGCACCCCGACCTCATTTTTACCGTTCGGGTTGACCATTAACGAGCGGGCGGCAACCTTTGCCGATCACCTGCATCTGATCCACAGCGCCTGGCGCGGGGATTCCCTGACCCATCCGGACAATCATCTCTATCCGCCCGCCCCGCAGTTGGCCGAGCGAGTCTGGATCGCCACCTTCTCTATCGAGGGCGCAGTACGTGCCGCGCAGCAGGGCCACGGGCTGATGCTCTCCCGCACTCAGCCGCGTCCGGCGGACAATCTTTCCCTGACACTTGATGCGATCCAGAACCCGATTATCGACGCGTATCTGGATGCGCTGCCGTCCGGCGTGGCCCCGCGTATTCTGGCCTCGCGCACCGCCTTTGTGGCCGATAGCGACGCTTACGCGCTGAAGGTGGCAGAAGCCGGTTTAACCCGCCAGGCACAGCAGCATCGCGCAGCCGGACACGCACTCATAGGTGACACTGTCACGGATTATATTCACCAGTTCGACGCCCATATCGGCGCGCCGCAGACGGTGCTCGCTTCGCTGCAGCGGGATTCCGTGCTGGCCCGCGCCACCGACATTTCGTTCCAGGTGCACTCCGTTGAGCCGTCGCATCAGGACACATTACGTTCGATAGAGTTAATCGCAGAGCAGATCGCCCCTCATCTTCTTTAAGGAGTCACTATGGCTTTAAGTCTGGATATTCTCGCCGAACTGGCGGAGATCGTACCCGGTTCCCCGCTGGAACAGGCGCGACGCACCCGCGAGGCGGCTACCCGTCACGCACAGGGAAGCTATGAAACGCTGTTCAGCCAGCAGGATGCGGATTTTGCGCTGGACGAGCGCTTTGCGGTGGCGGCCAAAGTGGCCAAATGGCATAACGCTGATGCGCTTGCCGCGCACTACGCCGGGTTTGGTCTTGCCGATCCGACCTCGCTGCGCCTGACGCCGGCCCTGGCCTTTGCCCGGGTGCTGACCTTTTCCCCGGTCGAGGCGACGCCCGGCGCGCTGAATGCGCTCACCCTGGCGGGCTGGAGTCAGGAAGGGATTGTGACCCTGGCGCAGCTGATCGCGTTTGTCAGCTTCCAGAGCCGCCTGATCGTTGGGCTGCGTTTACTGAATGACAAACCGGTTGTCGCCAGCGATACCCCGGTGGTCGCCGGAAAGTGGCACACCGCGCCCGTCACCAAAAGCGGCAGTCGCGCTCCGGTGCAGTTCACCCGGCAGGAGCTGGACTGGGAGCCGTGGCTGGCGTCAAAACCGCTGGCGGAATATTCCGCCGACGAGCAGGCGATTCTGGCGAAATTCGGCCATACCGATTCAGACTATTTCCGCCTGCTGGGGCGTAATCTGCCGGTTCTTGAGCAGCGCACGCTCACCGACAAAGGAATTTTTTACACGTCAGGCGGTTTACCGCGCGCCGAACGCGAACTGGCCGCCACGGTGACCAGCAAGATCAACGGCTGCATTTATTGCGCCTCGGTTCATGCCCGTAAAGCCAGCCAGTTATTGAAAGAGAATGATGCGGTGGACGCGCTGCTGGCAGTCCAGCCGGGGCAGTCGCTGGGTGAGGGGCACTCTGCACGCTGGCAGGCGGAAATTGCGTTTGCGGCGGCGCTGTCGGTCACCCCACCCGCCGCAACGCCGCTGCATCTGTCGGCCCTGGATAAACAGGAACTCGATACCTTAGAACAACTCGACCTGGTGCAGTCCGCGGCCTTCTTTGCCTGGGCCAACCGCCTGATGTTGACCCTCGGCGAACCGGCACTCACCTGACAACACTCAGGCTAGCGCGCGAGCGTTAGCCTGCATCCGCTTGGCCTGCAGATAGCCATACAGCAACAGCGAAGACATCGCAGAGAAGGAAAGCAGCGCCGCCGGCAGCGTGACATAGCTCCAGCTAAAGCCGAGGGTAATCATCATCCCGCCGAAATAAGCGCCAATCGCACTGCCCAGATTGAACGCCATCTGGCCGCCCGCCGCGCCCAGAAGTTCGCCCCCTTTCGCATTTTGCAGCAGCAGAATTTGCAGCGGCGCAGAGAGCGCAAACAGCCCGGTACAGCAGATAAATCCCATCGCCAGCGAAGCCATTTTTATTTCACCAACGGCAAAAAGCAGCAGCAGCGAGGCGACAATCACCATATTGGTAATGGCTGCGATGCGCAGCGGGCTAAAACGCCCCGACAGTTTGCCGCTGAGCAGATTACCCAGCACCATGCCGAGCCCCATCAGCATCATGATCGCCGTCATCAGCCCTTCGGAGAAGCTCGAGACGTTGACCATAAACGGCTTCACAAAGCTGAACCATGCAAACACACCTGCGTTGCCAAACATGGTTGCCGCAAAAATCAGCCACGGCTCGGGTTTCTTCAGAAAGTGGAACTGCTCCGTTAATCGGGCGGCCGGTTGATCGTGGAGGTTTGGCACCCACATCAGCACCGACAGGATCACCAGCGCGTCGAAGATCGTGATCAGGAAGAAGGTATATCGCCAGCTAAATTCGTGCCCCAGCCAGGTACCGAGCGGCACACCTAGCAGGTTGGCAAACGTCATACCAGCAATCATCCCCGCCACCGCCAGCGTGACTTTTCCCGGTGGGGCTATTTTAGAGAGGATTATCGCCCCAACGCCAAAAATGGCTCCGTGCGGGAATCCAGAAATGAGTCGCCCTATCGCCAGCCAGTAATACGACCCGGAGAAGGTAAAAATGGCGTTACCGACGGCGCACATCGCCACCAGAAACAGCAGCGTCGTTTTCAGTGAGAACTTTCTTGAAAAAAGCGCCACAATCGGGGCGCCAATCACCACGCCAAAGGCGTAAAACGAGATCATATTACCGGCAGCAGGAATCGAGATCCCGGTATCACGCGCCAGCTCGGTCAACACCCCCATAATGCCAAATTCCGCCATCCCCAGGCCAAAGGTGCCCAGGGCTAAGGAAAACACCGTCTTTTTCATACCACGACCACATGTTAAAAATTTGCAACCGGCATTATTGAACAATCCTCCAGGGTGAACCAGTTCAAATCGCCCTTCTGGCTCGTTAATCCATTATTTCGGGTAGGGAGTGAATATTTTCCGCCAACAACCGGCCCCGCAATTACACTTCAAAGTGTTACGTCTCATTGAACCGGCAGAACCCCGTATAAAGGAAAGCACCATGGCCGACAAAAAGAAAAACAAAAGCAAAAGCAAACCCGTTGTGGATCTCACTAAAACCACCCCGCTGAAGGAAAAGGAGTACGAAAAAGAGCTGCGCCGACTGCACGTCGAGCTGGTTAAGCTGCAGCAGTGGGTGGTGAGTAAAGGCTTAAAAGTTTGTATTGTTTTTGAAGGACGTGACGGGGCGGGAAAAGGCGGCGCCATCAAAGCCATTACCGAACGCGTCAGCCCGCGCGTCTTCCGGGTGGTGGCGCTACCAGCACCGACCGAGCGCGAAAAGAGCCAGCTCTATTTCCAGCGCTACGTACCTCATCTGCCTGCCGCCGGTGAGATCGTCATTTTCGATCGCAGCTGGTACAACCGCGCCGGCGTCGAGCGTGTCATGGGCTTCTGCTCCGCAGAACAGGTGCAAAAGTTCCTGGAAGCTACGCCGCTGGTTGAACGCTCGATGGTCGAATCCGGCATTATCCTGCTCAAATACTGGCTGGAGGTTACACCGGAGGAGCAGGAGCGACGCCTGAAAGACAGGGTTAACGACGGGCGAAAAACCTGGAAACTGTCGCCGATGGACATCAAATCCTACAACCGCTGGGATGAATACACCGTGGCGCGCGATGCAATGTTTGCCGCCACCGACAACCACTGGGCCCCGTGGTATGTCGCCCACTCGGAAGATAAAAAGCGCGTGCGGCTAAATATCATTTCGCACCTGCTGTCGCAGATCCATTATGAAGAGATTCCGGTTAAACCGGTTAAATTCCCAAAACGTAAAATTGGCAAAGTTAAATCTACCGCGCATAACTTCAACGTTATTCCTGACCGTTTTTAATCATCGCGCCCTCTTTAATAACGGAGGGCGTTTTTATTAATGCTGGAATCCGCCTCGCAATTCCTGAGTTACCAGGAGGAACGGTATTGTTTTTTATTCTTTGCGGTTGATAATGACGACACACAAAAAAAGGAGTCCACAGATGAAAGTAAACCCCCGAAAAAATAACACTTCCTACAGCACACTAACGACGCCAGAACGCGTGAAGAAAACGCGCCTCACTGACCATGACCGTGCATC
The DNA here is from genome assembly GCF_025564065.1 of Silvania hatchlandensis. Lineage (GTDB taxonomy): Bacteria > Pseudomonadota > Gammaproteobacteria > Enterobacterales > Enterobacteriaceae > Enterobacter > Enterobacter hatchlandensis. The sequence goes on along the minus strand of NZ_JAMGZK010000037.1, from coordinate 6,501 downwards.
CGAAGAGCATCAGTCATTCATTCGTGCAATGAATGACTTCGTGGCGAAACATGGAACGATTACCGATGATGAGTTCTTCAGGGTGATATAATGCTCAACCAATTTAATGTTTATCGAAACCCTTCAGCGGAGTCAAATAAGGAACTTCCTTATTACATGATTATTCAACATGATTGTTACGATGACCTTCCCACCCGGCTAATCATGCCATTAGCGCGTCATCACAACCTGGCTTCATGGCATAACCATTTGGTTCCGCGTATTAATATTGATTTTGAATCTTTACTTATTTATGCACCCATGATGACGAACATAAATAACAGGAAAATTAACAATAAGGATTTTGTGTGCAATCTTCGGCTAGCACGCCAGGATGTACCAGGTGCATTAGACGCGCTCATCACCAACACATGATTTCCCGGAAACCCGCTCCGAACTGTAGCCCGGAGCGGGGGAAACCATCTTTTATTTCATCCCTTCACGACTCTCTTTCTGCGCTTCCATACGCTCTACGTCACGATACCAGCGCGGATGGTGTTTCTTCGCCCAGCGGCGACTCACCTTCCCTTCAATCATCCCTTTAATCGACCCTTTCACCCAGAACGCCATATACATATGGATCAGGATGGCATGAATCAAAATAATGGCGACGGTCGCGTGGATCAGCAGGCTGTAGCGCACTAATTGCATCGGGAACAGGTGCGCAAAGTACGGTCGCCAGATAATGACCCCAGTCACCAGCAGGACAAAGATCATGCTCATGATGGTCCAGAACATCATCTTCTGTCCGGCGTTGTATTTACCCACTTTCGCGACTTTATGCTCATTGCCTTTCAGCACTTCCACAATGCCTTTCAGCCAGGGAATATCCTGTTTGTCGGGAATATTGTGATGCACAAAGCGGACAAACATAAACATCAGCGCCACGAATATCACCACCCCGAAGAACGGGTGCAGAATGCGCCCCATCTGCGGCGTACCAAAGGTCTCGGTCAACCATTGCAGGGTTGGGAAGAACAGCGCGATCCCGGACAGCGACACCAGAAAGAACAGAATCACCACCGTCCAGTGACAGGCGCGGTCGATGAACTTCGTGCGCACAATCATTTTTGACTTACTCATGATGTTCCTCCTCGTCGTCATCCACCTCTTTGTTCGGCCCGATACCAATGTAGTGATAAATCAACCCGGCAAAGGTGGCGATAAAGCCTGCCGCGGCGAGCGGTTTTAACGCGCCTTTCCACAGGTTAATCGAGGTATCGATGGCCGGTTCTTTCGGCAGATTGTGATACAGCTCCGGCTGATCGTTGTGGTGCAAAACGTACATCACATGCGTACCGCCGACGCCCGCAGGGTTATAGATCCCCGCTTTGTCGTAGCCGCGCGCTTTCAGCTTATCAACCCGCTCCTGCGCCACGTCCAGCATCTCTTTTTTGGTGCCGAAATGAATCGCTCCTGTCGGACAGGTTTTCACGCAGGCCGGCTCCTGGCCGACGCTGACTCTGTCCACACACAGGGTACATTTATAGACCCGGTTATCCTCTTTACTGAGACGCGGGACATTAAACGGACACCCGGCGATGCAGTACCCGCAGCCGATACAGTTATCCTGCTGGAAGTCGACGATGCCGTTGGCGTACTGAATAATCGCCCCGGCAGACGGGCACGCCTTCAGGCAGCCCGGATCTTCGCAGTGCATACAGCCATCCTTGCGGATCAGCCACTCCAGCTTGCCGTTCTGTTCGGTTTCGCTAAAGCGCATCACCGTCCAGGATTTGGCGCTCAGATCCGCCGGGTTATCGTAAACCCCGACGCAGTGCCCCACCTCGTCGCGGATATCATTCCACTCAGAGCAGGCCACCTGGCAGGCTTTACAGCCCACGCAAGAGGAGACATCGATAAGCTTAGCCACTTCCGCCTTGTAATCCCGCGCACGAGGCGCGGGGGTAAAGCCGTTGGTAGCGGAGCGTTTAATAATGTCTTGTGTTTCCATCGCCATTTATTCGCTCCTTACGCTTTCTCGATGTTGACCAGAAACGCCTTGTACTCCGGCGTTTGCGAGTTGGAATCGCCCACCGCTGGCGTCAGGGTGTTGGCGATGTAACCTTTCTGCGCCACCCCTTCAAAGCCCCAGTGCAGTGGGATCCCGACGGTCTCGACCTGCTGGCCGTTGACGTTGAGGGCCTGCAGACGGCGGGTCACCACCGCCACCGCGCGAATAAAGCCACGCTGGCTGCTCACCTTCACGCGATCGCCATTAGTAATGCCTTTCGCCTGCGCCAGGGTTTCGCTGATTTCGACAAACTGTTCCGGCTGGGCGATAGCGTTGAGTCGCGCATGCTTGGTCCAGGTGTGGAAGTGCTCGGTCAGGCGATAGGTGGTCCCGACATACGGGAACTTATCTTTCTTGCCCATCCGCACGGCATCTTCCTTGTAGAGACGCACCACTGGGCTTGAGATCACGTTCGGGTGCAGCGGATTCGTCCCGAGCGGTGTTTCCATTGGCTCGTAGTGTTCCGGGAACGGTCCTTCCGCCAGCTTGTCGATGGCGAACAGACGACCCAGCCCTTCCGGCTGCATGATAAACGGCCCGGTTTTACTGCCCGGCGGCGCGGTGTTGAAGTCCGGAATATCATTCCCCGTCCACTTCGAACCGTTCCACTCGATCAGCATCCGTTTTGCATCCCACGGCTTGCCGTTGATATCTGCCGAGGCGCGGTTGTACAGTACGCGACGGTTCATCGGCCATGCCCAGGCCCAGCCCAGCGTATTGCCCAACCCGGACGGATCGGCATTATCGCGATTCGCCATCTGGTTGCCCTGCTCGGTCCAGCTGCCGGTGTAGATCCAGCATGAAGAGGCCGTCGTCCCGTCATCACGCAGATGAGCAAAGCTGCTTAACAGCTGGCCTTTCTTCGCAATCAGCGTGCCGCTGGCGTCATAGAGATCCGCCAGAGCTACGCCGTTGTTCTCTTTGGCCACCTCTTCGGACTCCGGATGATCCGGCTTCTTGTAATCCCAGCTCATCTGCAGCAGCGGCGTAGTGCCTTTGCCGCCTTCGCTGCGATACATCTCGCGAATACGGTGGTAAATCCCGGCCAGGATCTCACCGTCGTTACGTGCTTCGCCCGGCGCATCCTGCCCCTTCCAGTGCCACTGTAGCCAGCGACCGGAGTTGGCGATGGAGCCGTCCTCTTCGGCAAAGCAGGTGGACGGCAGACGGAACACCTCGGTCTGGATAGACGCGGTATCGACATCATTCATCTCGCCGTGGTTCTGCCAGAAGGTCGACGTTTCGGTTACCAGCGGGTCGATCACCACCATGTACTTCAGCTTGCTCAGGCTGGCGACAACTTTGTTCTTATCCGGGAACGATGCCACCGGGTTAAAGCCCTGGCAGATGTAGCCCGTGACGTTGCCTTTCGCCATCATGTTGAAATACTTAATGACGTCGTAGGACTGATCCCATTTCGGCAGCCAGTTAAAGCCCCAGTCGTTCTCCTTCTGCGCCGCATCGCCGTAGAAGGATTTCATCAGGCTGACGAAGAACTTCGGATAGTTGCTCCAGTAGTTCACCTGGTCAGGCAGTGTGGCTTTTGGCGTAGTGGCCGCCAGATAGCTTTGCAGATCTGTCTGTTTGTCCGACGGCAGGGTCAGGTAGCCGGTCAGGCTGGTCGACAGCAGGCCAATATCGGTTAACCCCTGAATGTTGGAGTGACCGCGCAGGGCGTTCACCCCGCCGCCCGCCATTCCCATATTGCCGAGCAGCAGCTGGATCATCGCCATGGTGCGGATGTTCTGCGCCCCCACCGTGTGCTGGGTCCAGCCCAGCGCATACAGGAAGGTGGTGGTTCTGTCGGCGGCACTGGTTGAGGCCAGCACTTCGCACACTTTCAGGAAATCGGCTTTTGGCGTCCCGCAGATGTTCTCCACCACCTCCGGCGTATAGCGGGACACGTGCGTTTTCAGCAGGTTCCACACGCAGCGCGGATCGGTCAGGGTCTCATCGCGTTTGGCGTAGCCGTTCTCATCGAACTGGTAGTTCCAGGACGATTTATCGTACTGGCGTTTTTCGGCGTCATAGCCGCTGAACAGTCCGTCGTCGAAGGCAAAATCTTCCCGCACCAGCAGGTTCGCGTTGGTGTAGTGTCTGACGTATTCGTCGTTGATCTTGTTATTTTCGATCAGGTACAGCAGCACGCCGGACAGGAAGGTAATGTCCGTGCCGGAGCGGATTGGTGCATAGATGTCCGCTACCGATGCCGTCCGCGTAAAGCGCGGATCGACGACGATAAGCGTCGCATCGTTGTTGTTTTTGGCTTCCATCGCCCAGCGGAATCCCACCGGATGCGCTTCAGCGGCATTACCGCCCATCACCATTACGACGTTAGCGTTTTTGATATCAACCCAGTGGTTGGTCATCGCACCGCGACCAAATGTTGGAGCAAGACTTGCTACCGTTGGTCCGTGTCAGACGCGCGCCTGGTTGTCTACCGCCAGCATGCCGAGCGAGCGCACAAATTTTTGCGTCAGCATACCGGTTTCATTACTTGCCGCAGATGCACAGAGCATCCCGGTGGAGAGCCAGCGGTTAACCGTCACGCCCTGCTCGTTGGTCTCGACGAAGTTGGCGTCGCGGTCGGCCTTCATCAGCCGGGCAATGCGGGTGAAAGCCTCATCCCAGGAGAGCCGCTGCCATTTGTCGGAGCCTGGCGCGCGGTATTCCGGGTAACGCAGGCGGTTGTCGCTGTGGATATAGTCCAGCAGGCCCGCCCCTTTCGGGCATAATGCCCCACGGCTCACCGGATGATCCGAATCGCCTTCAATATGATAAATCGCTTCTTTGGCGTTCTTCGCGCCATCTCCCAGGCTATACATCAATAGCCCGCATCCCACGGAACAGTATGTGCAGGTGTTACGGATCTCTTTTGCGCGCAGCAGCTTATAGTTTCGCGCCTGAGCCAGTGCCATTTTGGGTGCAAAACCCAGCGCAGCGACTGTTGTTCCGGCCATACCGCCCGCGCAGATTTTGAAAAACTGTCTGCGGCTGACGTCCATTGTGGTCCTCGTTGTTTCAATGAGCTTTCGGCCTGGAAATTAACAGCAATGACCCTGATTTTTTTGCGGCAAATCAATGTCGCCGATCTTCGCCCTCTTAATAGTCAGCGCTGGCGATTTTTACTGATACTTAAGGAGTAGGTCGGGGCAGATTAATTCGCGGAAGGTGCTGAAACAGTGCTATAAATTTGCCCTTTGAAAATAAAGCCCGTGGAAATGTGATGGACAGAAAAAAAGCAACCTTGATTGGTCTTGCCGCAATTGTGCTGTGGAGCACAATGGTGGGGCTGATTCGGGGAGTCAGCGAAGGTCTGGGGCCGGTAGGTGGCGCGGCGATGATCTATACGCTCAGCGGTTTACTCTGTCTGGTGACGGTTGGCTTCCCCGATTTGCGTCGCTTCTCACCGCGCTACCTGATGGCCGGCAGCGTGCTGTTTGTCAGCTATGAACTCTGCCTGGCGCTGTCTTTAGGTTATGCCGCCACCCGCCATCAGGCCATTGAAGTGGGGATGGTAAATTATCTCTGGCCGAGCCTGACCATCGTGTTTGCTATTCTGTTTAACAAGCAAAAATCGACCCTGTGGGTGATCCCCGGCCTGCTCATTTCCCTGCTGGGCGTCAGCTGGGTGCTGGGCGGAGAAAGCGGTCTGCACATCGACGACATCGTCAGCAACGTGGTGTCCAGCCCGCTGAGCTATGGCCTCGCTTTTGTCGGCGCCTTTATCTGGGCAGCCTACTGCACGGTAACCAGCAGATACGCCAAAGGCCAGAACGGGATCACCCTGTTTGTACTGCTGACGGCGCTGACCCTGTGGGTAAAATATTTCTTCAGCGATCAGCCGGAGATGGTATTCAGCGTGCCAGTGGTGCTCAAGCTGCTGATGTGCGGCATTGCGCTGGGATTGGGTTACGCGTCGTGGAACACAGGTATTCTGCACGGCAACGTGACGATTCTGGCGACGGCCTCCTACTTTACCCCGGTGCTGTCAGCGGCGCTGGCTGCGGTGCTGCTGAGTTCACCGCTGACGTTTAGCTTCTGGCAAGGGGCGATGATGGTGTGTGCGGGATCGCTATTGTGCTGGTATGCCACGCGAAACTGCGCCTGATGATGTGCACCGATTATCCTCTCTCCCTTGAGGGCTGACCAATCTCCAGTATTTTTTAATCTTAAAGCAACGGAATAACGACAAGAGAATAAATCACTTACAGCGATACCCTGGTCCGGCTGAAAATCGCCGAAGCGTTTCCTGTAGGCCGGGGCGAGGCGCATGGATGCGCCGGAGCCGCATGCTCCCCCTCACCCCAACCCTCTCCCTTGTACAGTCCGGGGACATAGTGAACACTTGTTCGGGGACATGGTAGACACTTACAACTAAGGCATAAGAACCCGTTTATGGAGCCACTTATGCCCTGGGATGCGAGAGATACCATGTCATTACGTAA
>NZ_JAMGZK010000038.1 GCF_025564065.1 Silvania hatchlandensis | reverse complement strand
GGAGCGGACGTCAGTTCTGAATATCTATTCGAGGTTGAAGTCGTCCGTATGTGGATACATTGACCATTTCCATCTACTCTGACAAGCCAAAATATCATTGCTCTCTTCCATTCCTCGACATTAGAAAAACTCCATTTTTTCATAAGGATGCTTTATGCAGGCTCTGAGGCGGCTATCCAAATTTCCGTCATGAATTTCCAGCTTGTGTCCATCTGGATCTAAAAAGTAAATTGATTTACCTTCACTCTTGTTTATTTTCCACTCTGTAATGCCTGATGATTTCAGCTTTTTAACATATACATCGAAGTCTTCGCTTCTGATACTGAATGCGTAATGAGTGTAATCTTCTCGAGTAGCGACAGAATCCGCAGAAAGGCACAGCCATAGATTACCAAGACTAAGGTAGGCACCACCGGCCCATTTGGCCTTTGGTGTAAAACCAAGTCTGTTTACATAAAAATCAAAGCTTCTTGAAACATCGCTCACGGCGATTGTTATATGATTCAGTCCGTTCAGCATTCTGTGTCTCTTCACCAAGATATATGAGGTTACAAGTTACCTTCAGATTACTTTAGCTCAGCGTCTGAGTGAATCGAATGCTTTAACGTCTCTTGTTGGCACATAGCCGCCCCTTACTGGAAAATCTTCAGCTCGTTCGCCCGCAGCACATCAAACGCCCCCGCATTTAAGATAACACTCAAAACAGTAATGATAATTATTTGCATCCATATGGTATGTTGAATGCGCAAATAACAAGACATATTTCTCAGGACGGAAGGTAAGACTCAGCGAATGGGGAATAACCTGTGGCTGCGTTGAGATGCAGCATTTATTCAATTTATGGAGATAAGATGAGAAGAATTTCAGTCCGTTCAGTGCTATTGGCCTCCACGATTGCGATGTCAACTGCCACAGCGGCATACGCCGATAGCCAATGGACAGCCGCTACCACTACCTTTCCTGGCAGTATCCGTGCTGGATCACGGGACGTTCCTGTTAAGCCCGGAGATAAAACGGTTATATCGATTAAGAGCCTGCAGGCGGGCGCGACTGTCACCATGCTGAATGGTGCTGAAGTCCTGACACCGAAACCACTGACCGCCGACGAGAAGGGAAACCTCACTATTCCGTTAACCATTCCGGCCGATGCCGCTACAGGCCTCCATCCACTCACTGTTATCACGCAAAATCCGGCGAGTGTTTCGCAGGTCATGTTGAAATTGTCCCAAATTGTTCCCCCGAAAAACACGGAGGCTTTCAGGCTGCAAACCATTCCCGTCGGTGAGCGAGCTTACCAGTCGGCAGTTTCGGCCGACGGCAAGCTGTTCGTGACCTCTGCACGCGGCCCGAAGGATGGTAGCCGCCTGATGAGACTGAACGCCGGAACGCTGGCTGTCGAAGCGGAGGCCACGCTGCCTAAAGACAAAAAGGGTGAGCAGATTGGTGTCTTCGGCATCGGTATTGATAATGTCCATAACCAGGTCTGGACGACAAATACGCTTGCCGAGACGGTGACCGTCTATGACGCAAAAACGCTTTCCGTCGTGAAAGTCTTTCCTGAGGGGACGGTCGTACATCCACGCGATGTGATTATTGATGAAGCCCACAATCGGGCTTATGTCAGCGCAGCGCTGACCGGTTTTATCGAGGTTTATGATACCAAAACGCTGGAGCATATCGGTCAGATGGCGTTCGTGACGAACCGCGGCCGCGACGCGTTTTACAATACAGATCTTGCGCTCGACAGTGCCGGTGGAAAACTCTATGGCGTTAGCCGCGATACGCCCTGGGTGGGCTGGATTGATCTCAAAACGAGCAAAAGTACAACGGTGAAAATACCTCAGGCGCAAGGCGCAACCGACATCGCGCGCGATCCGAAAACCGGCCGTCTTTACGTCGTTTCCCAGGAGACGAACAATGTCGTGGTTCTTGATGCGGACGGCAAGGTTCTCGCCGATACCTACATTGGTGCCGGGGGCGTCTCTGTCGTTTGGGATCCGGTGACGTCGCAGGTGTTCGCCGCCACGCGTGCAGGCGGAACCGTTGCTGTTCTGGACAAGGACGGTAAACTGGTTGCGAATATCCCGATGGATGATACGCCAAACCACCTGACTGTCGCGCCTGATGGTGCCGTTTATCTGGTGTCTATGTATGGTACTACCGGGGATAAAGCTCAAACGGGCTCAGTGACGAAAATCACCCCCAAAAAATAACGGTTTTAATCCACTACGTTATTCGCGGGCAGATTAGCCTGGCATTATTACTGGCCCCCAGCCGCTTATGGGGTGGGGGTATGCTGCACGAATCTGCCCGTTCACAAGTTCCTAAGAGATTGCTGAGCGAAGAGCGGACCTGATCCTTTGACATGCCCTACAATGGCGGCCAGGTTGAACATTTGATTGTTAAACAATGGAGTTTTTTATGAGCCGGCGTGTTTTCGCGTTTTTTTTTATCATATGCGCATTTGCTGTAAATGCTGCTGATGGCGGTAATGGCGGTAATGGCGGGAATTTTTCTGATGGAGGAAACGGATCAGACGGTAGTAATACTGTTTCTGCTCCGGGCCGGGCGGGTTGCCCGGGCGGTACCAATCCAGACCGGTCAGGAAAATTTTATCTTCCCGGGACACAACAGCAATGCAATCCCGGGAAGCAGGATGCAATGAAAGACTCCAGGTAAGGTAATAGCTTCAAGTGTCTCTGGAACCACAAACGTCCGCTCCTGGCACTAAGCGGCCTGAAATGGCCGCCCGTAACGGCTACGTGCCTGTCGCGCACTACCAGCGCGTAGCCTGCATATCAATCACAAAGCGATACTTAACGTCCCCCTTAAGCATACGGGCAAAAGCAGCCTCGACATCCTCGCCACCGATCGTTTCAGTATCGGCGGTAATATTGTGCTCGCCGCAGAAGTTCAACATCTCCTGGGTTTCCTGAATGCTGCCGATCGACGAACCGCTGATGCTTAAACGTCGAAACACCATCGGGGTAATATTCGGCGCATTGTGTGGCTGGTCCGGAATGCCTACCAGCACCAGGCGGCCATTGGTTTTTAACGTTGCCAGATACGGATCCAGATCGTGCGGGGCCGCTACGCAGTCAATGATAAAATCCAGCGAGGTTTGGCAGGCAGCCATTTGCGCGGCATCGCGCGATACCACGACCTGTTTGGCCCCCAGACGACGGGCATCTTTGCCCTTCTCCGGGGTGGTCGTAAACAGGGTCACTTCCGCTCCCATCGCACTGGCCAGCTTCACCGCCATATGGCCTAAACCCCCCAGTCCCACAACACCAACACGGTCGCCTGCTTTAACGTTGAAATGCCGCAGCGGCGACCATACCGTTACGCCCGCACACAACAGCGGTGCAACCCCGGCAAGCGGCAGGTTTTGCGGTACAGAAACAACAAAATGTTGATCGACAATCACGCTCTGCGCATAGCCGCCCCAGGTTCTGTCGCCGGTATATTTATCAATGCCATTGTAGGTAGCAGTAAACCCCGCTTCACAATACTGTTCTTCGTGGTGCTTGCAGAAATGGCACTCGCGGCAGGAGTCGACCATCACCCCCACACCGACGATATCACCGGGTTTAAAATGGGTGGCCTCGTCCCCAACGTCCACGACGCGCCCGACAATCTCATGTCCCGGCACCAGTGGATAATGGCTAACCGCCCATTCGTTACGCGCCATATGGAGATCGGAGTGGCACACGCCGCAATAGAGGATCTCGATTTTGACATCCTGCTTTTGTAACGCGCGCAGCGACACCTGGCCCGATGTTAAGGGTTGTGCCGCGTCATGCGCGACTAATGCGTTGATTTTCATCTGACCTCAGGAATGTGCTGGTTTTGGCTAACTCAAGAGGGCAGACTATAGTCAACAGGGTTCGATATTGATAGTAGTTACCATTTGGTGACCATAAGCAGAGGATAGAACAGTGCCAGCCTGGGTTGAGGGTAAACTCTTTTTCTATGCGGACTCGCCGCCGCGCCGCCTGATGGAACTTTTTTCAGTTAAATGGAGCACAATGGTGCTCCACGCGCTGTATCACTGGCCGGATGAACGCGCACGCACCGGCGAGCTACAGCGTAGCTTGCAGGGGATTTCCAAGAAAATGCTGTTCCAGACGCTGAAAGAGCTGGAGATGCGAGGGCTGATTGCCCGCCATGTGTATGACGTGATCCCACCAAAGGTTGATTACCGTCTGACCCCACTTGGCAGAACCTTTGCCGAACCCATTGAGCAAATGTACCAGTGGGGATTAGAAAATCAGTCCGCACTGGATGAAATGGACGCTAATTATCAGACGGCGTCGAGCTAAATCAGAGGGTGGGTATCGCGGCGGGTTTATGAGAACAACGAATCAACGCTGAAGTGTATCAGAGGCAGAAGGGCTGCCTGATAACGCCAGGCTCTCCTTAACCGCTCGTTCCATCTGCTTTCTGTTGAGAATGAAACTGGTCCGCTCACCGGGTATTGTTAACCTGAACTCGCCATCTAACGGCATGGGGGATATCAAATACCATCGTCCCTGGAAGAAAAGCCAGTTCACTTAAACCTCGATCTATTCACGATGAGCGTAGTCAAAATCGCTATGAATGCTTCCTGTTTCTGAAGGCTGCGACTTTTATACGATTGCCGCACGTTGCCATACTGCACCAGCGGCGGCGATGCGATTTACTCAAATCGTGGAAAAGTAAAATACAATTATGCGCTTCACACTGGCGCACAAATTCAAATTTATTGCCTGTGACCAGTTTCACCAGGGCATCGGCAACAGGCCAGAGAAGGCTTGCGGGACTATTGCTGACGGGATGCGTGCCGGCATGATATTGCCGTGTCTCCTCATCCCATTGCAGTCTCGTCAGAGGATGCCCTTCTTTAAGGATCCTGTTAATCACACCCAAATCAACCGCAACAGAGTTCATTGCAGCGTGTACGACAGCCCTGGCGGCATCCCGGAACGGGTGGGCTTCTGCCAATAACCCTGCGGGGGCTTCAGTCCCTTTTGAGACCAGGCCCGCCTTGACCAGCCAGTCTATGACGCTACGATCGTCATCAAAACAATCATGTCGCTCATCACCTGTCCCGTATTCACTGTTTATGAAATCCAGCGCAAGGTTATCGGCCAGAAAGAGAGGCGGGGATGAAATTGGTGTGGGATCCATAATAGCGCGTAACTCATAAAATCATTTTGACAGGTTACCAAATTTAACCCTAACCTTCAAATCGACACTTTAACGGTTGCGACAAAGCAGTCTTTATCCACCGTCAGGCTGGCGATCTTATGCACCGGGCCACGCATACAGACGTGAAAATCGTCTCTGATGGTAATTTGCAACTGCCCCCCTGGCATGTTGACGTCAATCCGATCATCAACCCGACCTAACCGGCGCATGGCGCTGGCAGCCGCGCAGCTGCTGCTACCGGATGCCATCGTAAATCCGGCACCCCGCTCCCAGATACCAATCTTCAGCGTATGGCGATCGACAACTTCCACGAATTGCACATTGGTGCGTCGGGGGAACCAGGGGTGATTTTCAATTTGTGGCCCTAAACGATGAACCTGTGCCAAATCGAGCTTATCAACAAGTACGACGCAATGGGGATTACCCATTGAGACCAGCGCGACTGACAGGGTTTCATCTGCCAGCGCGAGGGGATAATTCAACGCCTCGGGCAAATTAACTAACGCGGGCAATGCCGTTGGATTGAAATTAGCCCGGCCCATTTCCACGCTGATCTGGTGAAAATCGTTATGCACGGTGCAATGTACCTCACCGCCCGCGGTGCGCACTAAAAATGGCTGATGCCCGACACGCCCTATATCAAAAAGATAACGGGCATAGATACGCAGGCCGTTACCGCTTTTCTCGGCCTCCGAGCCATCCGGATTGATAATGCGCAGCGTTGGGTTGTTCAGGTCGCCACTGTCGATCAGTAAACCGTCAGATCCTACGCCATAGTGGCGATGGCACAGGATACGGATTTGCTCGTTGCTCAGCTGTTCAGCAACAGAACGATGGCATACCAGGTAATCGTTACCCAGCCCGTGGTATTTATGAATGAGTAAAGGTGTCATGGAGTCGGTTAGCCTTGAGCTGCTGATTTCACTGCACATTACAATACATTCACTGGCCGGATGGGTAAAACATTACCGTTTTCGGATTTCGGTAATGTAAGTAATTGCGGCGTGCTCAACGAAATTGGGCACGTCCTGCCAGGCTTCTTTTCCGACAGGGGAGTCAAAAGCCGCCAGCTGTTGCCAAAAATCCGCTATGTGGTGGACACGTTGGTGAAGGCCGCCGATGACGGCCTGCTTGATTGATTACGCCTGGGTTTCGGACCAGAACGGAGAGTCTGTATATCCTTGCTCCTCGCCGCCATACAGGGTTTCCCGGTTGACGTCGTTCAGCGGCGCTACGTCCAGACCTCTTTGCCATCAGGCATTAACCATACCAGGCCCGCGGGTGCCTTAACCAAAAACCACATTCCAGACTCGTCCAGGTCGTTATCCTCATCATCAGAGGGGTAGGGCGGCCAGGCATTTTTTAATAGGGTTAACTGCTCCGAGAGGGTTCCGGTCAAATACACGCTGTTTGCAGCGAGTTTAATTTTTTTCTCTTTTAATAAACGCGTCAGAAATTCAAAAAACACTTTCTTTCTGAACAGGTAATCCTCAGAAACATCCGCGCAGTCGATGCTCAAATGCTGCCATAAGGCCCCCATTGACAGGCCATAAGCACTCTTTATCACCGAGGCATATAATTGCTGGGTATTTTCCATGGTTTAACATTAATCCTTAGCGATCTTTCAGCAGCTGTTCGAATTACGGAACCCGGTCGCTTTTAAGTGCAGCCAGGATGGCGGCTTCCATTTTCTCCGGCGTGGTGAAGGGGGCAAAACGCTTGAGCGGTTTACCGTCGCGTCCGATCAGGAATTTAGTGAAGTTCCACTTGATCCGCCCACCCAGCACGCCGGGCAATTCGTCTTTCAGGTACCGAAATACCGGGTGCGCGCCGGCGCCGTTGACCTCCACTTTCTCGAACATCGGGAAGCTCACCCCGTAGTTGATATGGCAGGTCTGCGCGATGTCGTCGGCGCTGCCGGGTTCCTGCTTACCGAACTGGTTGCAGGGGAAACCCAGAACCACCAGCCCTTGGGCAGAGTACTTCTTGTAGAGCGCTTCAAGGCCTGCATATTGTGGCGTAAAGCCACAGTGGCTGGCGGTATTCACAACCAGCACCAGCTTGCCCGCATAGTCGGCCATCGGGATAAGCTCGCCACGCAGGCTGGTGGCAGTAAGTTGATGAAAGGGGGTCATATCGGAATCCTTAGAGTAGAACATCTTTCGATGTCGATACTGCCACGCAGGACGTTGTTGCTGGGGCACTCGGCATCGTTCCTCTGCTGTTTGTTCGCGCGATTAATACCTTAGCCACTCACGCAGCATAAAGCTCGCTATATATCTGCAGAACACTCTCGAAGAAACTGCTAATAATGGTGGTTGAGAATGATTTGCATTAACAAATGCAAGCATTTATCGTTTGTAACATAATTTTACGCCCGTCAACATTACTCATCGCTCCCACATAGAGGGGCAAGGGCTGCTTTTGCCTGAAATAAGCCACAGGGTCGGGCGTGCTGGTCGCAGGACATTGTCGTTTCACGACATTCTTATTACCAACAGGAATGTTTTTTTCTGGACAAGGGAGAGAGTCCGCTGCGGCTCAGACACATTATGGTCACGTTGAAAAAAGTACGTTCTAATTTTGCCGGAGGGGTCACGCCTCTTCTTTTGGGTCTTTTCTCGGCTCTTCCTGGCAGCGCCTGCGCGGCCGAAGCGAGTGAAGAGAGTTATCAGGATCAAGAGACCTTGATCGTGACCGGTGAAAAAACCGCGCGTTCGATTCTCGATACCGGGTCGAGTGTCGAAGTCTTCGACAGCCGCCGTATCGATAGCCTGCCAGGGGCAGAAACGGTGACGGACCTGATGCGCCTGACCGCCAACACCGTCGATATTGGCATCGGTAACGATCTGCCCACCGTGCGCGGGATTGACGGCTCCGGGCCCAGCACCGGTGCAGGGGCGTTTCTGAGCGGCACCCGACCTCGTCTCAGCCTCTCTCTGGATGGTCGTTCACTGACCTACAACGAGCAGGCTTATGGGCCGCAAACGCTGTGGGATATGGAGCGCGTGGAGATGTTCCGCGGGCCGCAAAGTTACATTCAGGGACGTAACGCGATTGCCGGTGCGATCGTGATGACCTCCAAAGATCCGAGCTTTGAATGGGAAAGCGCATTCAAAGGCGGGGCAGGGAATCAGCACGCTTCCGAGCTGGCGATGATGGCCACCGGCCCGCTGGTGGAGGATCAGCTGGCGTTTCGTGTCAGCGTGGATCGCCAGCGTCGTCGCAGTGATATCGACCTGCCTGCCTACGATCCGGTCGGCGATCCGCGCGAAGTCCAGACCACCAACGCCCGGGCCAAACTGTTGTTTAATCCTGCGGGGTTGCAGGATCTGACCACCAAACTGACGTTCAACCACGCCGACAGCGGCTCGCCGCAGAACGAAAGCCAAAACCCGATGCCGCACCCGACCAATCCGCGATACGACTGGCGGCGGGCGGTGTTCAAAAGCAACGTCAACAGCGGGATCTGGGATCTCTCCTGGCAGGCCGACGACGCCCTGACGCTTGAGAACAAGCTTATCTATACCGGGTATCACATCAACCGTTATGTGGCGACCGGTCTGCCGAGGGCCAAAATCGACGGGCGCGAAGTGCACGTGGAGCCCGTGGCGCATTTCGGTACGGCGGACAGCACCTTCCGGGGCCTGGCGGGGCTGCGCTATTTTGATGCCTCTCAGGATGAGTCGGTCTATATCTTCGGCGGCTCGACCTTTACCGACGATACCCGCACCAGCTCCGCCTATGGAGAATTGACCTACGCCGTGACACCGCAGGTGGATATCACCGGCTCCAGCCGCGTAGAAAGCGAGCACCGCAAGCGCATTGGCGGCAGCAAAACCGTGCGCGTGGATCTCGACGAAACCTATAACGTTTTCCTGCCGAAACTCGACGTCACCTGGAAACCCGATCCAAACCAGACCTGGGGTGCCCGTATCGCCCGTGGCTATAATGCCGGTGGCGCAGGCATTACCCTGAACGCGCCTATTACCAGCTATACCTATGACCCGGAATATGTCTGGAACTATGAGCTTTATACCCGCCACAAGCTGGATGATGCGAACCTGGTGCTGACGGGGAATCTTTTCTACAACGACTACAAAGACATGCAGTTGCCCTACTACCTGGCGGCTAATTCGACGGTCATCCGCAATGCCGACAAAGTAGAAACCTGGGGCGCTGAGTTTGGGGCAACCTGGACGCCGGTATGGGATGTCGAACTGTTCGGTAATGTCGGCTTGCTGAAAACCCGTATTTCCGACTTCCCGGGCAGCGGCGTTGAAGGCCACGACCTGGCACGCGCGCCAGCCTATACGGCTAACGCGGGCGCAAACTGGCGTCTGGGGCAAGGTTGGGAGCTGAGCGGCAACGTCGCCTTCTCGGACTCCTACTACTCCGCCTACGATAACGACTCGCGCGGACGTGTCGGCTCGTACTGGTCCGCCAATGCCCAGCTGGCGTACACCTTCATGTATGGCCGCGCCACCGTCTTCGCACAAAACCTGTTTGATGCCGATCGTAAAGTGATGATCAGCGGCAACGATATCTACAGCGCGACCGAACAGCGTTCACGCCTCGTCGGTGCTTCGCTGGAAATCTGGTTCTGATAACCGCGACGGGGGCTTTCCCCCGTCATTTCCCCTGACTGTCCTTGCGACATGGAGATCCTGATGTCTGTTACTCCGTTCCCGACGCGCACCCTGGCCTCACTGCTGGTGGCGACAACCCTGACCTTCGCCGCCCCGGCGCAGGCGGCGGACGCCCTGATTCAGACCGATGATATTACGCGCAAAAGCCTGGCGCCTGCCCTGGTTGAGCTGGCGTATAGTCCCAGCCAACATGCGGTGTTCGTCAGCGCGCCAGACTGGAAAGAAGAAGCCCGCTCCCGGGTGCTGCGCCTCGATCCGAACACCCTTGAGGTGCAGGCTGAAATCCCCCTCGCGGTAAAAGGATTCGGCGTGGCGCTGGATGACCAGAACCATCGCCTGTATCTGACCGAGGGTTTTAACGGTGCCGTTGGCGTGGTAGATACCCAGACCAACCGCAGCCTGGATGCGATCGTGCTTCAGAATAAGGTTAATTTGCAGCAGGCGTACCTCAGGCACGGCCTGACCGGCGAAAACCTGAAGTTCCTGTTAAGCGAGCTGCAGCGCTTTAAAATCACCGATGACTATCTGTATAAAGTGCGCGAGGCGAAGTACGACGCCCGTACAGGCCGACTGTTCCTGCCGGGGCTGGGTTATGGTGTCGATAGCGTGCTGTTTGTCGTGGATACGCGTACCGGTAAGCTCGAAAAAACGCTGCCGGGCTTTGGCTTTTATGCGGTGGGAATTGCGCTTGATGAACAAGGCCGCCGGGTGTTTGTCTCGAACATGCAGGGTCAACTGATGACGGTGAATGCCGACACCCTGGAACTGACAAGCACCACCGAGATCCAGGCCGACCAGCTGCTGAACCTGGTCTACGATCCAACCCGCAACCGGGTGCTGGGGGTCGATCAGGGGATCGACCGCGACAAGTATCGCAACCCTTTCCTGCAGAAGACCTACACTCGCCGCAGCAGTGGTCATCGCCTGTTTGCACTGGATGCCGACAGCGGCAAGCTGCTGGCGAGCGAGCCCACGGACGAGGTGCCTATCGGTGTGTTGCTGGATGAGCGCGCCGGACGGGTGTATGTCACCAACCGCAACGGGGTTCGCGTTGAGCAGGGTACAGGTACGCTGGCGGTCTTTGATGCCACCACGCTAAAACGTCTCCAGACCCTGGCGTTGCCTCCGCATCCGAATAGCCTGACGCTGGATACGCGCGACCACGCGCTGTTTGTAACGGTAAAAAATGACGGTGAGGCCACTCAGGCAGGCAAACCTGAGAGTGTGGTACGTATTGCGCAATAGCCGTGCTAAGCCGCCGGGAGGCGGCTTAGCCTTGCCTGAATCCACTGGCACGGGCAATGCTCGTGATTTCACCGTATCTGATTTTTCTGTCGATATAAGGCTGGGGCTTACCAAACAAATATCCTTGTGCGAGATCGCAGCCCAGTGCCTGAAGACTTTCCAGTTGTTCCTGCGTTTCAACACCTTCTGCAACCGCCTTCATATTGAGGGACTTCGCCATGCCAGTGATGAGTTTAATAATGTTAAGGGTGTCTTCCTGGGTCGATATCGAACTCACAAAGGACTTGTCGATTTTAATTTTATCGAAGGCAATCTTACTCATCCGCGAAAGCGAAGAGTATCCCGTACCAAAATCATCGATGGAGATCTTCACGCCCCACTCTCTGAGCTTGTTAAGGGTATTTATCGGCGTATTGCTCTCGGTAAAGAGGGAAGACTCCGTCACTTCCAGTTCAAGACGGTCTGCCGGAAGGCCTGTTTCTTTCAGAATGGACAGCACTATTCCGGCAAAGGCTTTGCTGCTTAGCTGAACAGGGGAGACATTGACTGAAATTTTAGCCGGAACCGCCCAGCAAGCCGCTTCCCGGCAGGCCATTTCAAGCACCGATTTGCCCATCTCGTTAATCATTCCTGTTTTTTCAGCAACCGGAATAAAACTATCCGGCGACAGGAGGCCTTTCAGAGGGTGAATCCAACGAATAAGGGCTTCATAGCTGTAAATTTCCCGGCTGAATGAATCGACAATGGGCTGGTAATAAACCACGAATTCTTTATTTACTAATGCCACGGCCATATCATGCTCAAGGGTTCTGCTTTCCTGCAGCTTATCTAACATCCATTGCCGGAAGACTTTTATCTTACCAGCGCCTTCATTTTTGGCTTCATAAAGCGCCAGATCGGCAAATTTATACAGATAATCGGAGCGGCGTTCAGTCTCAGAGATAACAATGCCAACGCAGGTGGTGATGTTGATAATCGTGTTATAAATAGTGTAGGGCTGGTTGAGGGCAGTACATATTTTTTGGGCTTGTGAAACAGCACGGCTCTCTGTCAGCCCACTCGAGAGAAAGGCAAACTCATCCCCCCCTAAGCGATAAAGTGACTCTGAACTCAGGCTCAGCGACGTCAGGCGATGGGATATCTGGCGTAATAACATGTCACCGACATCATGACCGTACGTATCATTTACCTCCTTGAATCGATCTAAATCAAACAACATCACAGCCACAGAACGGTTGTTTTTTTCTGCGGCCTCGATGGTTTTATTTAAATTTTCCCAGAAAAACTGGCGGTTATTCATCTCGGTAAGAGAATCATGATAGACGTCATATTCCAGTTTTGTATTCTGGATTTGCAGTTGTTCTTTCGATTTCTGCAGCGCTTCAGCCAGGTTCTTCACCTGAAGATGCGCCTGAAGAATATTTCTGTTCTGATAGAATATCAGCACGCCCAGTAACGCACTCAGAATGATCAGCAGTACGGACATTGCTGAATAAATATAGTACAGAGTTTGAATTTTGAGGTTGGCGTTATTAATTGAATTAACATCTTTGCTTAATGCAACGGATGAAAGACGACTCAGTGGCGCATCAAGCGTATGCATTATTTTCAGGTAGGCCTGGAGTTCTGAACGGTTCATTTTCTCAAGGTGAACATCCAGATAGTTAAGCGTCTTTTCAAGTTGCATAGCAAGCTCATGATGCGCTTCATTATTTTTTATATAATGTCCCAGATCGCCTTCTTTCATTAAATCATTCTGGCTGAGCATAATGTCGAGGCGCAGGCGCACATCATCGATCTTCATCGTGTCTTCAATCGTGTAAAGACCCAGCCATGATTCCAGCCGATAATATTCAGATACTAGTTGTGCAGCAGACCAGGAGTCGGTGTAGTGAGTCAGTTTCTGTAACTCTTGTTGCCTTTCATGCACGAGGAAAGAGATATAGCCGGTAGCTATAAAAAGGGAAAATATGATGCCCGCCAGTATCCTGTTCATGATGCTCCTCTGAACGCCTACTCAATATTCATTTTGCTGACCTGCCATGCTGATCTTGAATAATAGATCTTATTATTCAGTTCAGGCAGGCTATCGTAGGGATACACAATGAATAACGGACCTTTATCACGAATACGCATATATTCGCCGTTGACTTTCAACGCAAGGATAGCATTGTATTTCCTGAAATCATCGAGAGGGATATCGGTGGTATAGTCATTGAGCGCAGTCACCTTAAGGACAGAACCTTTTGCCCCGACATACTCCATAAGCTTTTGCATGGGTATACCCGTAAAGGTAGTGCGCCCATTATACCAGGGTGAGGTAGTCTGGAAAGTTACCGTGCCCAGTTTCTCAAGGCTGGCGATATCGAAAACAGCTTTCCCGTCTTCATTTGTATTTTCTATCTTACCGGACAGCGTTAAAAGGACTTTACCGGCAGGTTTGGAAAGTTCACCCGCCCAGACATGGGTAGAGACCAGTAAGCTTAACAGCATAACAATTAACCGCATTTTAACCTCAACTTGCTACCGATTTAACACAATTATAATTTAGTTATTATGCTATTTATATACTGACTGGTTATTATTGACGCAATCAGTTAATTCTTATTTAAATCATTTAAAATCAGTGCGTTAACCTCTTGCTGTTTTTTAATGATGATTAAGTGACGCTGTACAGTTATGTGAGTAATGCTGAATTATATTGTGCCTGTATAAAAATTAAGCTCCCTGTAAGTCAGTATACTTAAGCATGCATCTATATAGACGTTACGTCTGCGTACATTGTGGGTTTCCAGAAGGTCGAGACGCGGCTGAACTTTTCGTTATATAATTCTTTGCATAACGAAAAGTGAGGACTTATGAAACAAAAATTCTGGCAAGGCGCGTTGTTGAGTTTACTGGTTGTTATCCCGTTGTCCGCAGAAGCATCGCGTCAGATAACCGACCAAATTGGTCGCCAGGTGACGATCCCTGATGACGTGAATCGGGTTGTGGTGCTGCAGCATCAGACCCTGAACTTGCTGGTGCAAATGAACGCCAGCGACAAAATTGTCGGTATTCTGGCGAACTGGAAGCAACAGCTTGGCGAGGGCTACGCCCGGCTGGCACCAGAGCTGAATCAGAAAGCGACGCTCGGCGATCTGACCCACGTCGATGCGGAAAAACTGGTCGCCCTGCATCCGCAGGTGGTTTTTGTCACAAATTATGCGCCGCAGGAGATGATCGACAGCATCAGCAGTCTGGGGATCCCGGTTGTGGCTATCTCGCTGCGCCATGATCCCGCAGGTGAGAACGCGAAAATGAACCCAACGTTGGCGGATGAGGAACAGGCCTACGACCAGGGGCTGCGCGAAGGCATTACGCTGATTGGCGACATCATCAATAAACCAAAAGAAGCGAAAGCCCTGAACGATGCGACCTTTGCCGGGCGCAAAATGGTCCGCGATCGCCTGAAAGACATTCCCGCCGAAAACCGTATTCGCGCCTATATGGCGAACCCGGAGCTCACCACCTACGGTTCAGGAAAATACACCGGCCTGATGATGGCGCATGCTGGCGCACTCAATGTGGCTGCCGCCACTGTTAAAGGTTTCAAAACGGTGTCCATGGAGCAAGTGATTGCCTGGAACCCGCAGGTGATCTTCGTGCAGGATCGTTATCCCTCTGTGGTCGATGAAATCAAACACTCTCCCCAATGGCAGGTGATTGATGCGCTGAAAAACCAGCGTGTCTACCTGATGCCGGACTACGCCAAAGCCTGGGGCTACCCGATGCCGGAAGCGATGGGCATCGGTGAATTGTGGATGGCGAAAAAACTCTATCCCGCAAAATTCCAGGATGTGGATATGCAGAAAGTCGCGAACGACTGGTATCAGCGGTTTTATCGCACAAACTATCAGGGCAACAACTGATGCGCGTGCTGGCCGCGGGCAGCCTGCGGGGAGTATGGCCGCAGCTTATGGCGCATTTCCCCGAACCGGTTGAAACACAATTTGGCCCGGCGGGGATCTTGCGTGAGCGTATTGAAGCCGGTGAATCCTGCGACCTGTTTGCGTCAGCTAATCTGGCCCATCCGCAGGCGCTGCTGATGGCCGGTCGGGCGCTGGCCGTGGTCCCTTTTGCCAGCAATAAACTGTGCATCACCGTCTGCAGCGACAGGCTGCACGGTAACGACGACTGGCGCGCGTTGCTCACCCGTACTGATTTGCGCCTCGCGACGTCCACGGCGGGATGCGATCCTTCGGGCGACTATGCTCAGGAGTTGTTCGCCCGTATGGGACAGGCAAGCGATGCCGTACGGGAACGCGCGCTCGCGCTGGTCGGCGGGCATCACTCGGCCCCGGTGCCAGCAAACACACTGGCGGCAGAGTGGGTCATTCGCAGTGGGCAGGCGGAGATGTTTATCGGGTATGCCAGCTACGCAGAAAAGCTCCGCCAGATTGCGGGATTAACGGTCATCGATATCCCTGAACCCTTTAACCCGCGGGCGCAGTATGCCGCCGCGCAAATCACGGCCCGGGCGCACCATCTGGCCGCCTTTTTACAGTCGCAAGAGGCGCAAAAAATACTGCGTGAAGCGGGGTTTGACGTCGCCTGAACGACCTCTTTTGCCCGACGGTGAACGTGGGTATAGTGATTATCTGCTTAAAAAACGAGAGTTCAGACATGGTGACCCCCGCGCTTGAAACCGAACGGCTACTGCTTAAACCGCTTTCCTCTGACGATGCAGTACAAATCCAGCGCACCTTTCCGCGCTGGGAAATTGTGCGCTACCTGATCGCCAGTGTTCCCTGGCCTTATCCGGACAATGCGGCGCAGCACTATGTCGATAACATTGCCCTGGCCGCCAGCAAAAAAGGTAAAGGCTGGTACTGGACGCTGCGGCGGAAGGAGGCGCCGGAGGAGGTGATCGGCGTTATTTGCCTGATGGATATCCCCGACAATAATCGCGGTTTCTGGCTGGTACCCGAATGGCAAGGCCAGGGGTATATGACGGAGGCCTGCCATGCGGTAACGAACTTCTGGTTTACCGAACTGGATCGCGAGGTGCTACGCGCCCCAAAAGCCGCTATCAATAACCGTTCCAGAAACCTTTCTGAGCGCAGCGGGATGCGTTTGCTGCGCGTAGAAAAGGGGGAATACGTCGCTGGCGTCCTCGACACAGAGTTGTGGGAAATCACCCGCGACGAATGGCGGCAGCTTAACGGAGCATCCGCCCGCCGCTGAAGCTCCAGTCATCGGCGGTATTAAACTGGATCATCACCATGACATCATCCTGGTGAATATCCAGGGTCGCATGCAGCCGTTCGCACAGCGCGCCGCAGAGGTTTTGCTTCTGCTCATGCGAGCGCGGCTTGCCCGCCAGAATGTGAAACTGAATAAAATTGTCGCTGCGCCCGCCGCTTTGATAGTGACGATCGAACACGCGCTGCCCCGCAGGAAGGGTCTCGAAAATCTGAAAGCGATCGCCCGCTGGGACGGCGAATTCCGCCTCTAAACTCTGTTGTAGAATGTCGGAAATCTGCGTTATTTGCGCGTCGCTGTATCCCTGACGCAGGATGATACGGGTGAAGGGCATTGGCGTTACTCCTCGTCCAGACAAGCCAGTGCCGACACCGCTGCGGGCCAGCCTGCGTAGAACGCCAGATGGGTAAAAGCTTCGGTTATCTCAGTCTGCGTCAGGCCATTTCGCTGCGCGAAGTCGATATGCCAGGGGAGCTGCTGCGCCCGTCCCAGCGCCGTCAGCGCGCCCAGCGTAACCAGGCTGCGATCGCGTGGGGAGAGCGCGTCACGTTTCCAGATATCATTAAAAAGCACCTCCTGACTCAGTTCGGCCAGCTTAGGGGCGATGCGGATCAGGGATTCAAGATCGAGCGATTGCGTCATGGTGTTCTCTCCGTATTGACAGTAAAACGATTCTGGCGGCATATGTTGATCCTGAAAATCAAATTATCTGCGGCCTACCATCCCGCATTTCAGGACGATAATGATCAAACTCCCCCCCACGCTCGACCTTGATGCCTTGCGCAGTTTTGTGACCGGCATCGAATGCGGCAGCTTTGCCCTGGCCGCCAGCCGGCTGTGTCGTTCCACCTCGGCGGTCAGTGCCCAGCTGAAAAAGCTGGAGCAACAATGCGCAACAGAGCTGGTGGTGAAGCAGGGCCGCCACCTGGCGTTAACCCGTAACGGCGAGATCGTCATGGGATATGCTCGGCGGAT
The DNA here is from genome assembly GCF_025564065.1 of Silvania hatchlandensis. Lineage (GTDB taxonomy): Bacteria > Pseudomonadota > Gammaproteobacteria > Enterobacterales > Enterobacteriaceae > Enterobacter > Enterobacter hatchlandensis. Next base: position 105,890 of record NZ_JAMGZK010000038.1, on the reverse strand, counting down.
GCTGGCGATGAATGATGAGGTGCAGCGCGCGCTCAAAGGCGAGCTGTTACTCGAGGAGATCCGCATCGGTATGCAGGAGGATTTTGGTGAGTCGCTGATGCCGGGCATTCTGGGCGAATTCAAACGCCATCACCCCGGGATGCGGATCATTGCCCGCGTGGATCGTAATCAGCCGCTACTCACTGCGTTTGATGACAACGCCCTCGATATGGTGCTGCTGTGGCAGACCGAGAATACCCAGCGTACCGGCAGGCTGATCGGCCAGCGTCCGCTTGAGTGGATCCAGCCCCTGGATATGAACATCCACGCGCTGCTGGCTCAGGGCGAGCCCTTGCCGCTGGTGATGTTTGACACCCCGTGCCTGATGCGTTCGCATGCCATCGACTGCTTAAACCGTGCGGGTATCGCCTGGCGGGTGGTGTTCGTCAGCCACAGCCTGAGCGGGATCTGGGCGGCGGTGCAGGCCGGGCTCGGCATCACGTTGCGAACGCGTATCGGCATGCCGGGTCATTTACGCGTGGTGGGGAACAGCCTGCCTGCGGCGGGAAGCCTGGGGATTACTCTGGAGCAGAAGCACGGGAACGACGCGCAACAGCGGGCGCAGACAATGCTGGGGCAAATAATGGAAGTGGCGCTGCTTAGGGTGAAATAAGCGTCAGGGTGACATGATTCCTTAACCAAAACGTGCGTCCAGATATCACCCTGTTCCGGGATATACTATCAGGACGCACTGACGTTACGCTTTAAGAACACTAGCCTCAGTTAAATTAAGGCCTGTTAATGATCTCGGCCGGAATTGGCTCGCCGTGATACTTCTCGTAGATGGCATTCAGTTTGCCGTTTTGGAGATTAGCGGCAATCCACTGGTCGAGTTTTTCTTTTAGTTCCGGCTCATTCTTTTTCAACCCAATCGCTAAATCAAACACGGTCAGCGTCATTTTGGGTTCGAATGCCAGATCGGGATTTTGCTTCTTAATCTGATTAACCAGCGTGGCGGAGGTGGCGACCGCGTAAGCCTGACCACTCACTGCCGCCGTCACCAGCGTGGCATCGTCGTCGTAGCGTTGAATAGTGACGCCATTTTTCATCGCATCTTTGGTCAACATCGAATCCTGCGTCGTTCCGCGGGTGACGGTAATGGCCCGTCCTTTGAGATCGGCCCAGTCGCTTATTTTGGTGGCTGCCGGGGCACCGATTACCGAGCGTAAGCCCGCGTAGGCGCGGCTAAAATCAATCACCTGCGCGCGCTGCGGCGTGACAGAGAGGGTGGATATCACGATATCGGCCTTGCCGGTCTGTAAATTCGGGATACGGGTCGGGCCGGTGGTTTCGATGAATTTCAGTTTCAGCCCCCAGTCTTTGGCTAACAGCTGGGCCGTTTCCACATCGGAACCTACCGGTTTCATTGATGCATCCAGCATCCCTGAAGGCGGAATGGACATATCGGTGGCAACACGTATTTCACCCCGTTTTTGAATCTCCTCCAGGGCATTAGCCGAGACGGGGAGGGTGACGATGGCCGACAGCAGCGATGCGAGCAGTATGATTTTTTTTGCAGGTCTCATTATTATTCTCCTTGGTAGGGATATTTCGCATGTTGAATGACTCACAAATCGTTAGATATAAATTCCTGTAAGGCCGCCGTCCCCGGCGTTTTGAGGATCTCGACCGTACCGCTTTCGTGGACGGTTCCCTGATGCATAAAGATGATTTTATCGGCGACCCGGCGGGCAAAGTTCATTTCGTGGGTCACCATAATCATGGTCATGCCACTTCCCGCCAGGCGCTCAATGACGCGCAGAACTTCGCCGGTGAGTTTGGGATCCAATGCCGATGTCACTTCATCAAACAGCATCACTTTGGGCTTCATCGCCAGCGAGCGGGCGATGGCCGCGCGCTGCTGCTGTCCACCAGAGAGTTGTTCCGGGTAGCTGTCGGCCTTATCGGCCAGGCCCACCTGTTCCAACACCGACAGTGCAAGCCTTCTGGCCTCTGCTTTCGCCATTTTCTTGACCGAGACCGGGCCTAAGGTGATGTTTTGTTCAATTGTCAGATGGGGAAACAGGTTGTAGCTCTGGAAGACAATCCCGACGTCCTGGCGCAGCTTGCGCAGATTAACGTGGGGATCTTCAACTTTATGCCCACAGACCTCAATGCTGCCGCCATTGATGGTTTCCAGCCGGTCGATACAGCGTAACGCCGTACTTTTACCTGAGCCACTGGCGCCAATCAGCGCCACCACCTGTCCCTGATTCACTGAAAAAGAGACGTCTTTCAGCACCGGATTGTGGCCAAAGCTTTTTTGCACATTTCTCAATGTAATGATGGACATAGTATTAACCTTCAGCACTTAATTGATTCGTGGGCTCACGGTGGGTACCGGCTTGATTTTTTTCTCGGGGGCACCCCGTTCAAGCCGACGACTTAACACCGAGACCGGGAAACACAGACAAAAATACAATGTGGCAACAATGAGATAGATGATAAAGGGCTCGAAAATAGAGTTGTTGATCAACTGCCCGGCGCGCGCCAGCTCGACAAACCCCACCACAGACGCCAGTGACGTGTTTTTGATGATTTGTACCGAAAACCCGACCGTTGGCGGTGTCGCCAGCTTGATGGCCTGCGGCAGGATGACTTTAAACATCCGCTGCACGCCGGAGAGGGCCAGGCATTCAGCCGCCTCCCACTGGGCGCGGGGCACCGCCTGAATGCACCCTCGCCATATCTCGCCCAGATAGGCGCTGGCATAAATCGTCAGCGATACCCCGGCGGCCAGTAACGGCGAGATCGACAGGCCCAGCTGCGGCAAGCCGAAATAGACCATAAACATGATAATCAGCAGCGGCGTGCCCTGAATTAACTGCACCCAGGCGGCAATGACAACACGTAGCGCACGTACCGGCGCGATGCGGCCAAGCGCAATCAGAAAGCCCATTAATCCACCGCCGCCGAAGGCCATCAGGGACAGAATCAGGGTCCAGAACGTGCCTTCAAGCAAAAACTGAATATGTGCGAAATTGAGAGAAATATTCATCGTCATCACTCCCTAAATCATTGTGCCAAGCCGACGACGGCGAGGGAAAATAGCCAGCCCAAACAGCCAGAATATCAGCCGCATTAACAGCGACAGCGCGATATAAATGCCCGCCACAATGACGAACGTTTCAAAAGGACGGTAGGTTTCTGACTGAATAAAGTTCGCAGTCGCGGTCAGCTCTTCCGTCGATATTTGCGAGGTCACCGAGGAGGCCAGCATCAATAAAATAAACTGGCTGGTCAGCGCCGGATAAACACGCTCGATGGCCGGGCGTAAGGCAACGTGCCAGTATTGCTGCCATTTGGTTAACCCCAGCGTTTCTGCGGCTTCCCATTGCCCTTTATGCACCGATTCAAATCCCGCACGCATGATTTCTGCGGTATAGGCACCCACGTTGATCGTCAGGGCAATCACCGAGACGGTGAAGGCAGTAAATGAGAACCCCATACTGGAGAGGCCGAAGTAGACCAGGAAGATCTGCACCAGGAACGGCGTATTGCGGATGGATTCAACATAGATTGCCGCGATCCTCGAAAACACGTTGGATTGAGAGCGGCGGGCCACGGCACACAGCGTGCCGATCAGAAAACCCGTCACCGTCGTCACTAAGGCCAGTTTGGCGGTTAATGCCGCACCGTCCAGCATCAGCTGCCATTGTGAAAGTATTGCTGTGAAATCGAGCATCATGACGTTTGCCCCGGTTAGATTGCTTTTGCGGTCTGCTGCCCGGTTAACCGGTCATAGACTTTGAACAGTGCCTGATTACCGTTCGCACCTTCACCGTATGCCTGCGCATTCTGGTACTGGGTCGCCACCAGGGCGGTCGCCGGAAGGGGAACGGGATGTTTCTGCGCAGCCTCTAAAACCAGACGCAGATCTTTCATCATCAAATCAATGCGGAAACCGGCTGAACTGTCACCGTCGATCATCGCCGGACCCAGTTTGTCGAGCATCCACGAGGCGGCGGAACCGCCCAGCAGCACCTCCCGCATTTGTGGCAAATTGATATCCCAGGCGCGCGCCAGCGCCAGTGCTTCGCAAATGGCCTGAATATTGATGCCGCAGATCAGCTGATTACACAGCTTCACGGTCTGCCCGGCACCGGAGCCGCCCACATGATTTAAGGTGGTGCCCATGGCGTGCAGATACGGCGTGGCCTGTGCAAACCCCGCCGCATCGCCGCCTACCATGATGGTCAGCGTGCCATTTTTGGCGCCAATCGGTCCGCCAGAGACAGGCGCATCCAGCATGGTGACCCCAACGGCTGCAAGCGCCTGGCTCAGATTACGGGTGGCTTCAGGGGCAATGGTACTCATGTCAACGTACAGTTTTCCGCGTGGCGGAACGGACAACAGTCCCTGCGGGCCACGCACGATCTCTTCCACCTGAGGCGTGTCCGGCAGCATGGAGATGACGATATCGGCATCGCTGACGGCGGAGGGGATATCGTTCACCACCTCAATACCGTACTGGCGCAACGCCTCACCGGCACCACTGACAATATCGAACGCGCGAACGGTGTACCCGGCCTGAGCCAGATTGCGTGCCATCTCGCGGCCCATCACACCCAGGCCAAGAAAGCCGACAACGCCGGAAGTAGGGGTCTTCATGGTGATTTTCCTTGAGGTTAATCAGTTACGTTGCTCGAGCAGCGTTAGTTTCTCAACGCGGCGCACAAAGTCAGCATCCTGTACAAAGGTTGCCTGCAGGAAGGCATCAATCAGATCGCGTGCCAGCCAGGGCCCCACAATCTGTGCACCGATGCACAACACATTCACGTCATCGTGCTCGACGGACTGGTGCGCGGAGTGCACGTCATGACCCACGGCGGCGCGAATGCCTTTGATTTTATTCGCGGCGATTACGGCGCCGACGCCCGTCCCGCATACCAGGATCCCGCGCTGACCTTCGCCCTGGCGCACCTTGTCGCACACGGCAAACGCAATATCCGGAAAATCCACCGGATCGGGGTTGTAACTCCCCACATCGTTAATCGAGTGGCCCGCTTGTTGAAGCCACTGAATCAGCTCCTGCTTCAGGTGGAATCCGGCGTGGTCACTGCCAATGACTATCTGCATCTGCTTTTCCTTTACGGTGTTTGAGTAATGGGTGGGGAGTCGAACATGCGAATGGTGGCGCGACGACGGAAATCGGCCCCAATTTCAAAATGGCGACTTAATAACTCATCGGCTTTGTCTTCGTCTCGTTCGACGATGGCGGCAAAAATGGCGCGGTGGTGATCAATGAGGAATGCCTCAATCCCTTCCACCTGAATAATTTGTTCACGGCGGTCAAGGTGAGAGCGCTGCATCAGCACGCCAATCGACTGATAAATGCTGATAAGCGTGGGTGAACCTGACGCGCTGACGATGGTTTCGTGGAAGCGATAGTCTGCGCGTCCTCCCGCTTCCGGGGCATGGATCGTTTCGCTGATGTCGCGCAGGCAGTCCGCTAAGCGGTCGTAGTCACTCTGCGTTCCCCGGCGGCAGGCGAGGCGGATAGCCTGACGTTCAATGGCGATTCGGGCCTGCATCACGTCATCGACCACATTCGGCTGGTGGGCCAGCACGAAGGTGAAGAAATCCCCGAACAGCGAAACATCCGGTTTTGTCACCACCGTACCGATACCGTGGCGGATCTCGACGGCACCGATCATCGCCAGCGCTCTTAACGCTTCGCGCAGTACCGGGCGACTCACCCCTAATCTCAACGACAGTTCGCGCTCAGGCAGCAGGCTGTCACCTGCTTTCAGCGATCCGCTTAACAGCTGATCGCGTAAAAATTTAACAACGCGGTCATGCCCGCTACAGTTTTCCGTTACTTCACGCTTGATATCCATCGGGTTCACCAGTGGTCTTAAGTGGTAATACCAATGGTAGATATGTTAAGAAAACATTAACGTGATGTTGATCGATATTTAACCTGTCCATTTTGTGAACAGGTTGGCAAATATCAATTTGACTAAATGGCGAGGGGAGACAGGTGTGGATGACTTTTGACGATACGGGGGGCGTTACGCGCGATATTGCCCGCTATTTTGCAACCGGCAGCTCGGCATATCGGGTGGTATAGGCCGGAGAAAGCATCTCGCGCTTCATCGCCCATTGTTTCTGAATTCCTTGCCCGGCAAACCATAATTTACCTTTCCCGCTTTGATTGATTCCGTCCATCACGCGCATCAGCGATTCGCTGTTAGGGTGAGGTTTATCGTCATCAAACAAATTAAGCTGGGCCACACCCTGGCTGAAAAAATCGCCCAGAATAACGCCCGCTTTCATATAGCGGTGCCCGTCGATCCAGATGCAATCGAGCGCATTGATGGCCGCGCGGATGATGTCCCGGGTGTCATTCGAGGGGGTCAGCAGCTGACTCATGGCCTGGTTGCTATAGAACTCTTCGTCAAGCGCATGGGGGCTGGTGCGAACAAACACGCCAATCTGGCGACAGTACTGGCGTTCAGCGCGGAGTTTTTCTGCGGCACGAACCGCATAATTACAGATCGCCTCACGCATGTCGGCATACCGGGTAATACGCCTTGCAAACGAACGTGAACAGACAATCTGTTGTTTTGTGGGGGGGAACACGTCAAGTTCCAGGCAGGGTTCACCGCGCAACTCCCGGACGGTGCGTTCCAGCACCACATTAAAATGTTTACGCATAACCCAGGTGCTCTGTTCGGACAACTCCTTTGCGGTGGTAATGCCCATTGCGTTGAGCTTTTTAGCGATCCGTCTGCCGACACCCCATACCTCTTCGACCGGGACCCGCGCCAGCAATTTTTGCTGGCGCATGCTTGCTGACAGATCCACTACGCCGCCGGTCTGAGGCCATTTTTTGGCTGCGTAATTGGCCAGCTTGGCCAGCGTTTTGGTTTGTGCAATGCCCACCCCGACGGCCAGATGGGTATCACGCTTTATTCGCGCCTGAATTTCCCGGCCAAACTCTTCCAGCACCCGACAGTTTTGCACGCCGGTAAGGTTTATAAAGGCCTCGTCGATGGAGTATATTTCCACGGCCGGGGCTAATTCCTCCAGCGTTGTCATCACCCGATTGCTCATATCGCCATACAGGGCGTAGTTAGAGCTGAATACATTGACCTTGTAACGATGTAGCTCATCTTTTAGCTTGAAATAGGGCGCGCCCATCTTAATACCCAGACTTTTCGCTTCGGCCGATCGCGCAATAACGCAGCCATCGTTGTTACTTAAAACAATAACGGGTTTGCCTTGTAGATCGGGTCTGAAAATGGTTTCACAAGATGCATAAAACGAATTGACATCCACCAGGGCAAACATCATTTGTACCAGGTTTTGATCGAATGCTTAACCACGCCGAAGATTTCAAATTGATCGGCATCAGCAACAGGAATAATGGGGTAATTGGCGTTCATGGGTTTGAGATGCAGGTAAGGGCGTAACATCAGCAATTTTACCGTGAATTCTCCGGAGAGTGCCGCCACCACGAGGTCACCGTGTCCCGCTTTCAGAGAACTGTCGACAACCAGCATATCACCATCGTTAATTCCGCCCTCGATCATGGAGTCACCGCTTACTTTTATAAAGTAGGTTGACCCCGGATGGCTCACCAGCAGTTTGTTCAGGTCAATACGCTGTTCAACGTAGTCCTGCGCCGGTGACGGGAAACCACAAGGGACGAGGCTGTGGAATAATGGCAACTCAAGAACGGGGCAGATTTCTGCGGGTTGATAAAAAGACATAATCAAATCCTTTAATTGATACTGTATATAAATACAGTATCCGTGATTAGGTCATTTGATCAAGGCTGAGCAGGTGTCTTTTTTGAAAGTGGTTGGCGGTAAAGCAATTTTATTATTCAGGCGGATCCCGCGCGCTAATGAAATGATTATTTTTCAATCAGTAATAGGCCTGTTACAGAGATACCCCCTGCACGCTCTGATAAGGGGTGGCTCAGATCCTGTGATGACAACGCGCCGTAGCAACACCCGTAGTATCTGCCTGGTTTACTGATACAAATATTGCGGTTCCCGCCGTTCCCAATCCTCTCTGTGACGCTCAGGTGTATCTTCATGTTCACGGCAAACAAGGGGGCTAAAAAAATAAATTGCGTCGAAACGTTTCTTTTACACGATATATTCCTGGACGAGACAGGAGTACGTTATGGTGGTGATGCCATTCATCTGACTGGAGGAAATATCCCCAACATCAAATTCGAGTGCCCGGTTTGCCAAAATAAAAGGTTTCGTTTTACCTCTTTTAACCCTACGCAAACCCAACCTCATGGCGCAGTCTGCTCCGTATGTGGGGCCCGACTCACCGCCCATTCATGCCTGCCAACGCTGCAAACTTTGCGACGGCGGCGCTGGCCAAAACAGGTGGTTTAACAAGGGGCCTCAGTCCGGGCCTCTCTGATGCTTTTTTTGGTGATGACCGAGACCCTGTTTATCTGTCAGAGGATATATGCGCGGATGCTGATATCTGCATAAAGTCACCGGGTATGATTGTCGCGAAAATATTCATGGAAACGTCGTATTGACAGCGATAAATAATCCTTTCGGGAAGCGTAATCCTGTTTTCGTTATTTAATCCGGGCTAATTTTCGCAATCAGCGTGGCGCCCTGATTTTTGACATGACCAACCGCCCGTGTAACCGGATGCCAGTGGAACCGATCTGCAGAGATCGCTCCCGCCCGGGCGATCTCTTCTGCCTCTTTACCCCTCACTCTCTCGCGCATCCAGTCGCGTGCAGCCTGCGGCGTTAACACCAGCGGGCGTCGGTCGTGGATATCCACCAGCCCTTTATCCGCCGCTGCGGTGACGATCAAAAAGCCTTCCGCAGCATCTCCGCGTTCAAATGGCCTGCTGCCAATGGCGGCCATAAAAACAGGCTGACCGTCTGTGCGAGAGATAAAGTAAGGCTGCTTTTTGTCACCCTCCTTTTTCCACTCGAACCAGCCGTCGGCAAAGATAATCGCCCGGCCATGCTGCCACAGGGGTTTAAACATTCGGCTGCTGGCGGCGGTTTCCAGCCTGGCATTGATCAGCGGCGGCTTGTCCCACCAGCCCGGGGCGTAACCCCAGAATACCGGGTCCAGATGCAATACGTCATCGCGTTCACTGAGCAGCAGGACTTTGGTGCCTGGTGCCACATTGTAGCGCCCGATCGGTTCCGGGTCGTAGGGGATGTCGCATTCCGCTTCATCGGCAAGAAAGGCGAGGTACTCTTCCCGGGTTTGCGCCTGGGCAAAACGTCCACACATCGTGACCTCCAGCAGTTGAGTTAAGTATAGGTTCACAATTTCCCGGCAAAGAAATAATAACCCTTAAATATTATGTGGTCGACGTTGTGGCCGTGCTGTTGAAAACTGGTGGTTAAATCACATGCAGTTACTTCTGAGTGCCATCTCACCGGGTAGACTTGTCATAACTAATACTGTTAAATAAATAACACGCGAAAATTAATTTCTGGGGAAAGGAACGTAAACATAAAGCATGAGCAGGGAGGCCATTGAAACGTGCGGGAAATTAACTGTTCAACAGGGTGGTAATATGAAAATTCTGCAGAGTCAGGAGTTTTTTCTAACAGAGCAACATGCATTCTGTCTGTTTATGCTGGGCAGGCAAAATATGGAAGAGATGCATGGGCATGACTTTGATGAAATTGTCATCGTAAGCGAAGGTAGTGGTTTTCATATTATTAACGGCAGCGTGGAGTTTATTTATAAAGGAGATTTTTTCTTTGTGTCAGTTAACGATACACACTGTTATCTCTCAACTAATAACCTGTCGGTTATTAATGTCCTGATCCGCAAAGATCGCAGTTTTTTCTTTCTGGCAAATATCGACAAGCTGATCGACATTATTAAGCAGAATAACAGCCTGAGATGCACATACGATACCTCGCTGACGCAGGACGATCTGGATAAAATCATTGCCCTGACGCACATCATTAATGCAATACAGGATGATGAATTTGATGAGCTTTATTTCTCTGCGGCAGAAACGGCGCTGCTGGGTATCATCGACACCCTGTGCCAGCGGGCACGCAAGAAAACCTTACGCGCGCAGCCGGAAGAGTGCGGCCGCAAGTATCTGATTAACGCCATAAAGCATAATTACCTGCGCCATATCAACTGGGAAGACCTGTGCGATGAGAGTCGGATGACCCGGCGAACCATGTTCCGTTTTATTAAGGATGTGACCGGCTATACGCCTGCGCGGTTTCAGCTTCTGTTCCGCTTATTAAAAGCGCAGGAATTATTACGCACCACGGATAAAACAATTAATGAAGTGGCCGTCAACTGCGGCTTTCTCAATACCATACGCTTCACCGAAACGTATAAAAAGCAGTTCTGCTATACGCCCTCTCTGGAACGTAAGTTAATGCGCTGACGCCAGAGTTTATATCTACCAATGAATATGCCCGACATGAATAATGTCCGGGAGGAGGTTTTGCTGACGAAAAAGCAGGGCAAGTAAAAATCCCTGCAGGCCATAATAAGGCTGGCAAGGTAATTATGCAGTTGACGTAGTATTTCCTCTAATAAAGAAAATATACCCTACAAAGGATAAGCATTATGTCAATACAGAAAACACCCAACCCATGGTATGTCGGGGTGGTGTCGGGGATGGCGTCATATATTGATTCGTCCGCGATTATATCGAATGGCACCGCGCTCGTTATCTACAGTAAAACCATTGGCACAACGGCCATCGAAATAGGCATTCTCTCCGGCGTGCTGACCTTGTGTATTGCCCTCGGTGCCTTCACCGGCGGTCGGCTTGGCGATCGAATAGGCCGCCGGAAGGTGTTTATTATTACCATGGCGATGATCCTCGCGGGAACATTACTGCTCGCTTTCGGCCTGTCGTTCACCGCGCTATTGATCGGCACCTTGCTGATTGGGTTAGCCACCGGTGCCGACCTGCCGGTATCACTGGCCACCATTTCCGAAGCCGCGACGGATAACAACCGCGGTAAAATTATTGCGCTCTCTAATTTGCTGTGGACTGCCGGCATTGGTGCCACCATGGCGATTGCCGCTGTCGTCGGAGAGTGGGGCAGAGTGGGCGCGCAAATAATGTATATGCATGTCGGACTGGTGGCGCTGGTGCTGTTAATTTTGCGCTGGTCTATTCCTGAATCGCCGTTGTGGCTGGTGGCGCGGGATGAATTACGCCGCGGCGTCGCCACCGTGCGGGCGCAAAAAACATCGTATAAAGACCTGCTGCGCGGGAAATATCTTTGGCCATTTGTTGCCCTGTGCCTTTTCTACGCTTTTACCAATCTGGCGGCCAATACGGGCGGGCAGTTTGGTACCTATGTGGCAGTCAATGTCGTGGGGATCTCCGTCAGCACCCATTCCCTGTGGAACCTGATGATCATGCCGGTGGGGATCGCCTCGGGCATAGTATTTATGCGTATTGTCGATACCTCCAAAAGGATGCCGTTCTTTATTCTGGGTGCGGTAATGCTCACGGGCGGTTACGCGCTGCCAATGATCTTTAATTTCGCCCCAGCCGCCTGGTTCTGCTGTCTGTTATTTACCAATATGGGTAACGGCCTGGCTTTTGAAGGCATCATGAAAGTCTGGTCCCAGGAGTCTTTCCCGACCATGCTGCGATCCACCGCCCAGGGCATCATCGTTGCCGTCGCGCGTCTCTCCTGCGGTTTACTCGCCTTTGTCACCCCCGTTCTCCTCGAAGTTGGCCCGATGGCGCTGTACGCCATGCTTGCCTCCACGGTGGGAATCGGCCTGCTGATCGCCTGGCTTTGTTTCCGGGGTAAACAGCGTAACGAATTTAATGCCGAAGCCGAAATAGTGGCGACCCATACAGACGAAGCACACCTTAACAGCCGCTATGTCGGTGAGAATTAACAGGAGCATTACCATGTTAACGATTAAAAATGTCACCCTCAATTATGCCCAGGAACTGAACGGTGTTGAATCCATGCCGGTAGTGGGATGGGTGATTGGCAGTGATAACAACAATGTCGAGCAGATGAGCTGGCACATGCAAATAAGCCAGGATAGCGCATTCAACGATATTATTTTCGACAGCGGTACGGTTGCCAGCGGACAGTCGCAAAATATTACCCTGAACGCAATCGACCTTAAAAACTCCACGCACTACTTCTTGCGGGTAAAAATCAGCGATAACCACGGGCAGCACAGCGACTGGAGCGAACATGCGACCTTTATTACCGGCCTTCCCGGCGCGCAATGGCAGGCAGAATTTATCTCGGCCGAAGGGCCGCAGGATAACGCCAGCTCAAAAGGCACGCTGCTCAGAAAAGACTTTACCCTTCCCGATGACGGGGCGGTCGCTTCCGTTATTGTGCATGCCAGCGCCCTGGGGCTGTATAAGCTGTATGTCAACGGCAAAAAAGTCGGTAAGGATGAACTGACGCCCGGCTGGACCAGCTATCAGCATCATCTGCTGTATCAGACCTATGATTTAACCAACCTGTTAGCCGCCGGGGATAATACCCTTGCCGCCAGCGTCGGGGCGGGCTGGTATAAAGGCGACATGAGCTTTAATCGTGCCCGTAATTACTACGGCGATCGCACCGCGTTTATTTGCCAGGTAGTGGTGAATTATCAGGATGGACGCCAGGTGATGTTCGGGACGGATGAATCATGGCGCGGCACAGACTCTCCGGTGCTATTTTCTGAAATCTACGACGGCGAAACCTACGACGCACGGCGGGAGGTCTCCGGCTGGAACACGGTTGATTGCGATGTCGCACCCTGGCGGGCTGTCGACGTTGTCGCGTCGGATAAAAGCGTGCTGGGCGCGCAAGGCGCCAGTACCGTGCAGGCGATTGAGACCCTCAGCCCTCAGGCGCTGATCGTCACGCCAGAGGGCGATCGGGTCATCGATTTCGGTCAGAACCTCACCGGCTGGGTAGAATTTAGCGTGAGCGGCAGAGCGGGTGACAAGGTGATTCTGCGTCATTTTGAAGTGCTGGATGCGAACGGCAACGTTTACCTTGCGAACCTGCGCACCGCAAAGCAGCGCGTTGAGTACACCCTCAGCGGCGCACAGACCGAAGTCTATCACCCTCACTTCACCTTCCAGGGCTTCCGCTATGTTCACGTTGAAGCATGGCCGGGCGAGATCGCGCTGGAGAATGTTAAGGCCGTGGTGGTGCATTCACAGATGGAACGCACCGGGGAGTTTTCGTGCTCCAACCCGGATCTGAATCAGCTGCACCACAACATTCTGTGGGGGCTGAAAGGCAACTTTGTCGATGTCCCGACCGACTGCCCGCAGCGCGACGAGCGGCTGGGCTGGACCGGGGATGCGCAGATATTCTGCCGGACCGCGAGTTACCTGATGCAGACCCGTAACTTCTTTGCCAAGTGGCTGACCGACCTCAAATACGATCAGACGCCCGAAGGCGGGGTCCCGCATGTGGTGCCGGATATCCTTACCGGCTGGAGCGAGAACGATCGCTTTCTGTCGCAGGGCACCCACTCTGCGGCGGCCTGGGCGGATGCTGCGGTGATCAACCCCTGGACGCTGTACCTGATGTATGGCGACAAAGAAACCCTGCGCAATCAATACGCCAGCATGAAGGGGTGGATTGAATTTATGCGCACTCACGCGGTGGATAATAAATGGAGCTATAAGCTGCAGTTTGGCGACTGGGTGGCGCTGGACGCCAAAGAGGGGAGCTATTTTGGTGCCACCCCGAATGACTTAACCTGCATGGCGTATTACAGCTGGTCAACGCTGCTGTTTGCCAAAGCGGCGAAAGCGCTGGGTAACGAAGAGGACTACGCCACGTATTCTACGCTGCACGGTGAAATCGTGAAAAGCTTCCAGCAGGAGTTCTTTACCCCGGCCGGACGGCTGGCGGCCAGAACCCAAACGGCGCATATTCTGGCGCTGCATTTTGACCTGGTGCCGGAGCGGTTCAGAGCGCGCACCGTGGAGACGCTGGTGGAGCTGCTGGCGGAACATGACGGGCATCTGGTGACCGGTTTTGTCGGTACGCCCTATTTCTGCCACGTTCTCAGTGAAAATGGCCGCGCGAAAGAGGCCTGGCAACTGCTGTTAAAAGACGATTTCCCGTCGTGGCTGTATCAAGTGAAAGCCGGGGCCACCACCATCTGGGAGCACTGGGACGGCATCAAGCCCGATGGTTCAATGTGGAGCCCTGACATGAACTCGTTTAACCATTATGCCTACGGCGCGATTGGCGAATGGTTATACCGCGGGGTGGCGGGGATTGATGCCGATGAAGAGCAGCCAGGCTTTAAGCATATTCGCATTCAACCTGTTATCGGTGGTGAGCTGGAGTGGGTCAACGCCCGCTACCGTTCCGGCTATGGCGATATCGCCGTCAGCTGGGAGGTGAAACAGCGTGATGTCGTATTACGCGTCACCGTGCCGCACAACACCACCGCCACCATTATTCTGCCAGCGGAATGCCGCTTAAAAGATTCGGCTAATATGAATTTCACCGTGCTGAATAATGCATTACAGGCCAGCGTGGGGTCGGGTGAATATCGCTTTGAATACAGTCTGTAATTAATAAATATCAGGCGCGGCTATTCGCGCCTGATATTTACCGTTTTCGAGCAATACCTTTTACCTTACCTCATGGACATAATAATGAAAAAAACAATGATAGCCCTCTCTGTCGGGTTAATTCTGGCCGCGCCTGTTGTCGGGGCGCAAACAACAAATACCTCTCTGGAACAGCGGTTGCAGCAGATGGAACAGCGCTTGCAAGCGGCCGAAACCCGGGCGCAGAATGCCGAAAGCGAGATCCAGCAGTTAAAGCAGACGCAACACACGGTGCCCGCCACGCAAGCCACGCAAGCCACGCCAGCGGTGGCGGTGGTCAGCGCCACGCCTGCTGCGGAGACAAAAGATAATCTCGCCGCCCCAATGCTGAAACTGAGCGGATTCGGCGACCTGAAGCTGTACGGTGATGTCGAATTTAACCTTGATGCGGAAAGTCGCAAAGGGGCGTTAATTGGCGATCGCGATAGTGACAATGAGAAATGGGATATTAATGGCCGTATTCTGCTCGGCTTCGATGGCTATCGCACGCTAAATAATGGACATTTTGCCGGTTTTACTGCCCAACCCCTGGCGGATATGAACGGCGGGATGAAATTAGATGATGCCGCGTTATTTTTTGGTCGGGAGAGCGACTGGAAAATTAAAGTTGGCCGTTTCGAAGCCTTCGACATGTTCCCGCTGAATCAGGACACCTTTATTCAACACTCCGGCGACACGGCCAACGATCTCTACGATGACGGCCACGGTTATATTTACATGATGAAAGAGGCGCGCGGCCGCTCAGATTCCGGTGGCAATTTCCTGGTAAGCAAGCAGCTCGACAACTGGTATTTCGAAATGAACACGCTGGTGGAAAATGGCAGTTCGCTGTTCGTCGATGGCAATTACCATGGCCGGCAGCTGACTAACGATAAAAACGTGGTTTACCTGCGCCCGGTGATCTCCTGGACGCAGGATGCCTTGAGTCTGTCGGCGGCCATGGAATCGAACGTGGTGAATAACGCCTACGGCTATTATGATCCGCAGGGAAACTGGGTCGATCAGTCTCAACGCACCGGCTACGGCGCGGTGATGACGTGGAATGGACTGAAGAAGGATCCGGATAACGGCGTGGTCCTGAACCTGAACACCGCCTGGCTGGATGCCGAGCAGGAGAAAGATTTCTCCGCCGGGGTCAATGCCCTGTGGCACCGCGTTGAACTGGGCTATATCTATGCCCACAACAAGATCGAACAGTTCGACCAAAGTGCGCTGACCGGGTGCGACGACGGCTGCTGGATCACCGACACCGGCACCTACGACATTCACACCGTGCATGCCTCTTACCAAATCCCCAATATCATGGATATGAAGAACTTTAATATCTATCTGGGCAGTTACTGGTCGTGGCTGAAAGAGAAGGGCGGGGAAGATTCTCAGGACCGCTACGGTGCCCGTGTACGGTTTAAATATTTCTTCTGATGTGATGATGCAGAGGGCACTGCTGCGCCCTCTGTAACATGGCTATGGGTACACGCTACTGACTCTCTTCCGCTTCACTTTCCGCTTCGCTATCGCCACCAAAGCTGAGCAGATCGGAGACTTTCATATTGCCAATGTCTTCCGCTTTCTGTTTAACGCTGTCGATCTGCTTATTGGTCTCTTCCGACAGGCTCGAGGTGAGCGTCTCCTGGGTTTTGGTCAGCGCGCCCTCTTTGGCTTTTTGGACTTCGCTGTTGAAGCTATTTTTTAACGACTCGGCCGCCTGGGTGGTTTCTTCAACTTTGGCTTTCGCGTCCTGTGACAGCTCCATATCACAGCCAGCGAGCAGAAGGCTTCCCGCCAGGAGGAGTGCCGGGGTCGGTCTTATCATAATATTGCAGGCCTTATGGGGTGATGATATTCACAGACATGATGACACACCGGTTTTATATCTGTTCGAGCGCGGAGGTAAGAAAAATTAAAGTTGGGTAAAGCCATTCAGCGGCTGACGTCCGGCATGGCCAACCCCTGATACCCTGACAAATATCCCGGTTTACATGACGCGGCAGAATACTATAGTATACTCCCCTACAGTATCCAGGAGGCCACCATGCCACATTCCCCTGAAGATAAAAAACGCGTCCTGACTCGCGTGCGGCGCATTCGCGGGCAGGTTGATGCCCTGGAGCGTGCGCTCGAATCCGGCGAACCCTGCCTTGCCATCCTGCAGCAAATCGCCGCCGTGCGCGGGGCCGCCAACGGCCTGATGGGCGAGATGGTTGAAATTCACCTCAAAGATGAGCTGGTAACCGGCGAGACCACGGCCGACCAGCGGGCCGTTAGAATGGCAGAAGTCGGCCATTTGCTGCGCTCTTATCTAAAATAAAAACCTGACATCACTAAAAGGAAAGCAAGATGAAATCACGTGCTGCTGTTGCATTTGGCCCAGGCCAGCCGCTGAAAATTGTTGAAATTGATGTAGCACCGCCAAAGAAAGGTGAAGTGCTGGTCAAAATCACCCATACCGGCGTGTGCCATACCGATGCGTTCACGCTGTCGGGTGACGATCCGGAAGGTATCTTCCCGGCAGTGCTCGGACACGAAGGCGGCGGCGTGGTAGTGGAAGTCGGAGAGGGCGTCACCAGCCTGCAGCCAGGCGATCACGTCATCCCGCTGTACACCGCCGAATGCGGCGAGTGTAAGTTCTGTAAATCCGGCAAAACCAACCTCTGCCAGGCGGTACGCGCCACCCAGGGTAAAGGCCTGATGCCGGACGGCACCACCCGTTTCTCCTATAACGGCGAGCCGATCTATCACTATATGGGCACCAGCACCTTCAGCGAATACACCGTCTGCGCAGAAATCTCGCTCGCAAAAGTGAACCCGCAGGCGCCGCTGGAAAAAGTCTGTCTGCTGGGCTGTGGCGTCACCACCGGGATCGGTGCCGTACATAACACCGCGAAAGTGAAAGAGGGCGATACCGTGGCGGTGTTCGGTCTCGGCGGGATCGGTCTGGCGGTGATCCAGGGTGCGGTGCAGGCCAAAGCCGGGCGTATTCTGGCGGTGGACACCAACCCGGAGAAATTCAAACTGGCGGGTGAACTGGGCGCGACCGATTTCGTCAACCCGAACGACTACGACAAACCGGTGCAGGATGTGATCGTTGAGCTCACTGACGGCGGTGTCGACTTCAGCTTTGAATGTATCGGCAACGTCAACGTGATGCGCGCGGCGCTGGAGTGCTGCCACAAGGGCTGGGGTGAGAGCATCATCATTGGCGTGGCGGGCGCAGGTCAGGAGATCAAAACCCGTCCGTTCCAGCTGGTAACCGGTCGTGTCTGGCGCGGTTCCGCGTTTGGCGGCGTCAAAGGCCGTACCCAGCTGCCAGGAATGGTGGAAGATGCGATGGCGGGCAAAATCCAGCTCGACCCGTTCATTACCCACCGTCTGCCGCTGGAGCAAATCAATGAAGCGTTCGACCTGATGCACGCCGGGAAGTCTATCCGCACCGTTATTCATTTCGGCGATAACTGATTATTCTGTCAGCAATTTCTGTTAAAAATCCTCCCCGCTGCCGTTCGCCGGTAGCGGGGAGGACATTTCTTTAATAATCATTTCTAAAGTGTGAACTGGGTTCTATTTTAGCCATAATCAAATCCCCTGTAGTGCCGATGACTATTTTACAGGCGTGCTTCTGCGCATCTACCTATAAGAGAGTCAACGGTATGGAAAAAAAATCAACGGTGCGGGCGCAGCAAAAACTGGGCTTCCTGCACCAAATTCGGTTGCTTCCCCTTATCTCCTCCATTCTTGGCGGCATTATTTTGCTGTTCGCGCTCAGTGCCGGGTTGGCGGGCTATTTCCTGCTGCAGGCCGACCGGGATCTACAGGACGTCACCGCCGAAATCCAGGTGCGCACCGGGCTGTCAAACAGCTCAAACCACCTGCGTACCTCGCGTATTAATATGATCCACGCGGGCGCCGCCAGCCGTATTGCGGAAATGGACGCGATGAAGCAAAACATCGCGGAAGCGGAAAAACGGATTAAGCAGTCTCAGGATAGCTTTGCCCTGTACATGAACCGTAGCGTGCGTACCCCGGCTGATGAAGCGCTGGATGGCGATCTGAAAACACGTTTCCAGGCGTATATCGACGGCATGCAGCCGATGCTGAAATATGCCAAAAACGGCATGTTTGAAGCCATCATCAACCACGAAAATGAAGAGGCGCGTCCGCTGGATGATGCCTATAACGAGGTGCTGCTGAAGGCGGTTAAAATCCGAACCGATCGCGCTAATCTGTTGACCGAACAGGCGCATACCCGCACTCAGCTGGGGCTGATGTTTATGGTGGGTGCCTTTGGTCTGGCCCTGGTGCTGACGGTGATCACCTTTATGGTGCTGCGTCGCACGGTGATTAACCCGCTGCAGCGCGCCGCGCGCCGTATTGAGCATATCGCGAAAGGGGATCTGACCTTCGCCGACGATCTGACCGGGCGCAGCGAAATTGGCCGCCTGACGCACGACCTGCAAACCATGCAGCACTCGCTGGTGAAGACGGTAGGCACGGTTCGCCAGGGCGCGGAAGAGATCTATCGCGGGACCAGCGAAATCTCGGCAGGCAATACCGACCTTTCGTCCCGTACCGAACAGCAGGCGGCGGCAATTGAGGAGACCGCCGCCAGCATGGAACAGTTAACGGCGACGGTAAAACAAAACGCCGACAACGCACACCATGCCAGCAA
The DNA here is from genome assembly GCF_025564065.1 of Silvania hatchlandensis. Lineage (GTDB taxonomy): Bacteria > Pseudomonadota > Gammaproteobacteria > Enterobacterales > Enterobacteriaceae > Enterobacter > Enterobacter hatchlandensis. Next base: position 86,626 of record NZ_JAMGZK010000038.1, on the reverse strand, counting down.
GCTGGCGGAAGATGCGTCCGGGAAAGCCAGCCGTGGCGGCCAGATGGTCTCCGGGGTGGTGAAAACCATGAGCAATATTTCCAGCAGCTCGAAGAAAATTTCTGAAATCACCGCGGTGATCAACAGCATTGCCTTCCAGACCAATATCCTGGCGCTGAACGCCGCCGTTGAAGCCGCCCGTGCCGGTGAGCAGGGCCGTGGTTTTGCCGTGGTCGCCAGCGAAGTGCGCACTCTGGCCAGTCGCAGCGCCAACGCTGCGAAAGAGATTGAAGGCCTGATCAGCGAGTCGGTCTCTTTGATTGACCAGGGCTCCGGCGAAGTAGTGGCTGCCGGTAACACCATGGGCGAGATTGTTGATGCGGTGAAACGCGTCACCGATATCATGCTGGAAATCGCCGCCGCCTCCGACGAGCAGAGCCGTGGCATTGTGCAGGTCAGTCAGGCCATCTCCGAGATGGATAAAGTGACTCAGCAGAATGCCTCGCTGGTGGAAGAAGCTTCCGCTGCGGCCGCCTCGCTGGAAGATCAAGCCGCGCGTCTGACCGAAGCGGTGGGGACGTTCCGTCTGCACGGCATCACCCAGGCCCGCAGCAGCAGTAGCAATAACATCACCCCAGCCGCACCGGCTTCACCGCTGCGCCCGGCGGTGGTTGATGGGGATAACTGGGAAACCTTCTAAGGCATTAAGTCTCGTGCAGTGCCACCTGGCGTAAAACCTTCAGGGTTCATGTTCCGACATGAACCCTTTTTTTATTCCCCGCTATGATCGTTAAAAGGCGAACGAGGAGCAAAGCGATGCAATCAACCAAACGCGTGATGCAGATAATCTGCGCGGCAGGACTACTGGCCGGGTGTGCTTCCGGCGGTAGCGTGGGGATCGGAGGGGTAGGCATCGGCGGCGGGGGCGGCAGCGGCGGGATGGGGGTCGGTTTATCCTTCCCGGTGGGCGGCAGCATGTCGAGTGCAGAAAGCGCCGGTCAGACCGACTGTGACGGCGATATTTACCGGGTGCAGCCTCGCTACCCTGAGCAGGCCGCGGCGCAGAAATATTCCGGCAGAGTGACGGTCTCGTTTAACGTCAAGCTGAACGGGCGGGCAGCGGATTACGAAGCGGCGGGGGATAAACCTTTCTTTGAAGAGACGAAACGGGCCGTTATGCGCAGCTGCTGGCCAGCGGGCGTCAGCCAGAATCTGGTGGCGAGTTATCAGAACGGCAAGACGGCGAGCTGGATCGAAAATTCGCTGTCCGGCACGCGGTAAAAAAACCGGCCACATCAGTGGCCGGTTGAGCGGTTACTTTTTATCAGGCAGTGCGTACGCAGTAATGTAATCACCGCGATCCGGCGACTGACGTGCGCCCCCGGCGTTGATGATGATGTACTGCTTCCCGGTTTTCGGTGACACGTAAGTCATCGGGCCAGACTGGCTGCCTACCGGCAGACGTTCTTTCCAGATCTCTTTCCCGTTGGCGGTATCAAACGCGCGCAGGTAGAAGTCCTGGGTTCCGGCAAAGAACAGCAGGCCGGACTGGGTCGAGAGCGACGCGCCGAGGGTCGGCATACCAATTGGGATTGGCATGTGCATGCGAATTCCCAGCGGGCCCGTATCTTCAACCGTTCCCACCGGTACCTGCCACACCAGCTTGCCGGACTTCAGATCCACGGCTGACATGGTGCCGAACGGCGGTTTCTGGCACGGAATGCCCAGCGGCGACAGGAAGCGCTCGCGCATTGCACCAAACGGCGTACCGTCCATCGGCACAATCCCCATCTCGATACCGCTGGCGTTTTTCGCCACGTTGGCGCGCGGTACCATGTAGTTCGCCAGACCCAGACGCATGTCGTTGACGAACATCAGGCTATTGTTCGGATCAACCGAGACGCTGCCCCAGTTCATGCCGCCCAGCGATCCCGGGAACTGCAGGGAGCGGTCCAGACCCGGCGGGGTGTAGACGCCCTGATGGCGCATCTCTTTAAACTGGATACGGCACAGCAGCAGGTCGACCGGGGTTGCGCCCCACATGTCGGCTTCGGTCAGGGTCTGGTTGCCGATCATCGGCATCCCCACCGAGTACGGCTGGGTCGGGGAGTAACGTTCGCCCTCGACGTTCCCGGCCGGAACCGGACGCTCTTCCACTTTCGCGACCGGCTCACCGGTTTCGCGGTTAAGCATAAAGATCATGCCCTGCTTGCTGGTCTGCACCAGCACCGGAGTGGTATTGCCTTTGCCGTCCGGCAGATCGTACAGCAGCGGCTGGGAAGGCAGGTCAAAGTCCCACAGATCGTGATGGGTGGTCTGGAAATGCCAGCGCACCTGGCCGGTAGTCGCATCCACCGCCACAATTGAGGAGCTGTATTTATCATCCAGCGCGGTACGTTCCCCGGCATAGAAGTCCGGCGTTGCGTTACCGGTCGGGAGGTAGATCAGGTTCAGCTTCGCATCGTAAGACATGGCTGACCAGACGTTTGGCGTCCCGCGGGTGTAGGTCTGGCCTTCCGGCGGCAGGCCGGTGATGTTCGGGTTACCCGGATCCCAGGCCCACGCCAGTTTGCCGGTGTGCACGTCATAGGCGCGCACCACGCCCGGCGGTTCGCCGGTGGAGAAGTTGTCCGCCACGCGTCCGCCGACTACCACCACATTGCCCGCCACCAGCGGGGTCGAGGTCTGCTGATAGTAGCCTGGTTTGATCTCACCCATACCCACGCCAAGATCGACCGAACCCTTGTCGCCAAAGTCTTCGCACAGCTTGCCGGTATCGGCGTTGATGGCAATCAGACGGGCATCGGTAGTAGGCAGGAACAGGCGACGCGAACAGGCCGCAGGCTGAGTATCGCCCTGTGACGTTGTCACGCTGGGGGTGTCTTCAAAATAGCCCAGACCACGGCAGCGCTGCCAGTTTGGTGCGGTGGCCTTCGAGTCGTAGCGCCATTTCTCTTTCCCGGTATCGACGTCAAGCGCCAGCACCTTGCTGTACGGGGTACAGACGAACAGGGTGTCGCCAATCTGCAGCGGGGTGTTCTGATCTTCCGCGCCGGAGCCGTTGCTCTGCGGGATGTCACCCGTGTGCGCCGTCCAGGCCACTTTCAGCTGGTTAACGTTCTGCTTGTTAATCTGGTCCAGCGCGGCAAAACGGTCGCCGTGGGTGGTGTTCCCCCAGTGTGCCCAGTCCTTCTGCTGCTCGCCTGCTGCGACCGGTTTAACCGGCACCGGCTCGCTGGCGCTGACCAGGGTTTGCGGTTTGAACATCCAGCCCATGCTTCCCAGCATCACCACTGCCAGCACGGCGGCCAGCGCAAACGCCGGGGTCTTGTTAACCGGCTCGCTGCGGTTAACCGCGCGCAGGAACGGCCAGACCACTGCCGCAAGGAACGCCAGCACCGCAAAGGTGAACAGGCGCGAGAACAGGGGCCAGAAATCCCAGCCCGCGTCGCTCACCGCCCAGAACAGCGAGGCGATAAACGCCACGGCGTACAGCACAATCCCGCTGAGGCGGTTGCGCGCAATCAGGAACGCGGCAATCAGCATCACCACGCCCATGATCAGGAAGTACCAACTTCCCCCGACGGTAGCGAGCTTAAAGCCCAGCCCCCCGACGGCCAGACCGATGATGACCATCAGCCCGACCAGCAGCCACTGCAGGATCCGGGGGAACCCACGTAGCGAATTACCTAAAGCCATTTCTGTCTCCTGAAACACCCTTTCCGTGGCGGCATCCGAACCAAATGGATAACAATCGAAAAGGGTTATGATGAAATATGCGATGTAAGCCGCCATGAAGCGGCGTGATAGTCACCGGGTTGTTATTCGAGTGAACCATTTGGTGAAATCGGCGGGTATGATAAATCTGTTAAATTGTTTGATGCAATTGTTAATGAATGATTTCGCATTATTTGAGTAAGGCAAATAAAAAGCCCGTCATCAAGACGGGCAGGAGGGAAGTGCGATCACACCGGCATAGATTTACGTATCGCGCTCAGCAGGGTCTGGGCGGCGGGTGAAAGGGAGGCCTCCACGCGCGTCAGCACCCCAATCGGTTCGCCGGGGCCTGGCGTAGTCACCGGCAGAGCCACCAGCGAGCCCTGACGCAGATCGTCTTTCACCGCCCCGGACGGGACAAACCAGACGTAGTCATAGTCGACCGTCAGCTGACGCGATAAAGATGCCGACAGGGTTTCAATGCAGCCAGCGGGCAGTTTACACCCCTGGGCCTGCAGCAGGGTCTCTGCGGTCTGACGCGGAACGGTGCCTTTTGGCGACACCACCACCGGCCAGTCCATTACCCGACTGAGGGTGACGGTGTCCTGGAGGATCGGGTGACGCGGACGAACCACCAGCTTCAGCGATTCCAGAAACAGCAGTTCGTAATTAAGACCGCTCATCAGCTCCGGGTCGGACATTCTGCCGATCCCCAGATCCAGCTCACCGGATTTCAGCCCCGCCAGCAGCATGGTGTTATTCATGGTGGCAACCTGCAGGGTAATGTTGCGCTGCTGCTTATGAAACTGGCCAATTACCGCGGGCAAAATGCCCAGCGCGGCAGTCGGCAGGGCACCGATGCGCACCACATCTGCAGGCTGATCGATGCGGCGCGTCAGGGACTGGCCCGCCGTATTCAGGGCATCCAGCACTTTGACGGCGTGGGTCAGAAATTGCTCGCCGACGAGAGTCAGCTGTGCGCCCAGCCGTCCACGATCGAACAGCCGCGTGCCGGTCAGCTGTTCCAGCTCGTTCAGGGTTTTGGAAAGCGCAGGCTGGCTGAGGTTAAGAGTTTCAGCCGCACGCCCCAGCGTTCCCTGTTGAGCGACGGCCACAAAAGTGTGCAGATGGCGCAGACGAATGCGCTGACTAAACAAACCATTTTTTTCCATAGGCGATGTTAAGAACAGAGAGGCCAGGGTGACAAGTTAAGTTGTTTAATTTTGCTAACCAGCTAGCAAAATATTATTAACATTTGATCTATTTGAGTAACAAGCAATTTTTTGGAAATAGCGGCATTTATTCGTGCTGATGCCCTAACCGGCGAATACCCGATAAATCTGCAAATGAGAATCGCTCCATCCAGATCACAGTTTGTAAATTCTTCCCGCCGCCGTCGATGGCCTTCTCTACACTCCAGGTAATATTCACTGGAGGCATGACATCATGGCGAACACCATCACGGCTGATGATATTCGGGAACAATTTTCGCAGGCAATGTCGGCGATGTACCAGCAGGAAGTTCCGCAGTACGGCACCTTACTGGAGCTGGTGGCGGACGTGAATCTGGCGGTGCTGGAGAATAACCCGAAGCTGCATGAACAACTGGCCAACGCGGACGAACTGGCCCGCCTTAACGTCGAACGCCACGGCGCTATTCGCGTCGGTAGTGCTCAGGAACTGAATACGCTGCGCCGCATGTTTGCCATTATGGGCATGTATCCGGTCAGCTATTACGATCTCTCCCAGGCCGGGGTGCCGGTTCACTCCACCGCGTTTCGTCCGGTGGACGATGCCGCCCTGTCGCGCAATCCGTTTCGCATCTTTACCTCGCTGCTGCGCCTGGAGCTGATTGACAATGCTCCCCTGCGCGAGCAGGCGGCAGCAATCCTCGCCCAACGTAATATCTTTACCCCGGGCTGCCTGCGGCTTATCGCCCTGCACGAAACGGAAGGGGAATTTACTGACGCAGAGGCGCAGGAGTTTGTGACGGAGGCGCTGGAGACTTTCCGCTGGCATCGCCACGCCACGGTGGATCAGGCTACCTATCTGGCGCTACACAACGAGCACCGGCTGATTGCCGACGTGGTGTGCTTCCCCGGCTGTCATATTAATCACCTCACCCCGCGCACGCTGGATATCGACCGCGTGCAGGCCCTGATGCCGGAATACGGAATCGAGCCGAAAGCCCTGATCGAGGGACCACCGCGCCGGGAGACGCCGCTGCTGCTGCGCCAGACCAGCTTTAAGGCGCTGGAAGAACCGGTGTTCTTTGCCGGGGAGCATCAGGGTACCCACACCGCGCGCTTTGGTGAGATTGAACAGCGCGGCGTGGCCTTAACCCCGAAAGGACGCGACATGTACGACCGCCTGCTGGCAGAGGCCGGAACCGGGAAGGATAACCTGCTGCATCAGATGCATTTGCAGGAAGTGTTTCAGGCGTTTCCGGACAGCGACATCTTCCTGCGTCGGCAGTCGCTGGCCTATTTCCGCTACCGTCTGACGCCCGCCGGGGAGTCACACCGTCAGGCGTTCAGCCCCGGTGACGATCCGCAGCCGCTGATTGAGCGCGGCTGGGTGGTTGCCCAGCCCATCACCTATGAGGACTTCCTGCCGGTGAGCGCGGCGGGGATTTTCCAGTCCAACCTCGGCAATCAAACTCAGGCTCGCACCCACGGCAACGCCAGTCGGGATGCCTTTGAAGCGGCGCTCGGCTGCCCGGTGCTGGATGAGTTTACGCTCTATCAGGAGGCCGAAGAACGCAGCAAACGGCGTTGCGGTTTGCTCTGAAAGCGGTAATCTGCGGGGGTGTGATGTTAACAGAAGGTCAGTATGGACAACCCCTCCACCCCGATTATTACTACGCGCCAGGGCACGCTGCTCGGCATCACCGACGGCGATGTGCAGGTCTGGCGCGCCATTCCCTACGCCGCGCCGCCGGTGGGTGCGCTGCGCTGGCGTTCGCCCCAGCCGGTGGCGAGCTGGGACGGCGTGCGTCCGGCCAGCGCCTTTTCCGCCTCCAGCTGGCAGAGCAGTGACTATTGCCAACAGCTGGGCGGGGGTGACCCCGGCCGTTTCTCGGAAGATTGCCTGTATCTGAACGTCTGGTCGCCGGTACAACGTAAAAAGCCGTTGCCGGTGATGGTCTGGCTGCACGGCGGCGGCTTTACGATTGGCGCGGGTGGATTACCGCCCTACGACGGCAAGGCGCTGGCGCAGCGCGAGGCGGTAGTGGTTACGCTGAACTACCGACTGGGCCATCTGGGCTTCTTTGCCCATCCGGCGCTGGAAGGGGAAGAGGAGCGGGTGGTGCATAACTTCGCCCTGCTCGATCAAATTGCTGCGCTTGAGTGGGTGCGTGACAACATTGCCGCCTTCGGCGGTGACGTCAACAACATCACCCTGTTCGGCGAGTCCGCCGGGGCGCGCAGCGTATTGTCGTTACTGGCCTCGCCGCTGGCGAAGGGGCTGTTCCATAAGGCGATAGTGCAGAGCGGTTACACCCTGGCGGATACGCCGCGCGAACAGGCGCTGGAAAAAGGTAAAGCGCTGGCGGCCCACTTTGGGCTGGATAACACCAGCGCAGAGCAGCTCAGGGCGATCCCGGCAGAAGATTTCTGGCCGCTGACCGCGCCGCTGAACGTGGCACCCACGCCGATTGTCGGCGACTGCGTGCTGCCGGAGCCAATGCTGGAGGTCTTTTTTGCCGCGCGGCAGCATCCGGTGCCCATTATGATTGGCTCGAACAGCGATGAAGCCAGCGTGATGGCGGTATTCGGGATTGATCTTGCCGGGCAGATCCAGAAGCTGCGCAAGGAGCGGCGCTTAGGCCTGGGGCTGATTAAACTGCTCTATCGGGGCGTGAAAGGTGACGAGGCACTGGGTCGCCAGGTGTGCCGCGATATGGCGTTTACCACCCTCGGCTTTGTGGTGATGCAGGCCCAGCAGCGGGTCGGAGAGCCGTGCTGGCGCTACTGGTTTGATTATGTCGCCGAAGCCGAGCATGACACCTACGCCAACGGGGCGTGGCACGGCAATGAAGTGCCGTACGTGTTTGATACGCTGACGCTTGCCGAGCCCGCCCGGCAGTATGTGAATGACAACGATCTGGCGTTTTCTGCTCAGGTGGCAGACTACTGGGTCAATTTTGCCCGCTCCGCCAGTCGGGGCTGCTCGACGCTAGAAGGCCCGACGCGCTGGCCTGCCTGTCACCACCGGCGGGACGTGCTGTTGCGCATTGGATTGAATAAACATGCAGGTTTTAAGCTGGAAAACCGCTTTATGCGCGCCAGACTGGCGCTGTTTAAGCGGGTGATGAAGCACCACGTCAGCCTGGACTGAGCAGGCATTGCCTGAAGGCCGCGAGCCCGGCGGCCTTACCGCGCGATTCACGCAGTACCAACCGGTAGCTGGCCCCGGTTTTTACGCTGCTGGCGAAAGGCCGCACCAGCCGCCCGGCGCGGATATCCTCCTCCACCAGCGTTTCGTCGGCAATTGCCACGCCGAGCCCCTGAATGGCGGCGGTGATCGCCAGATCCATGGTATCGAAGTGTTGATTTTTGTGCATGGCAGGCGGCTGCACGGCCTGTTTCTCCAGCCACAGCGACCAGTCAGTCTTATCCCGCGTGGGGTGCAGGAAGGTCAACGTCTCTACCGCACACGCCTGGCGCAAGGGACTGATCACCGGGGTTAACGCCTCTTCAAACAGCAGATCGCCCGCGCTCAGCTGGGTGCCGAAGACAATCGCCGCATCGTAGGATTCGGTTTTGAAATTAACGCTGTGATCGTTGGTGGCGGTCAGCGCAATTTGCAGCTCCGGCTGGTCGCGCTCGACCTGCAGCAGGCGCGGCACCAGCCAGCGTACCGCGCAGGTGGGGACTTTCACCCGCACCACGGTTTGCTGCGCCCGGGCCTGATCTGCCACCGTCAGGAAATGCTCATACGAGGCGCGCAGATCCGGCAGCAGGGCGCTGCCCTGGGGGGAGAGGCGCAATCCGCGGGCGTGACGTTCAAACAGCGGAAAGCCGAACCAGCTCTCAAGCGCGGCAATCTTGCGGCTCACCGCGCCCTGCGTCAGACACAGCTCTTTGGCCGCATGGGTTAGATTCAAATGGCGCGCGGTAACGATAAACGCCTCAACGGCGGTCAGGGGGAAAGAACGACGCGACATATCACCTCCAGGTATGATTTTTTGTCATGGCTATTATGACAACAATTCGGTTGTCGCGGCAACGGAGTTTGGGTTGAATAGTTATGCAATATCCACGAGAAGGGATTTATGATGACTCTGCGTACCCCGATACAGACCCGTTCCAAACTGCCGGACGTTGGCACCACCATTTTTACCGTTATCGGTCAGCTCTCTGCGGAGCACAATGCCATCAACCTTTCTCAGGGGGCTCCGAACTTTTCCTGCGATCCTGAGCTGATTGCGGGCGTGCACCGGGCGATGCAGGCCGGGCACAATCAATATGCCTCGATGACCGGGCTGGCAGCGCTGAAAGAGCGTATCGCCAGTAAAATCGCCGCGCTGTACGGCACCCAGTACGATCCCGCCAGCGAAGTGTTAGTCACCGCCAGCGCCAGCGAAGGACTCTATTCGGCGATCAGCGGGCTGGTTCACCCTGGCGATGAAGTGATTTACTTCGAGCCGTCGTTCGACAGCTACGCGCCAATTGTGCGTCTGCAGGGCGCCACGCCGGTAGCCATCAAGCTGACGGTGCCGGATTTTGCGGTGAACTGGGATGAAGTGCGCGCCGCTGTGACCTCGCGCACCCGGATGATTATCGTCAATACGCCGCATAACCCGAGCGGGCAGGTCTTCTCGGCGAACGATCTGGAACAGCTGGCGGCGATCACCCGTCATACCGATATCATTATTCTTTCTGACGAAGTGTATGAGCACGTGGTGTTTGACGACGTGCCGCATCACGGCATGGCGACCCATCCTGGGCTTGCAGAGCGCAGCGTGATTATTTCGTCGTTCGGCAAAACCTATCACGTCACCGGCTGGCGCGTCGGCTACTGCGTTGCTCCGGCGGAGCTGATGGACGAGATCTGTAAAATCCATCAGTTTTTGATGTTCTCTGCCGATACCCCTATGCAGCACGCCTTTGCCGAACATATGGCCGATCCCCAAACCTGGCTGTCGCTGGCGGCCTTTTATCAGCGCAAGCGCGATCTGCTGGTCAACCTGCTGGCGGAATCTCCGTTCCGCCTGCTGCCGAGCGCCGGGTCGTTCTTCCTGCTGGCGGACTACAGCCATTTCAGCGATGAAAGCGACAGCGAGATGGTGAAACGGCTGATTATTGACTACGGTGTTGCCACTATCCCGCTCTCGGCGTTTTATACCGACGGGACAGATAACAAATTAATACGTCTCTCTTTTGCCAAAGATGAGGCGACTTTACGGGCAGGTGCGCAGGCCCTGTGTCGGGTAAAACCACGCTAAGGAGTTCAGTTATGAAATTAAAAGCCTTCGTTGTCGGCCTGGGGTTGCTGTGTTCGTTCTCTTCTTTCGCCGCAACCGAATTACGTTATGGCGTAGAAGCCGAGTATCCGCCCTTTGAGAGCCGTAATGCCGCAGGTGAGCTGGAAGGGTTTGATATTGAGCTCGGCAACGCGATTTGCGCGGCGGCTGCGCTGAAGTGCAACTGGGTTGAAACCTCGTTTGATGCACTGATCCCGGGCCTGGTGGCGAAGAAATTCGATGCCATCAACTCGGCGATGAACATCACCGACCAGCGCCGCCAGAGCATCGACTTTACCCAGCCGATCTACCGCATTCCGTCCCAACTGGTGGGCAAATCGGGTAGCGCGGTAGACGCCACGCCAGACGGGCTGAAGGGTAAAACCATCGGCGTTCTGCAGGGTTCTATCCAGGAAACCTACGCGAAAGAGCATTGGGAAAAGCACGGTGTCAACGTGGTGTCGTATAAAGATCAGAACATGGCATGGGCTGATTTGCTGAATGGCCGCATCGACGCTTCGCTGGTGATGTCCGCCGCCGGGCAGGCCGGGTTCCTGAGCAAGCCGCAGGGGAAAGGGTTTGGCTTTATCGGCAAGCCAGTCTCTGATGACACCATCCTCGGCAGCGGGATCGGTTTTGGCTTGCGTAAAGGTGATGACGCAACCAAAAAACAGCTTGATGCCGCCATTGATAAAGTCCGCACTGACGGCACCATCGACAAGCTCGCTCAGAAGTACTTCCCGGGCATCGATGTCAGCGTAAAATAAAAAAATCCTGACCTTTTAGCCCCTGTTGACGATGTCCAACAGGGGCTTTTTTAACCGTTTCTTTACCCGCGTTTCAGGCGATTCCCCTCGACAGATAAATCTTTCGCACTTTGCTTGTTTAATCACCTGTCAATAATTGGATTCTCAATCGTTTTTGTTTAGGCTGTGCCTCTTAATGATGTTCTTTCTTGCCGTCGTTTCGCCCGATGCGAAACCTTACTCCCCACGACCATAAGGACGTTTTTTCAGGCATGAATCGCAGACGTTTTTTACAAGGCTCACTGGCCGTTGCTGCACTGAGCAGCACTACCGGGCTCGCCACGCTTTTCTCCCGTGCGGCCAATGCGGCTGAATCGGACATTGCGGACGGTCAGAGCCGTCGTTTCGACTTTTCTGTGCTGCAATCCATGGCGCATGACCTGGCGCAAACTCCGTGGGGCGGGGCGCCGCGTCCGCTGCCAGACACGCTGGCCACGCTGACGCCGCAGGCGTACAACAGCATCCAGTACGACGCAAAACATTCCCTGTGGAATAACATCGAAAACCGTCAGCTGGACGTGCAGTTCTTCCACGTTGGGATGGGCTTCCGCCGCCGGGTGCGCATGTTCTCGCTGGATAACCAAACGTCGCAGGCGCGTGAAATTCACTTCCGCCCGGAGCTGTTTAACTACCATGACGCGGGCGTCGACACCAAACAGCTGGAAGGCCAGAGCGATTTAGGTTTTGCGGGCTTCCGTGCCTTTAAGGCGCCGGAGCTGGCGCGTCGCGACATCGTCTCGTTCCTTGGCGCGAGCTACTTCCGCGCGGTAGATGATACCTACCAGTATGGCCTTTCTGCCCGTGGTCTGGCGCTGAATACCTACGCTGATAGCACCGAAGAGTTCCCGGACTTTACCTCCTTCTGGTTCGAAACCGTCAAGCCAGGGGACACCACCTTTACCGTTTATACCCTGCTCGACAGCCCGAGTATCACCGGTGCCTATAAGTTCGTGATCCACTGTGAGAAGAACCAGGTGATCATGGACGTCGACAACCATCTGTATGCCCGCAAGGACATCCAGCAGCTGGGGATCGCCCCGATGACCAGCATGTTCGCCTGCGGCAATAACGAGCGCCGGATGTGCGACACCATTCACCCGCAGATCCATGACTCCGATCGTCTGGCGATGTGGCGCGGCAACGGGGAGTGGATCTGCCGTCCGCTGAATAACCCGCAAAAGCTGCAGTTCCACGCTTATACCGACAAAAACCCGAAAGGCTTTGGTCTGCTGCAGCTGGATCGCGATTTCTCGCACTATCAGGACATCATGGGCTGGTACAACAAACGCCCAAGCCTGTGGGTCGAGCCGCGCAATCAGTGGGGCAAAGGCACCGTCGGCCTGATGGAGATCCCAACCACCGGCGAAACGCTGGATAACGTGGTTTGCTTCTGGCAGCCGGAAAAACCGATCAAAGCCGGGGATTCCCTCGACTACCAGTACCGTCTGTACTGGAGCGCCAAACCTCCGGTGCGTTCCCCGCTGGCGAATGTGTTAGCCACCCGCAGCGGTATGGGCGGCTTCCCGGAAGGCTGGGCACCCGGTGAACACTACCCGAAAGTGTGGGCGCGCCGTTTCGCCATCGACTTTGTCGGCGGCGATCTGAAAGCCGCGGCCCCGAAAGGGATCGAGCCGGTGATCACGCTGTCCAACGGGGAAGCGAAGCAGATTGAAATTCTGTACGTCGAGCCGTTCGACGGCTACCGCATTCTGTTTGACTGGTATCCGACCAGCGACGACGCCGAGCCGGTGGATATGCGGATGTTCCTGCGCTGTCAGGGCGAGGCAATCAGTGAGACCTGGATGTACCACTACTATCCGCCAGCAGCGGATAAACGGCAGTATGTGGATGACCGCATAATGCGTTAATGGGTGGCTCGTACGGTTCCCTCTCCCTTGAGGGCTGAGGGATCCTCACAAAAAAATTGGCACGGTCGGCCCCCTCTCCATTCAGGGAGAGGGTTGGGGTGAGGGGGAGCAGGCGACTACATTGAGGGACTATGACCGCAATCACCGAAGAAATTATCCCTGTCACTGAGCGTCTCGAACTGCGCGCCGCCGACGAGCGTTACGCCAGTGAATTGCACAAGCTGGTGGTCAAAAATCGCCAGTGGCTGCAGGAATCGCTTAACTGGCCGCAGTATGTGGGATCGGAAGAGGACAGCAGGCAGAACCTGCAGAGCAACCAGATGCTGCATCAGCGCGGTTACGCCAAAATGTTCCTGATGTTTAACGATGGGGCGTTGGTAGGGGTGCTGTCGTTTAATGCCATCGAGCCGCTGAATAAAACGGGCTATATCGGCTACTGGCTGGATGAAGATCATCAGGGGCAGGGTATCTTGTCCCAGGCATTACAGGCGTTTATTGGCTACTACGTCGAGCGCAATGAGATCCGCCGCTTTGTGATCAAATGCCGGGTCGCGAACCACGCCAGCAACCAGGTGGCGCTGCGCAACGGCTTTCTGCTGGAAGGTTGCCTGAGAGAGGCGGAGTTCCTCAACGGGCGTTTTGACGATCAGAATATCTACGCCCGGATCTACGCTTCATAATGCTCCCAGCAACGGCGTGCGCGTAATGCGCTGCGCGCCGTTAATCACCTTCGCGCCGCGCAGGTGAATCGCGTCCCCGTCCAGTGCTTCAACCACCGCATCGTCGGTAATTTCAATATGATGCTCGATCAGCACTTCGCCGTGAATGCGCGCCCGGCCCTGGATCACCACTTTATCGTCGAGTAAAATCGGCCCGCCACGCAGCCAGGCTTCGCCGCCAATCAGCACGTGATGTTTGATGACGCAGTTTCCCTCGACCAGCGCGTTTTCGGCGACCTGCGAGCTGTAGCGCAGCGTGGGGATGGCGTCCTCTTCCAGCCCGGCTAGCAGGCGCGCGTTGCCGTACACTTTGGCGCAGTCGCATACCCAGACGTTATTCACCTCGTTGCCTTCCAGCAGCGCATTCTCAAAGATCTCGGCGCGGTGCTCGACAAAGGCGTAGCTCACGATGGCATTGCCGTAGATCTGCGCCTGGTGCACCACCCGCGACTGGCTGACGGTAGCCTCGCCGAAGATTTTCAGGATCTGATCGTGGTCGGGAGTTAAGCCTTTGGCGGCAATCACCATGCTGTTGTGCAGAATGCGGGCGTTATCGAACAGATGGCATTCGCCGCGCACCACCGACGATTGCACCGTGACGTTGTCACTGATTCGCGCCCCGTGGCTGATTTGCGCCCCGTCGACCCAGACGTTATCGCCGATCCACACCTGATGGCTGATCACGCAGGGTTGGGTAATACGCGCGTTGCCGCACACCTGCGCACCCTCGAACACCACGCTGTTTTCGTCATAGATCCAGCAGTCCTGATCCTGCGACAGCGCCGATTCATCATCCACCCAGCCGCCTCGGGTGCCGCTTTTCACATCGCTGAAATCACGGGCGGCGATAATCTGCCGCACGGTGACTGCGGCCTTAGCCTCGCCGTTTTGCCAGTGGTGCTGGCGGGTTTCATCGCTGAGTCGATATTTATTCATCACCGTTTCCGCTGTTGTTCTCTCCACTAAACGTAGCAAACTTTACGTTGATCGAAAGTATGGCATCCGGAAATGAAACCCCTTAAACTAGCATTTCAAATATTATTTATAGTTTAAAAGAAATGCGAAGTCAGAAAAGCACTCAAGGTGTTCTTAATTTACCGTCCGGCTATTTCGGGATGGTGCTGGGTATTATCGGAATGGGATTTGCCTGGCGCTATGCCAGCACCATTTGGCCCGTCACGCGCTGGCCTGGGGAGATCCTGGTGACGCTGGCGATGGTGATTTGGCTGCTGTTGACGGTAGCCTTTATTAGCCGGGTGGTGCGCTTTCCGCGCAGCGTGCTGGCCGAAATGCGCCATCCGGTGATGAGCAGTTTTGTCAGCCTGTTCCCGGCGACCACCTTGCTGGTGGCGATTGGTTTTGTCCCCTGGTATCGCCCGCTGGCGTTGGTGCTGTTCACCGTCGGCGTGGTGGTGCAGCTGAGCTATGCCTCGTGGCAGTCCGCCGGGCTGTGGCGCGGCACCCATAGCCAGGAGGCGACCACCCCTGGCCTGTATCTGCCGACGGTGGCAAACAACTTTATCAGCGCCATGGCCTGCGGCGCGCTCGGCTTTCACGATGCCGGGCTGGTATTTCTGGGGGCGGGGGTCTTCTCCTGGCTAAGCCTTGAACCGGTGATCCTGCAGCGGCTACGCAGCGCAGGCGAGCTGCCCACCACGCTGCGCACCTCGCTGGGCATTCAGCTGGCGCCCGCGCTGGTGGCCTGTAGCGCCTGGTTTGCCGTCAACGGCGGTGAAGCAGATACCTTTGCCAAAATGCTGTTTGGCTACGGCCTGCTCCAACTGCTGTTTACCCTGCGCCTGATGCCCTGGTATCTGTCGCAGCCGTTTAACGCGTCGTTCTGGAGCTTTTCATTCGGCGTGTCGGCGCTGGCCACCACCGGCCTGCATCTGGGCCAGAGCAGCCCGTCCGGGCTGTTTCACGCTATCGCCATCCCGCTGTTTATTTTTACTAACGCCATTATTGCGCTCTTACTGGTGCGCACGTTTATCCTGCTGATGCAGGGCAAACTGTTGGTTCGTGCAGACAAAGCAACGCTTATGCAAGCTGAGGAAAAAGAATGACTGTGTTTGATGATAACTACTTTACCGAAAAATATGGCATGACCCGCACTCACTCCGACGTGGTATACAGCGCCGGGATTGTTAAACCGGGCAAAACGCTGGATCTGGGCTGTGGCAACGGACGCAACAGCCTGTATCTGGCGGCGAACGGCTTTGACGTGACCGCGTGGGATAAGAATGCGGCAAGCATCGATAACCTCGAGAGCATCAAGGCGAAAGAGGGCATCACCAATCTGCAGTCGGCAATCAAAGATCTCAACAGCCTGCGTTTTGACGGCGAGTACGATTTTATCCTGTCGACCGTGGTGATGATGTTCCTCGAAGCGAACACCATTCCGGGTCTGATTGACAATATGCAGCGCTGCACCAAACCGGGTGGCTATAACCTGATTGTGGCAGCGATGGATACGGAAGATTACCCGTGCAACGTCGGCTTCCCGTTTGCCTTCAAAACCGGCGAACTGAGCGGCTACTATGCGGGCTGGGAACTGCAGAAATATAACGAAGACGTCGGCGCGTTACACCGCACCGACGCTGAAGGTAACCGCATTAAACTGCGTTTTGCTACGATGCTGGCGCGTAAACCCGCTTAACGCGCCGCCAGCAAACAAAGCTGCAAGGCCGTATGATACGAGGCCTCGAACGATTTCAGCGGTAAAAACTCAAACTTCGAGTGGAAGTTATGGGCGCCGGTGAAGAAGTTCGGGGTCAGCAGTCCTTTCGCCGAGAGCGCTGCGCCGTCGGTGCCGCCGCGCATTGGGGTCGGTTTTGGCGTGATGCCTAAACTCTCCATCGCTGCAAACATCAGGTCGATCGCCCGGCGATCTTCGCCGACCGCATTGCTAATGTTGCTGTAGGTATCTTCGATGTGCCAGTGCACCTTCGCGGTAGGGTTCTGGGCGGCGATTTTCTGCGCCACCTCGGCGATTTGTACCTTGCGGGCAGCAAAGCCGTCTCGGTCGAAATCACGAATATTGGCCTTCAACACCGCTTCGTTTTGCCCGGCCTGAATCCCGTTAAACCAGACATAGCCTTCGCGGCCTTCGGTATGTTCCGGGGTTTGCTGGCGATCGAAATGGCTGATGAAATCGGTCGCCATCAGCAGGGGGTTAACCAGCACCCCTTTCGCCGACATCGGGTGCGCCGTCACGCCGGTAAAGCGGATTTCCGCCGCCGCCGCGTTGAAGTTCTCGTAGACGACCTCCCCCAGCTCGCAGCAGTCGATGGTCCAGGCGAAATCCACATCGAAACGCTTCAGATCCAGCGCTTTTGCCCCACACAGACCGATCTCTTCATCCGGCACAAAGGCCACCACGATATCGCCATGCTGATGCTCGGCAGTGAGGTTTTCCAGCACCGTCATCACTACCGTGACCGCCGATTTGTTGTCGGCACCCAGTACGCTGGTGCCGTCGCTGAAGATGATCGCTTCGTTTGGATAGGCCAGGATTTCCGGGTGCTCGCTGACCCGCAGCCAGATGTCTTTGTCAACGTTGAGACAGAGATCATCTCCTGTGAAGGTCAGAATTTGCGGATTAATATCCGGTGATAATCCCACGTCGACGGTATCGATATGGGTGATAAACCCGATCCGTGGCGCGCCGGGAACGTTGCCCTTTTTCACCGCCGTGACGGTGGCAAATTCGTCGATCACAATATCATCCAGACCCAGCGATTCCAGCTCCTTCGCCAGCGCGCGCGCCATGTCATGCTGGCCGGGCGTGGAGGGCAGGGTTTTCACCTTTGGATCGCTCTGGCTGGTAATGGCCAGGTAGCGAAAAAAGCGTTGGGTTAATTGTCTGGTGAGCGCTGATGACATGGTGGATCCTTCTTTATTTGAGTTATCAGGTGTTTGCAAAATCACTTTAATGTTATTTATGGTTTGGCACGACAATAAATTCATTAGCCGTCAAATTAAAAGACAGGAAAACGCGATGAAAAGCAACCTCACAACCCTGGCACTGATCGTCGCCGCGCTGACGGTCAGTTCCACCGTTGCCGCCAAAACGCTGGTCTACTGTTCCGAAGGATCGCCGGAAAACTTTAACCCCCAACTCTATACCTCGGGCACCAGCGTGGATGCCAGCGCGGTGCCGGTCTATAACCGGCTGGTGGATTTCACCCCAGGCACAACCGAACTGGTCCCGAGCCTGGCAGAGAGCTGGGACGTCAGCGACGACGGCAAGGTGTATACCTTCCATCTGCGCAAAGGAGTGAAGTTCCAGAGCAACAAGGCCTTTACGCCGACGCGCGATTTTAATGCCGATGATGTGATCTTCTCGTTTATGCGGCAGAAAGATGTCAATCATCCGTATCACAACGTCTCAAACGGCAGCTATTCCAACTTTGAAAGTCTGGAGTTTGGCAAACTAATTACCGCCATCGATAAGGTCGATGACCAGACGGTACGTTTTACCCTCGCGCACCCGGAATCGCCATTTGTGGCCGACTTAGCCTGGTATTTCGCCTCGATCCTGTCGGCGGAATATGCTGACGCGATGATGAAAGCCGGCACGCCGGAAAAGGTCGATATGGACCCGATTGGTACCGGGCCATTTAAGCTGGCGCAGTATCAAAAAGATTCGCGGATCCTCTTTACCGCCTTCCCGGAATACTGGCAGGGCAAGGCCAAGCTGGACCGTCTGGTATTCAGCATCGTGCCGGATGCCTCGGTGCGTTTTGCCAAGCTCGAGAAAAACGAGTGTCAGGTGATGCCATTCCCGAACCCGGCGGATCTGCCGCGGATGAAAGAAAACAAAGATCTGAATCTGATGAGCAAGGCGGGGCTGAATACCGGTTTCCTGGCGTTTAACACCCAAAAAGCGCCGCTGGATAACGTCAAAGTGCGTCAGGCGCTGGCGATGGCGATCAACAAACCGGCCATTATCGAGGCCGTTTTCCATGGCACCGGCACGGCGGCGAAGAACCTGCTGCCGCCAGGGGTATGGAGCGCGGACAGCGAGCTGAAAGACTACGACTACGATCCGGAAAAAGCTAAAGCGCTGCTGAAAGAGGCCGGGTTTGCCAACGGGATGACAATCGATCTGTGGGCGATGCCGGTTCAGCGTCCGTATAACCCGAACGCTAAACGCATGGCGGAGATGATCCAGGCCGACTGGGCGAAAATCGGCGTGCAAACCAAAGTGGTCACCTATGAGTGGGGCGAATACCTTAAGCGAGTGAAGGGCGGCGAGCATCAGGCGGCGCTGATGGGCTGGACCACAGCCACCGGCGATCCGGATAACTTCTTCGGTCCGTTATTTACCTGTACCTCGGCAAACGGCGGCTCGAATTCGGCCAAATGGTGTTATCAACCATTCGATAAAATTATTGCCGAAGCTAAATCAATAACCGATCGTGATAAACGAACGGCCTTGTACAAAGAAGCGCAGCAGATGATGCACGATCAAATGCCTGCGGTAATGATTGCCCACTCAACGATATTTGAGCCGGTGCGTAAAGAGGTCACTGGTTACGAAATTGACCCGTTCGGCAAACATTTATTCTGGCAAGTGGGTATAAAATAACCGTTTAGCACTGCCCGCCGCAACGACGGGCAGTGTTTTTTCTATTTGTGCTGTCTTCGTCATTTTTTGACACTCCCTTTGTTTAAATCTTTTGCTATAACTTCAATTGCATATTTGCAATTAACAGGGATACATCCTTTATGCGTACAAATACTTTATTTAAAGTTGCCGCGCTCTCCGGTCTATTGCTTCTGGCGGGCTGTGCGTCAAAAGTGGCGGCGCCTGAACAATATTCAGGCTTTTTAAAAGACTACTCTGGGCTGAAAGAAACCACCTCTGCATCGGGTAAACCGACGCTGCGCTGGGTTGATCCGTCTTATAACGCAGCAAATTACGACAGCATTGTCTGGAACAATGTCACTTATTATCCGGCACCAAAGCCAACCACCCAGATCGGTCAACGCACTCTGGATGAACTGTTAAACTACACCAACAACAAAATGAAAACCGCTATCGGCCAGCGTAAGCCGATTGTGGCGTCGCCAGGTCCACGCAGCCTGATCTTCCGTGGCGCCATCACGGGTGTCAGCTCGCAGAAAGAAGGCCTGCAGTTCTATGAAGTTGTCCCTGTTGCGCTGGTCGTTGCCGGCACGCAGATGGCAACCGGTCACCGTACCATGGATACCCACCTCTATTTTGAAGGCGAGCTGATTGACGCCAAAACCAATAAGCCGGTACTCAAGGTCGTTCGTAAGGGTGAAGGTAAAGAACTGACTAACGAAAGTACACCAATGACCTTCGCTACTCTGAAGCAGGTTGTTGATGATATGGCCGCCGATGCGACCATGTTTGATGTTAATAAAACCAAATAACACCAGACCGGCCTGCATTGCGCAGGCCGGTTTTTTTTATGCCGTCCGCAGCCGCTTAAACCAGTTCTCCGGTTTGGCAAACATGACCAGATTCCCCGTTAATATCAGCAGCAGCCCCGCAATGGCATTGCTGTGCCAGACATATCCCTCGTACAGCGTCGAGAAAGACAGCGCCACCAGTGGGAACAGCAGGGTGCTGTAGGCCGCTTTACCGGCACCTATCCGCCCAACCAGCGTAAAGTACGCGCCAAAGGCAATTACCGAGCCAAACAGGGCCAGGTAGAGCAGGGCACTCATGTAACTTACCGACCACACCGGGGTAAAATCATCCCCGCGGATTAGCGCAATTGCCCCCATCACCAGAGTGCCGTACAGCATCGCCCAGGCGTTGGTGGTCATCGTTTCCAGCCCGTTACGCTGATGGCGCAGGCTGATCATGTTTCCGAGCGAGAAACCGTAGGTGCCCAGCGCCGACAGGGCAATGCCGAACAGCAGGCCCGCGTTCCAGCCGCTGGCGAGCAGATCGCTCCAGAACAGGGTAACGATGCCGAGCAGCCCCAGTGCCGCCGCCAGATAAAAGCGTGCAGGCGGGCGCTGACCAAAGAACAGGAAGCTGTTCAGGGCGTTATACAGCACCGCCATCGAGAAAATCACCGACTCCAGCCCGGTGTTGATGTACCCGGCCGCAGTATAAAAACACCAGAAGTTGAAGCAGAAGACGCAGCAGCCCTGCAGTCCGCAGAAGAGGTGATCGCGTAACGCCAGCGGGCGCAGGCGGCGCAGGATCAGCAGCACCGCCATGATGGTGGCGGTGGCGACGGCGAAGCGCCAGAAAATAGAGACCGGGGCCGGAACCGGTCCCTGTTGTAAGAAGATGGCAATCCAGGTGGTGCCCCAAATCACCACCACCAGCGCGTACAGTAATGCGTTCATATTTATTCTCGTATTGGCAAAGTCTGCGTCCAGTATGGCGGCACAAGGCGCTGGCCTCTTTCACCAGCTTGCGGTGGACTTGCATATTCTTGCGCTTTTTTGCCATCGACAGAGAACAAGACTGGCACTGGCTGGCAGATCTTTTTAGACTGAAACATTCTGGTGAATGGATATGTGGGACGTTATGGCTGAGATGTACGGTGCCTTTGAAAATCTGCGCAAGCATAAAGCGGTATTGCACAATGCCGTCGCGTTGAATTCGGGGATCCATCTGGCGGCCTGGTCTAATAAACGCGACACCATTACCCAGTATTGTGACCACCATACCCTGAGCCTGTACATCGCCGACGGTTACGAGAGCTACCACAAAACCCGCGCGGGCTGGAAAAACGGCGGTGGCCCGGATCGATTCTGCCTGATGCCCAAAGAGAGCGAGTCCAGCTGGGATATCCGCGACGATCTGTCGTTTGTGCATCTCTACTGTACTGACGATCACCTGCGTCACGTGGGGGAGCAGATCTGGGACAAGAGCCCGCACGCGCTCTCGCTCGATGAAAGCCTGTTTGGCGATGATGCGAAAATCACCGCCCTGTATCGCCATTTTATCCTCGGCTGCGACTGGCAGCAGAGCGCCAATCAGCTGACGCTGAGCACCGCCTCCACGCTGTTACTCACCCATCTGGTGCAGCATTACAGCAACGTCCAGTGGGCGCTGCCGACGGTGACCGGTGGTCTGTCGCCGTATGTATTACGCAACGTGCTGGGGTTTATCGAAGATAATCTCGCCCAGCCGCTGACCCTGGCGGATCTGGCAACCCAGGCGGCGTTAAGCGAATACCATTTTGCACGTATGTTCCGCCAGTCGATGCAGCTGGCGCCCCATCAGTACGTGATGCAGCGGCGGATGGAGAAGGCCAAAGCATTAGTGCGATCCACCCGCCAGCCGCTGACCGAGATTGCGCTGGCCTGCGGGTTCAGCTCGGCCAGCCATTTCAGTAACCGCTTTCGCGCCGCCACAGGATTTACGCCGTCCCAGCTACGCGCGGCGAGTGCGTGATAGCAGGGCGTAACACACGCCCCCGGCAATCAATCCCCAGAACGCCGATCCAATCCCGGCCAGCGTCACCCCGCTGGCGGTCAGCAGAAACGTCACAATCGCCGCATCGCGCTCGGTTTCATTGTGCAGGGCCTGGTGCAGGCTACCGCCAATGGTGCCCAGCAGCGCCAGCCCCGCCAGGGTCTGGATCCAGCTTAGCGGCAGTGCCGCCATTAGCCCACTGATTGACCCGCCAAAAATCCCTGCCAGCAGATAGAACACGCCCGCGGCGGCGGCGGCCAGCCAGCGTTTGCTGGCATCGGGGTGCGCATCCGGGCTCTGGCAGATGGCGGCGGTGATCGCCGCGATGCAAATCGAGTACACCCCGAACGGTGACAGTAGCAGCGCCAGCCCACCGGTAAAGACGATCAGCGGCGAAACGGCCACCGGATAGCCGGAGGCTTTCATCGTCGCGAACCCCGGCGCATTCTGCGAGGCCATGGTGACCAGGAAGAAGGGCAGACCGATGCTAATCAGCGTGGTCAGGGTAAAGGTCGGGGCGATAAATTCCGGCATCACCACCGAGAAGGTTAGCCTTTCAGTGACAACGTCACCGTTCAGTGCCGCCACGGCACCACCCACCAGCAGAGTCGCGACAATCGCATAGCGCGGGGCGAAGGCTTTGGTCAGAAGCCACGCCAGCAGCATACTGCCGCACAGCAGCAGGTGGCCTTCAATGTTGCTAAACGCCTGCAGGCCAAAGCGCAGCAGGACGCCCGCCAGCATCGCCGCCGCCAGCGAATGGGGGATAATTTTCATCAGCCGGGCAAACAGGCCGCTGACCCCACAAATCAGGATCAGAGCATTGGCAAAGATAAAGATGCCGATGGTCTCCGACAGGGTTACGCCCTGCAGGCTGGTGGCCAGCAGCGCCGCTCCCGGCGTTGACCAGGCGGTGAGCACCGGGGCTTTATACCACCACGACAGCGCCAGGGTGCTGACCCCCATGCCGATCCCCAGCGCAGTCATCCAGCCTGCAATCTGCGGCGCGGTGGCCCCTGCCGCTGCGGCCGCCTGCCAGATGATGGCGGCGGAGCTGGCGTAGCCGACCAGCACGGCGACAAAGCCCGATAATACCGTGGGGAAGGTCAGAGATGAGGCGCGCATAAAAACTCCGTTGTGCGTTATAACAGCCAGAAAGGTATCACTGTGCGTTATAGCATACAAGTGCTACACTCGCCGCAACGGGAGGGGTTATGGACATCACGCAACATCTTGCACTGACACTGAAAACGCTGCGCCAGGCGCGCGGCTGGAGTTTGTCGAAGCTGGCAGAAGAGACGGGCGTCTCAAAGGCGATGCTCGGTCAGGTGGAGCGGAATGAATCCAGCCCGACGGTCTCGACGCTGTGGAAAATCGCCACCGGGCTGAACGTGCCGTTCTCGACCTTTATCAGCCCCGAAGCGGACGCTGCGCCGGTGTTCGATCCGCAGCAGCAGGCGATGGTGGTCAAACCGCTGTTCCCCTGGGATGACGCGCTAAAATACGACCACTTTTCCATCACCCTCGCGCCGGGCACCCTGAGCGAATCAACCCCGCATGAGTCCGGGGTGATTGAACATGTGGTAGCGATCAGCGGCGAGCTGGAGATGCAGATCGACGGCGTCTGGCGCGTAATTCCGCCGGATAGCGGCCTGCGTTTCGCTGGCGACAAACCGCACGCCTACCGTAACAGCAGCAGCCAGACGGTACACTTTCACTCCCTGATCCATTATCCCCGCTAAAGGCACGCAAAACTGTTTCGTTGACGCAGCGTTCTGACTACAATGGCCGCCATTTTGACCATAACGGATAACGACGAAGCATGCGCCTGCCATCCCATCAACTTGAACTTTTAAGCCCGGCTCGTGACGCCGCCATTGCCCGCGAAGCGATCCTTCACGGCGCGGATGCGGTCTATATCGGCGGCCCTGGATTTGGCGCTCGCCATAATGCCAGCAACAGCCTGCGCGATATCGCCGATCTGGTGCCGTTCGCCCACCGCTTTGGGGCGAAGGTGTTCGTGACCCTGAACACCATTCTTCATGATGATGAACTGGAACCGGCGCAGCGGATGATCACCGACCTGTACCAGACTGGCGTTGATGCGCTGATCGTGCAGGATATGGGGGTTCTCGAGCTGGATATCCCACCGATTGAGCTGCACGCCAGCACTCAGTGCGATATCCGCAGCGTGGAAAAAGCGAAATTCCTGGCCGATGCGGGCTTTACCCAGATCGTGCTGGCGCGTGAGCTGAACCTCAATCAGATCCGCGACATCCACCAGGCCGCCGATGCCACCATCGAATTCTTTATCCACGGCGCCCTGTGCGTGGCCTATTCCGGGCAGTGCAATATCTCTCACGCACAAACCGGGCGCAGCGCCAACCGCGGCGACTGCTCCCAGGCCTGCCGTCTGCCGTACACCCTGAAAGACGATCAGGGCCGGGTGGTCGCCTTTGATAAACACCTCCTGTCGATGAAAGACAATGACCAGACTGCCAACCTGGC
Source organism: Silvania hatchlandensis (assembly GCF_025564065.1). Classification (GTDB taxonomy): domain Bacteria; phylum Pseudomonadota; class Gammaproteobacteria; order Enterobacterales; family Enterobacteriaceae; genus Enterobacter; species Enterobacter hatchlandensis. The sequence goes on along the minus strand of NZ_JAMGZK010000038.1, from coordinate 62,147 downwards.
TCAGCTTATCGACGCGGGCGTGCAGTCCTTCAAGATTGAAGGGCGCTACAAAGACATGAGCTACGTGAAGAACATCACTGCCCATTACCGCCAGATGCTGGACGCAATTATTGAAGATCGCGGCGACCTGGCGCGCAGCTCTGCCGGACGTACCGAGCACTTCTTTATTCCGTCGACCGACAAGACCTTCCACCGCGGCAGCACCGACTACTTCGTGAATGCGCGTAAAGACGATATCGGTGCCTTCGACTCGCCGAAGTTTATCGGCCTGCCGGTGGGTGAAGTGCTGAAGGTGGCGAAAGATTTTCTTGATGTGGAAGTCACCGAGCCGCTGGCGAACGGCGATGGGCTGAACGTAATGATCAAGCGTGAAGTTGTCGGCTTCCGCGCCAATACGGTAGAAAAAACCGCTGAAAACCGCTATCGCGTCTGGCCGAACGAAATGCCGGCCGACCTGTATAAAGCGCGTCCCCACGCGGCCCTGAACCGTAACCTGGACCATAACTGGCAGCAGGCGCTGCAGAAAACCTCCAGCGAACGTCGCATTGCGGTGGATATTGAACTGGGCGGCTGGGAAGAACAGCTGATCCTGACGATGACCAGCGAAGATGGCATCAGCGTAACGCATACCCTGGACGGACAGTTTGAGGTGGCGAACAACGCTGAGAAAGCGATGAACAGCCTGAAAGACGGCGTCGCCAAACTGGGCCAGACGATTTATTTCGCCCGGGATATTCAGGTAAATCTGCCGGATGCGCTGTTCGTGCCGAACAGCCTGCTGAACCAGTTCCGCCGTGAAACCGCCGAGATGCTCGATACCGCGCGTCTGGAAAACTACCCACGCGGCAGCCGCAAAGCGGTCAGTGTGCCGCCTCCGGTCTACCCGGACACCCATCTTTCGTTCCTGGCAAACGTCTACAACCATAAGGCGCGGGCGTTCTATCAGCGCTATGGCGTGACCTTGATTGATGCGGCCTATGAAGCACATGAAGAGAAGGGGGATGTGCCGGTGATGATCACCAAACATTGCCTGCGCTTTGCCTTTAACCTCTGTCCAAAGCAGGCGAAAGGCAACATCAAGAGCTGGAAAGCGACCCCGATGCAGCTGGTCAACGGGGATGAAGTATTAACCCTGAAATTCGACTGCCGTCCGTGCGAAATGCACGTTATTGGCAAGATGAAAAATCACATCTTCAAAATGCCTCAGCCTGGCAGCATCGTCGCGTCCGTCAGCCCTGACGAACTGCTGAAAACGCTGCCGAAGCGTAAGGGCAGTTAATTAGCGAAAGTGAGTATCCGGTTTGCGCGACTTCTGCCAGTGGTGATGTTCGCGCAACCCTTCTGCCGACTCCTCCGCCACGGCACGCAGCTCATCGCTGTCGGCTTCATGGCGCAGCTGTTGCTCCACATTCTTCACCCATAAAAAATGATGCCCCACATGTCCCGCCATCAGTTGACCGGAAAATAACGCACAGGTCAGCAACACTACCGATAACACTCTTGTAAACATTCTGCCACCACCCGGTTACGTTGAGCGGCCATCATGCCGATAGTTGCGTTGTGTTATTATTCAGGAATTCAAATTCACGCAAAGGATTTGTCAGTTTTTGTCAGCCGGGCGACGCGATATCGCCCGGCTGGTAGGAGGGAATTTAGTGTGATTTAAAGCCTGCCGCCGTCATCAGTACGCGGAAGAACATGCCCACCAGCGCCAGCGCCAGCACGCTGCCGCCCCAGATAATGACCAGCCACATCAGGCGTTTCCAGACAGAATGTTGCATCAGTGATAGCCCTCCCCAGGCTGGACTTTTCCGCGAAACACGTAATAGCTCCAGAAAGTGTAGACAAGGATGATCGGGATAATAAACAGCGCCCCCACCAGCATAAAGCCCTGGCTCTGCGGCGGAGCCGCGGCCTGCCATAGGGTGATCGATGGCGGGATGATATGCGGCCAGATGCTGATCCCCAGCCCGCTAAAGCCGAGGAACACCAGCCCGAGGGTCAACACGAACGGCAGGTGATGGCTGTGCGGATTGTTCAGGCTGCGCCACTGCCACAGGCTGAGGGCGATAACCAGCAGCGGCACCGGCAGCAGGAAGAACAGATTCGGCAGGCTGAACCAGCGTGCGGCGATCGCGGGCTGGGCCAGAGGGGTCCACAGGCTGATCGCCGCGATAATCCCCAGCAGGGCCAGCAGCAGTCGCTTAGACGCCCGGCGCATCCGCGCCTGCAGCGGGTTTTCGCTTTTCATCACCAGCCAGGTTGCGCCTAAAAAGGCGTAGGCGATCACCAGCCCCAGGCCGCAGAACAGGTTGAACGGAGTAAACCAGTCGAACGCGCCGCCGCTATAAGCACGACCCGTCACCTCGAAGCCGTTAATCACCGCCCCGACCACCACCCCCTGAGTGAAGGTCGCCAGCACGGAGCCACCCACAAAGGCTTTATCCCAGAAGGGACGGTGCGCGGGCGTGGCTTTAAAACGAAATTCGAACGCCACTCCGCGAAATATCAGTCCCAGCAGCATTAAGGTCAGCGGGATGGTCAGGGCATCGATGATCACTGCGTAGGCCAGCGGAAACGCACCGAACAGCGCCGCGCCGCCCAGCACCAGCCAGGTTTCGTTCCCGTCCCACACGGGGGCGACGCTGTTGACCATCACATCCCGGTCATCGGCATCCCCAATGGCGGGAAACAGGATGCCAATCCCAAGGTCAAACCCGTCCATCACGATATACATCAGGGTGGCGAAGACAATAATCACAAACCAGATAAGGGAGAGATCGATACCCATTATGGTGTCTCCTGAGACGTCACTGCCGAGAGAGGACGCGCCGGGCGGCCATCGTTTTCTGTTGGGAAACTTTCATCTTCCTGCGGGCCTTTTTTAATCAGCCGCACCATATAGCTGTAGCCGACGCCAAACACCGAGGTGTAGACCACGATAAAGGCCAGCAGGCTGACGCTCATATGCAGATCGCCATGCGCCGATACCGCGTCTTTGGTGCGCTGCAGACCATAGACGATCCACGGCTGGCGGCCCACTTCGGTGGTTACCCACCCGGCGAGGATCGCAATCAGCCCGGACGGCCCCATCAGCAGGGCAAACCACAGGAAAGGGCGCGAGTGGTAGAGTCGCTGCTTGTAGCGCAACCACAGGGCCACCGTGCCGAGAAGCAGCATCAGCATCCCCAGCCCGGCCATGATGCGGAACGACCAGAAGACCATCGTTGAATTCGGCCGGTCTTCTTTCGCGAACTCTTTCAGGGCCGGAACCTGCTTGTCGAGGCTGTGGGTGAGGATCAGGCTCCCGAGTGCCGGGATTTCCAGCCCGTACTTGGTGCGCTCCTGCTCCATATCCGGCCAACCAAACAGCAGCAGCGGCGTCGGCTCGCCCGGCACGTTTTCCCAGTGGCCTTCAATGGCGGCAATTTTGGCGGGCTGATACTTCAGGGTATTCAGGCCGTGCATATCACCGACCATCGCCTGAATAGGGGCCACGATCAGCGTCATCCACAGCGCCATCGAGAACATATGGCGAATGGCGGGGGTATTGTTGCCGCGCAGCAGATGCCATGCACCGGAGGCGGCGACAAACAGCGCGCTGCTGAGGAAGGCGGCAATCGACATGTGCAGCAGGCGATACGGGAAGGAGGGGTTAAACACCACTGCAAACCAGTCTACCGGTACTACTACGCCGTTGACGATCTCATAGCCCTGCGGGGTGTGCATCCAGCTGTTCGACGCCAGGATCCAGAAGGTGGAGATGATGGTGCCCAGCGCCACCATGCAGGTGGCGAAGAAGTGCAGGCCTGGCCCAACTTTGTTCCAGCCAAACAACATCACGCCAAGAAAACCGGCTTCGAGGAAGAAGGCGGTGAGCACTTCATAGGTCAGCAGCGGGCCGGTAATGCTGCCAGCAAACTGGGAAAAACCGCTCCAGTTAGTGCCAAACTGATAGGCCATCACCAGCCCGGAGACCACGCCCATGCCGAAGTTGACGGCGAAGATCTTTGACCAGAAATGGTACAGCGAGCGCCAGACGGGGTTTTTGCTTTTCAGCCACAACCCCTCCAGCACCGCCAGATAGCTGGCGAGGCCAATGGTAATCGCCGGGAAAATAATGTGGAAGGAGACAGTAAACGCAAACTGGATCCTCGCCAGATGAAACGCATCTAAACCAAACATGCACAACCTCAAGGTCAATCGTTGTGTCTGTTATGGTAAAGAGCCTGGGCGCTAAGTATCAGAGACAGAAAAGGGGAATTTATATATAACAGTTTGATGAAGTGGTGGGGTTTTATTGCGCTGTTATGGTGGTTGTTGGTAATTTAGTCGCTCTCCTTTTGCCTTTACCGGTTATAAAAACAGTGTCTTTATGATGTTTCTGCATAAAAACCCTTGCTTCCTTTCCTATAACGTGCGTTAATGATTCTTCGGTTTGAAATCAAAAAAATATCTGTCGCCGTCTCTTAAAGCATTTCTCAACACGTTGTGCCTCTCCGCAGCCTCTCTTGGGTCTTTTCTTTACGTTCTGAACGCTCTGATTAGTTTTGTCTCAGACCACTATCGCCTTATAAGGCCCAATTAGCATTTGACGTTTTTACGTTCAGGAGATTTACATGAGTTCTAATATCCATTTTCGTTGCCCGTGCTGTCATGGCTCGCAATACCGTACTTCAGCATTCGACGTGTCTGAAAAGAATCCACTCGGCGCGAAATGCATTTTCTGCAAGTCGTCGATGATCACCTTCGACCATTTAGCTGCGCTGCAGCACGCTATGCAGGTTCCGTTTGCACTGCGTAAGTAACACTTCAGGCGCCGTCACGCCTGTTGACCAACTCTCAAACATATAACAGTTCAATAATCCTGCCTTTTTTCTCCTGCTGATATACTATGTTGAGCAGCAAGGAGAACCCCATGAAAAAATACCAGCGCCTGGCGCAGCAAATCATTTCGCAGATCGAACTTGGCGTCTGGCAACCCGGCGATAAGCTGCCGTCGCTGCGCGAGCAGGTGGTCAGTAGCGGAATGAGCTTTATGACCGTCGGTCATGCGTATCAGATGCTGGAGAGCCAGGGGCGGATCGTGGCGCGTCCCCAGTCGGGGTATTACGTCGCAGCCCGTCCCACCGGTCAGCAGCCGATGCCGCCAGCGCAGGTGATGCGCGACGAGGCGGTGGACATCAACACCTACATTTTCGACGTGCTTCAGGCCAGCCGCGATCCCTCGGTGGTGCCGTTTGCCTCGGCCTTTCCCGATCCGCGCCTGTTTCCGTTACAGCAGCTTAACCGCTCGCTGGCGAACGTCAGCAAAACCGCCACCGCGATGAGCGTTATCGAGAACCTGCCGCCGGGCAACGTCGATCTGCGCCACGCCATTGCCCGCCGCTATGCCCAGCAGGGGATGAATATCTCCCCGGATGAAATCGTCATTACTGCGGGCGCGCTCGAAGCGCTGAATCTCAGCCTGCAGGCGGTGACCGAACCGGGCGACTGGGTGATTGTCGAAAACCCCTGCTTTTACGGGGCACTGCAGGCGCTTGAGCGGCTCAAGCTCAAAGCGCTGTCGGTGGCCACCGACGTGCACGAAGGCATCGACCTCAATGCGCTGGCTCAGGCGCTGAACGACTATCCGGTCAAGGCCTGCTGGCTGATGACCAACGGGCAAAATCCGTTGGGCTTTACGCTCAGCGCCGACAAAAAAGCGCAGCTGGTAGCCTTGCTGACTCAGCATAACGTCACCTTGATTGAGGATGACGTCTACAGTGAGCTCTATTATGGGCGTGAAAAACCGCTTCCGGCGAAAGCATGGGATCGCGCGGACATGACCTTACACTGTTCATCGTTTTCGAAATGTCTGGTGGCCGGGTTCCGCATTGGCTGGGTGGCCGCCGGGAAACATGCCCGCCGCATCCAGCAGTTACAGCTGATGAGCACCTTATCCACCAGTTCACCGATGCAGCTGGCGCTGGTGGATTATCTCGCCACCAAACGCTACGACGCGCACCTGCGGCGCTTGCGCCGCACGCTGGCCGAGCGCAAACAGCAGGCGTGGCAAGCGCTGCTGCGCCACATGCCCGCCGAGGTAAAGATCCACCACAGCGACAGCGGCTATTTCTTATGGCTGGAGCTGCCCGCTCCGCTGGATGCCGGTGAACTTAGCGCCCAGGCGCTGGCGCATCACATCAGCATTGCGCCGGGGAAGATGTTCTCCACCTCCGACACCTGGACGCCGTTTTTCCGCTTTAATACCTCGTGGGCATGGGGAGAGCGAGAAGAGCAGGCGGTTGCCCAGCTGGCGGCAATAATTTACGGGATGTTAACTCACCATAACGCGTATTTACCCGCACCTTAAGATCGCCCCCGAATAAACATTCTGCTTCTTTTAAAAACGCCGCACTGTATTTGCGGCGTTTTTCATTGTCGTCCATAGGAAATATGCATAACGCCCGCCGGCGCTAACTCCTTGTCTATAATCCAGTTAACGGGTAATGCGCCCCCGGTCACAACCTGATGAAAATTCCAGTACCTGCCGGGTGCGCCGCATTTACGCGGTCTACGTTTAATGTGGGAGATATTCTACCGGCATGGCCGCCGTCAGATTTCATTGCGACAGGAGTAAAAGGTATGAGCAAAAAATTTGCCCGTAGCAGTCTGTGCGCGCTCAGTATGACTATTTTGACTGCGCAGGCGGCGGAGCCCCCAAAAGAACTCGGTAAAGCAGAAGGGCGGTTGGATATTATTGCCTGGCCGGGTTATATCGAACGTGGCCAGACCGATAAAAATTATGACTGGGTCAGCCAGTTTGAAAAAGAGACCGGCTGCAAGGTCAACGTCAAAACCGCTGCCACATCCGATGAGATGGTCAGCCTGATGGCGAAGGGCGGTTACGACCTGGTGACCGCCTCGGGCGATGCCTCTCTGCGCCTGATCATGGGCAAGCGCGTGCAGCCAATCAACACCGCGCTGATCCCGGCGTGGAAAACCATCGACCCGCGCATGGTCAACGGGGAATGGTTTAACGTTGACGGAAAAGTCTACGGCACGCCGTACCAGTGGGGGCCTAACCTGCTGATGTACAATACCAAAACCTTCCCGACGCCGCCTGACAGCTGGGCCGTGGTGTTCAAAGAGCAAAATCTCCCGGACGGTAAAACCAATAAAGGACGTGTGCAGGCCTACGATGGCCCGATCTACATCGCCGATGCGGCGCTGTTCGTCAAAGCCACCCAGCCGGAACTGGGGATCAGCGACCCGTATGAACTGACCGAAGCCCAGTACGCCGCGGTGGTGAAAGTGCTGAAAGACCAGCATGCGCTCATCCACCGCTACTGGCACGATACCACCGTCCAGATGAGTGATTTCAAAAATGAAGGGGTGGTCGCCTCCAGCGCCTGGCCGTATCAGGCCAACGCCCTGAAAGCGGAGAACCAGCCCATTGCCACCGTGTTCCCGAAAGAGGGGGTCACCGGCTGGGCGGATACCACCATGCTGCACACCGACGCCAAACATCCGGTCTGCGCCTACAAGTGGATGAACTGGTCCCTGACGCCAAAAGTACAGGGCGATCTGGCCGCGTGGTTCGGCTCGCTGCCGGTGGTGCCGGAAGGGTGTAAAGCCAGTACCCTGCTGGGCGAGAAAGGCTGCGAAACCAACGGCTATACCTGGTTCGACAAGATCAGTTTCTGGAAAACCCCGACCGCCAGCGACGGTAAATATGTTCCATATAACCGCTGGGTTCAGGACTATATCGCCATCATGGGTGGTCGCTAGCGCAGGGAAACGACTATGACGTACGCAGTAGAATTTAACGAGGTCTCTCGCCTGTATGGCGAGGTGCGTGCGGTGGATGGGGTCACAATCCAGATTCGCGACGGCGAGTTTTTCTCCATGCTGGGGCCTTCGGGCTCCGGCAAAACCACCTGCCTGCGGCTGATCGCCGGTTTCGAACAGCTGAGCGGCGGCGCAATGACCATCTTTGGCAAAAACGCCAGCGAACTCCCGCCCTGGGAGCGCGACGTCAATACCGTCTTCCAGGATTACGCCCTGTTTCCCCACATGTCGATCCTCGAAAACGTCGCCTACGGGCTGATGGTGAAAGGGATCAACAAAACTACCCGTCAGGCGCAGGCTCGCGAGGCGCTGGAACGGGTCGACCTGAGCTTTGCCGAAAAGCGCAAACCCTCCCAGCTGTCGGGGGGGCAGCGGCAGCGGGTGGCGATCGCCCGCGCGCTGGTCAATCAACCCCGGGTGCTGCTGCTGGATGAACCGCTGGGCGCGCTCGATCTCAAACTGCGCGAGCAGATGCAGTTTGAACTGAAAAAACTACAGCAGGAGCTGGGCATCACCTTTATTTTCGTTACCCACGATCAGGGCGAAGCCCTGTCGATGTCGGATCGGGTGGCGGTGTTTAACAACGGTCGTATCGAACAGGTCGATACCCCGCGCGAGCTCTACCTGCGTCCGCGGACCCCGTTTGTCGCCAGCTTTGTCGGCACCTCAAACGTCTTTAGCGACGCTCTGGCCCGCCGCGTCTGCGGCATGTCAGGCAGTTACTCGCTGCGCCCGGAACATATCAGCCTCAACGCAGGCGGCGAGATCCAGGTGCAGGGCCGGGTGCAGGCGGTGCAGTTCCAGGGGGCGGCGACCCGCTTCGAGCTGCGCCTTGCGGAAGGGGAAAAGCTGCTGGTGAGCCAGCCGAACATCAGCGGCTCAACGATTGTGTCGGGCGTTGAGAACGGGCAACTGGTTACCGCGTCGTGGGCGCGCGAGGCGATGGTACCGCTGCATGAGGAGAGGTGAGATGGACATGAGCGTATCCCCTCCACCGGCATCGCACGGGCTGTCGGGGCGCCTGTCGGCGCTGTTCTGGCGTCGGCCATCGCTGGGGCTGTTCTTGCTCCTGCTTGGCCCGCTGATGTGGTTTGGTATCGTCTATCTGGGATCGCTCCTGACCCTTCTGTGGCAAGGTTTTTACACCTTCGACGACTACACGATGGCGGTGACGCCCGACCTGACGCTGGCCAATATCCGCGCGCTGTTTCAACCCGCCAACTACGACATCATTCTGCGCACCCTGACCATGGCGATTGCCGTCACTGTGGGCAGCGCGATTCTGGCCTTTCCGATGGCATGGTACATGGCGCGCTACACCCGCGGTAAATGGAAAGCCTTCTTCTACATTGCGGTGATGCTGCCGATGTGGGCCAGCTATATCGTCAAAGCCTACGCCTGGACGCTGCTGCTGGCGAAAGGCGGGGTGGCCCAGTGGTTTCTGGAGGCGATGGGGCTGGAGCCGCTGCTCACCGCGCTGCTGACGGTGCCCGGCATTGGCGGCAGCACGCTGTCGACCTCCGGGCTGGGGCGTTTCCTGGTGTTCGTCTATATCTGGCTGCCGTTTATGATCCTGCCGGTGCAGGCGGCGCTGGAACGCTTGCCGCCATCGCTGCTGCAGGCCTCTGCGGATCTCGGGGCCAGGCCGCGTCAGACCTTCCGCTATGTGGTACTGCCGCTGGCGATACCGGGAATTGCGGCGGGGTCGATTTTCACCTTCTCCCTGACGCTGGGGGACTTTATTGTCCCGCAGCTGATTGGCCCGCCGGGCTACTTCATCGGGCAGATGGTCTACTCCCAGCAGGGTGCAGTGGGCAATATGCCGATGGCGGCGGCCTTTACGCTGATGCCGATTGTTTTGATTACGATTTATCTGGCGTTCGTGAAGCGCCTGGGAGCGTTTGATGCACTCTGAACGCGCACCGCTGTTCTTAAAAATAGCCACCTGGGGCGGGGTAATCTTTCTCCACTTCCCGCTGCTGATCATTGCCATCTATGCTTTTAATACCGAGGACGCCGCCTTCAGCTTTCCGCCGCAGGGGCTGACCCTGAAGTGGTTCAGCATCGCGGCTGCGCGCAGCGACATTATCGAGTCAGTGACGTTGTCACTTAAAATCGCCGCGCTGTCGACGGTGATTGCGCTGGTGCTGGGTACGCTGGCGGCGGCGGCCCTGTGGCGGCGAGAGTTCTTTGGTAAAAACGCCATCTCGCTAATGCTGATTTTGCCCCTTGCCCTGCCGGGGATCATCACCGGTCTGGCGCTGCTGACGGCGTTTAAAACCATCAATCTGGAGCCGGGCTTTTTCACCATCATTCTCGGTCACGCCACGTTCTGTGTGGTGGTGGTGTTCAATAACGTGATTGCCCGCTTCCGGCGTACCTCCTGGAGCCTGGTGGAGGCATCCATGGATCTTGGTGCCAACGGCTGGCAAACCTTTCGCTATGTGGTGCTACCCAATCTGGGATCGGCCCTGCTGGCCGGGGGGATGCTGGCGTTTGCGCTGTCGTTCGATGAGATCATCGTAACGACCTTTACCGCCGGACATGAGCGCACGCTGCCGCTGTGGCTGTTAAATCAGCTCGGTCGCCCGCGCGATGTGCCGGTAACGAACGTGGTGGCGCTGCTGGTGATGCTGGTAACGACCATTCCTATTCTGGGGGCCTGGTGGCTAACCCGCGAAGGCGAGACCGTCGCTGGCAGCGGGAAATAACGTTGATTTCAACAGGACAATGCTATGCAAACTCAACTGCTGATTAATGGTGAACTGGTCAATGGCGAAGGCGAAAAACAGCCGGTGTACAACCCGGCGACCGGCGAACTGATTCTGGAGATCGCCGAAGCTTCTGCCGCACAGGTGGATGCTGCCGTTCAGGCCGCCGACAAGGCCTTTGCCAGTTGGGGACAATCGACGCCGAAAACCCGCGCCGAGTGCCTGCTCAAGCTGGCGGATGTGATAGACGAGAACGCCGACACGCTGGCGCGGCTGGAGTCGCAGAACTGCGGCAAACCGCTGCACTGCGTGCTGGGGGACGAAATTCCGGCGGTGGCCGATGTGTTTCGCTTCTTTGCCGGGGCCGCGCGCAGCCTGCACGGGCTGGCGGCGGGCGAGTATCTCGACGGCCACACCTCAATGATCCGCCGCGACCCGGTGGGTGTGGTCGCCTCCATCGCGCCGTGGAACTATCCGCTGATGATGGCGGCGTGGAAGCTGGGCCCGGCGCTGGCCGCCGGTAACTGCGTGGTAATCAAGCCGTCGGAAATCACGCCACTGACCGCCCTGAAGCTGGCCGAACTGGCGAAAGACATTTTCCCGGCCGGGGTAATCAACGTGCTGTTTGGTCGCGGGAAGACCGTCGGCGATCCGCTGACCGGACATGAAAAGGTGCGGATGGTGTCGCTCACCGGCTCCATCGCCACTGGGGAACACATTATCGGGCATACCGCCTCGTCGATTAAACGCACCCACATGGAGTTGGGCGGCAAAGCCCCGGTGATTGTTTTTGACGACGCCGACCTCGACGCAGTCGTGGAGGGGGTTCGCACCTTTGGCTACTATAACGCCGGACAGGACTGTACCGCCGCCTGTCGGATCTACGCCCAAAAGGGCATCTATGCGGCACTGGTCGAAAAACTGGGCGCGGCGGTTGCCAGCCTGAAAATCGGTGCCCCTGAAGATGAAAGCACCGAGCTGGGGCCGTTAAGTTCCCAGGCGCATCTCGACCGGGTGTGCAAAGCGGTGGAGGAGGCCAAAGCGCTGGCGCATATCCAGGTGGTTACCGGCGGCAGCAAGCATGACGGGGGCGGGTATTACTTCCAGCCAACGCTGCTGGCTGGCGCAAAACAGGAGGATGCCATCGTCCAGCAGGAGGTGTTTGGCCCGGTGGTGAGCGTTACCGAATTCGACGATGAAGCGCAGGTATTAGGCTGGGCCAACGATTCCCGGTACGGGCTGGCGTCCTCGGTCTGGACTCAGGACGTGGGCCGCGCGCACCGGATCAGCGCCCGGCTGCAGTACGGCTGCACCTGGGTGAACACCCACTTTATGCTGGTCAGCGAAATGCCGCACGGCGGGATGAAGCTGTCGGGTTACGGGAAAGATATGTCGTCGTACAGTCTTGAAGATTACACCGTGGTTCGGCACATCATGATCAAACACTGATTAACTGTGGTCGGCGGCATATTAAATATATTTGAATGGTGAATGTATTTAATCTGCCGCTGGCCACACCCTTGCGCATAAAGAATATATCGTCTGCTTTTGGCGATTATCCCCTAAATAAAATCTTTCTCGGGCCGATAGAGTAATCAGACCAGATTAAAGACGCCACTACCCATGCCAGGAATTAATCATAACGAGATTGCCGGGCTCTCGCTTAAGTCCCGAAAAGCCAACAGCTCAATGCTTTCTCAGACCATTGAGCGTCTCTCATCCGGACTGCGCATCAACAGCGCGAAAGATGACGCGGCCGGGCAGGCGATTGCCAACCGGATGCTCGCCAACATTAATGCCGACAGCGTGATCGGTCGCGGGCTGGATGATGCGATAAGTCTGGCGCAGACGGCAGAAGGCAGCCTGAGCGATATCGGCTCGATGCTGATCAGGGCCAAAAGCCTGGCGATTCAGGCCGCGAACGGGACGTTATCTGATTCGGACCTGATCAGCATCAACAACGAATATCAGCAGATTCTGGCGAATATTACCCAGGTCTCGGAACAGACTGAGATCTTCGGGCAATATCCGTTGGCAACCGACAAGCCGGTATTACCCCCCTTACTGGTGGGTGACGTTGCACCGTTACACAGTAAATTTCCCGTGGCCGGTACCGATTATTCGTTTAGCTCCGGGATTATTCCACTGGCCTATATTCCCGCCGGGTCGACCAATATCACCATTACCATTGATTCGCTGGGTCTGGATGACGATCTACAGATATTTACCCGCGACGGAAAACATCTGCTGGGCACACCGCTTTCCGGTGCGGATGCAGATTATACCTGGGTCAGTCGCGGGATTAACACCGACGCCAAAGCCACGTCCTCTTTGCTCACCGCCAAAAACGGGTTCAGCAGCGGGGCGGTCTATGACGGTTCGCAGTTAGTTCAGGGTGGAGCCTTCTGGGATTACAACGGCGAAGCGCTGAACTATAACGGCATGACGATGACCTACAGCGGTGATGGCGATCGCTATGAAGACAAAGCCTCTGGTGCCTGGAACGACGGTGCCAACGGCTCGAACCGCATCGAACACATCACCCTGGATACGGTCACCGAAGATTTGCTGGTGATGGTAGTAGGGAGCGGCTCCTTTACCAGCAACATTACCTGGGGCACGCTGCCGACGCCCACCATTACGCCTGCCGTTCCGCCAAAGCAAAGTCGGCCTATAGATGTGGTGACCAGCGCCAACTTTGGCGAAGAGATGCAATCCACCACCATTGAACCGACGCCGACGGACTTAAAAACGCTGAAGCTGGAAAACACCAGCATGATCAATGCGGCGGGGGCCAACCAGTGTATGGGGCTGTTAGATGCGGCGCTGGAGACAGTGAGCGGCTACCGCACGCAGTACGGGGCGATGATGAACCGCTTCGAATCCCATAAAGCGGTGCTGTCGCAGCAGAGCGTTTCGCTCCAGACGGCCCGCAGTCGTATTCAGGATGCCGATTACGCCATCGAGGCGAGCCAGCTTGCGCGGGCGCAGATCCTGGAGCAGAGCCAGAATGCCGCCCTGAAGATGGCCAACCAGGTACCGCAAACGGTGCTGGAACTGCTCAAAATGTAAGAGGCAGCGACAGAACGTCGCTGCGAGCGATCACCAGCCGCACACCTCATGCTCATTTTCCGTGTCATACGCGCGCACGGTATTCACCAGGTCTTTAATCACGTCTGCGGCCACATCCGGTATCATCAGCTCCATAGGGGCATCTGTCTCATAGTCCACCGACACGCCATTGCTGTTATTGGTCACGGTGACGGTATAGGTTGCTTTGCCCATCATGTTACTCCTTATGTGTGTTAACCACTTTTCCCAAACCCGCGCCGCTCAGCGTTACGTCAGGGTCGGCGAAAAAGTCGATATTGAACCAGGTGTCGTCAGTCAGCAGCTCAATGCGGTGCCACTTTTGCGGCGGAGAGATGCCGAACGCCCCGGCCTCGATCACCTGCTCCCTATCGGGCTCGGTGGAGGTCGCATCCGGAAAACCGAAATATTTCACTGCGCCATGCATCACCGACAGGCGACCATAAACACCGGCTTTCGTGTTGTGATGGGTTAGCAGTGCCTTCGGTGCGGTCTCTTTGTTCCAGAATGGGGTCGTGCGGGTATGCACAAAATTGTCAGGAATACGTAACATAGTCAGTTCCTTAAGCGTGCTTGTTCGCAGAGCGAGATTTCAATACGTCGGGCTCGACGAAAAAGTCGATGTTGAACAGGGCGTCGTCGGACACCACCTCAATGTGATGCCAGCGTTCGGGCGGGAAAACACCGAAATGCCCGGCTTCGATCACAAGAATGCTATCAGGCTCAGGTGACGAATCATCGGCATAGCCCAGGTAGCACACGGTGCCCTGCATGACCGTCAGACGCGGATACACACCCGGTCGGGTGCCGGTATCGAGATGACGCTGAAAAAGACCTGCGGGTGCGGTGGATTTGTTCCAGAACGGGGTAGAGCGAGTATGGATACAGCTTTGCGGAATACGCAGCATAACGTCCTCCTTGTGAAATCAGTCGCCATTACAGCACGAATCGACAACCTTAATTTGTCAAAAAATGCATTTAAAATGCGACTTTAAAGTGGTACCTCTCAGGTGGGCTATACTTACTTATTCCGAAGGTCACGAAAGGATCGATATATGCTCCACGTCGACAAAGACAAATCGCGTAAAGTACCCGACTCGGGGAACAAAAAACCTCAGCCGGTGAAAAAATAACGCTGGAAACCAGGGCCGCTGCGAGCGGCCCTTTTTGTTGTTCTTGCTGAACAACAAGCGCTTACAGGTATAAACGGTTCTACCCAATTGATATTAAACGCAATAAAGTTGTGGTTAATTTGTAACAAAAAACTTGATCCACATCAACATATGCCGCATATTGCGCGCGGTTATTATTGACGAAGTGGGTGAGTGGAATGACGTTGTATCAAAAAATGTTGATGTTTTACGTAGTCATGGCATCGATCTGCGCACTCATTACCTGGTTTCTGACCAAAGATCGCAAACGCATTCGCTTTCTCAGCGCCTTTCTTATTGGCTCAACCTGGCCGATGAGCTTTCCGGTCGCGCTGCTGATCTCGCTTTTCTGAAGACGCCTTCCCGTTTTAACGTTCGGGGATAGCATTCCGATACGATGGGCTGTATAAATATACAGCCATCTGGAAAGGAGTGCTTATGAACAGCTTTTATTCGCAACAGGCCCGCTGCA
This sequence comes from Silvania hatchlandensis, assembly GCF_025564065.1. GTDB lineage: Bacteria > Pseudomonadota > Gammaproteobacteria > Enterobacterales > Enterobacteriaceae > Enterobacter > Enterobacter hatchlandensis. The sequence goes on along the minus strand of NZ_JAMGZK010000038.1, from coordinate 46,890 downwards.
CGGCGCGCTGGCAGGAACTGCCCGGACACGGCGAACCACTGGTGTTTATCCATGGCCTCGGCTGCGCCTCTTCTTACGAATACCCTCTTATTGTCTGCGATCCCCAGTTCGGTGGCCGTCGGGCCATTCTTATCGATCTTCCCGGCAGCGGCTACAGCGATAAACCCACCTCATATAGCTATCAGACCTCTGCTCAGGCGCAGGTCGTACTCGAGCTGCTCGATCATCTGGCCATCCCGGCGTTCTGGCTGTACGGGCACAGCATGGGCGGCAGCATCGCTATCGAAGCGGCCGCGTTGGCCGGACGTCGTTTGCGGGGGCTGATCGTCTCGGAACCCAATTTTCATGCCGGGGGTGGTGCGTTCAGCCGGAATATTGCCGCCCAGACGGAAGATGATTTTGTCGAAACCGGTTATCCCGCCATGCTGGAGGCCGAAACCTCAAACTGGAAAGGGTGCCTGCAGAGCAATGCCCCCTGGGCTGTCTGGCGAGGTGCAACCAGCCTGGTCAAGGGTGTCCAGCCCAGCTGGCGTGAACGCTTTGTGCAACTGCCTTGCCCGGTATGGCTGATTTTTGGTGCGCTTTCGCTGCCCGATGCCGATGTGGACGCGATGCGGATGCAGGGTATTGAGGTGAAGATCGTTGCGGATGCGGGTCATGCCATGTCATGGGAGAACCCCTCGGCGCTGGCGAAGGCGTTGTCAGACTGCATTCAGCAGAAGTAGCGGCCCGCGGGAATGCGGGCCGCAAAAGCGTTTATTGCAGGATAGCTTTCAGCCGCTGACGATCGTCCAGCGTCACGTCATGCGGATGCTGGTAGCCAACGTTCTCAATCGCCTGGGTGTACAGCGCCACCAGCCAGTCGTACACATAGGCTGTGGCCGCATGCACCGGCTGTTCGCCCAGCCGGGTCAGGCGTGGAGCACTGCTGTTGACTACTGGGGTCACAAATACCGGCTGGCCTTTGCGGATCCTGCTGGCGGGACGCGCGGCGGCAGGGACATCCGCATAGCCGACCCAGCCGACAAAGTTGCCGAGGGCAGCATGAAGCTGGGCAGCACTGCTCTTGTCGGCATCGACAATTTTTTTCAGCTGTGCGGGCAGATCCAGGCGATAGCTGCTGACAATCAGCACATCAGCAATGTGTTGCAGCACGGCGCTCTCCAGCCCCAGACGGCCGGCGATGGCGTTGTCACGGCCCCACTGGCGCAGGTGGTTAAGCCACAGGGTATGGGCCAGACGCGCCTTGTCTTTCGGCTGCCAGCGCTCATTGCTCTCCTGGGCGCTGTCGGCAAACAGATCGATACTCTCGGTAAACAGCCCGTTAACCTGCTCCTCGCGCGGCTGCTGCACGGTGAGCAACGTTTCGAAGGCGCTCAGCGGCGGGAGTAAACCTTCCAGCAGCTCGCCGTGACGGGCAGCGCTGCCTTGTAAAGCACGCACCATGGCCTCTGCGGTGCTGCGCTGGGCGGATGTATCCTGCGCGAGAGGGGCCAGATACCCCTGCATTAGCTGGCGCAGTTCGCGCTGATGCGCCCGGCGTAACGCCATCAAGCGCGTCTGACGCTGGGTCGAAAGCGTGGCCTGCGACAGCCATTCGATCACCCGTTGCATACTGCTGCTGTCCAGCGCCTGCAGGGTGCCCCAGCGCTGGCCCGGTTTGCCCAGCAACTGTTGCACGGCTTCATCAAGGTTGGCGCGGGTGGTGAAGCGTGCATCCTGCGGCGTAATCGCCCACACCAGCCCTGGCAGGGCTGCGTCGTCGCCCGGCTGGGTCTCTTTCACCCAGTTCAGCAGCGTTTTTGCCGTCTTAGCCGTTTGATTATGGTGGGCGGTAGCGTTGCAGAGAACCAGCACGTCGGGCTGCAGTTGCTGGCGATAGTGCTCCAGCAACCACTGCTGTTTCGCCTGTGCCAGCGGGAGTTCAGGCTGCGCCGACGGGACGGGGATATCAATGATATCCACCCGATCCAGCGCCGCGCTCTCGACGGGCAGAACCAGCTCTCGGGTCAGCAGCGCCAACACGTCCAGCGGAATGCTGATGGCGTTAAGCAGCTTGCCGTTGTGCAGCGGGTGCAGCACCGCCTGCTGCACATCCTGCAGGGCGATATCACCCCGGGTCAGGAAGCCTTCGGTCGGCAGGCCAAAATTATCCACCAGCAGGCTCAGCGGTGCGGCAAGCTCTTGTGCATGGCTGGTTTGATGCAGAATATGCGCCAGCTTCAGCCACTGCTGGGTCAGCTCCTGCTGCTCACCCCACAGCAGCGACCAACAGCTTGCGCGGGTACTCAGATCCAGCGACGGCAGCAGCAGGGCGAACTGATGCCACAGGGCATCGTCCATCTGCTGGGCAGAAGAAGGAACCGTATCGCGCCAGTAGTTGGCGATAGTTCCCACGTCGGCGGCGGTGATCCCCGGTACGCTCTGGGACTGGCGCAGGGCGCGCCATTTCTCCAGTCGCGCCTCGATAACCGCTTTATCCACTGCCGGGACGGTCGCCTGGGCCAGAAACACCTGCACCAGCTCGGCTTCGGTCAGCAGGCTCAGGCGCAGCGGAAATGCGTCGTCGATGGCGTCTGCCACGTTCGGGCTGAAGCGCAGTGCCATATTGCTGAGCGCGTGGCCCGGGTTGATATGCGAAAAATAGTCGAAGGTCCGCTGGCCGATAATGACGTTCATCCGGCTATTGCCGCTGCCGCACAGCGTTGCGAGCAGGTGGGCTTTTGCCGCCTGAGAATAGCCGTATAGCCCGATGGTGCTGTCTGTGCTCAAGGCACGTTCGATGGCACCTTCGCGGGCTTGTGCTGCCGCCAGCCGGGCGAGCAGCGCATCGGCATCATTATCCAGGATCGGTGCGTGCTGGCGCGTCGCGTTGATCCACCCGATTAACGCCTGGGTGGTGGTCGTCGTGGCTGTCATTTCAGGTATACGCTCCCGCTGTCGATCCAGTAGTGGCTACCGCTATGACGGCGATCGGCCAGGGTATTCAGTTTAAACGTCAGAGCATCGGCCGGTACCGGCGTGCCGTCCTGTAGCCAGGCATCGCTCAACTCGAAGGCTTCAGGGCCTTCATGCTTGCTGCCGCCGCGCAGCTGCAGGCGCACGTTCAGTACGCCGTCTCCGGCGATCGATTTTGCCAGCTCGGCCGAGTTAATGCTCAGGGTATAGAGCGGAGTGGCAGGCCAGCGGGCATTCGCCAGTTGACGGAACCCCAGCGTCACACTGCCGCGCAGGGGGAAGTGCAGGCGGGTATCCAGTCTCGCCCCCGGTTTGTCGAGGTCGATCTCCTGATACCAGACGTTCTCGTCGCGCAGGGTGTTGACCGTATTATCCAGCACGCCCAGATAGCGCACCGTGGAGTACGCGCCGATATCTGCTGCCTTAAAATTAAAGCGCGGCAGGCGCAGATCCAGCGCCAGGCTGCAGAGCATCGCGCCCACGGCGGCTGTCGATTTCGGGTTGCCAATCCGGCCCTGCTGGCTGAACGGATACCACTCGTGCACGCGGTATTTATCCAGCCACACCATTCGGCTAACCGGCACCGGCTGCAGGTGGCGGATCAGCGCCTGAACGCCCGGCAGACAGCCTGGACGCCCGGTGATCAGCAGAATGTCGCAGGCGTAGTGCGAGATCGCTTCCGCCACAGCGTGCAGCGGGGCGGCCAGCGTAAAGTGCCCGGCCAGCATCGCATCCTGCATTTCGCGGAAATTGACGTGCAGCGGTACGGCAAACAGGTCGAACGGCTCCGATCCCGCAGGCAGCGCGTGTTCGATAGCCTGCTGCAGATAGTTCATGACGTTGCGGGTCGGCTTACGGGTCAGCAGGTCGCCAAAGGTGGCGTGCAGCCCGTCGAGCGGGTCGTCGATATCGCTGGCTTCCCAGGCGGCGAGGATCGCATGCCCAATGGGCATAAACAGCTGTAGCGCCGTCTGCTGGCGCAATACCGCCTGGGTGTCGATGCGTCCGGAGTCACCAAACAGCGAGGCCATCAGCAGCGAGGCATCGGCAATCCCGCATTTTTGCAGCTGGGTTTGCAGCGCGGGCAGCACGTAGCGCTGGATGATGTCCAGCAGGGTATCATCGCCCGCGACCTTAAAGCCTTCGCGGAACAGCAGCTGCGGCGTGATCTTGACGTTACTGCCGGAGCCGTCGTCCAGCTGATAATGGGTGATCGCCATATCGGTGGTGCCGCCGCCAATATCAATCGAGGCCACGCGCAGGGCGCGACCCGGCAGACAGCCCGGCTCAGGCTCGCGATCCGGGCGGGCGAGAGAGGCGAAAAAGGCTTCCGTCTGGCCGCCGTAGTGGGAAATCGCTTCGTTATATAGCCACACCAGCTGGCCGCAGCTGGCTTCATCCCACTCCATCTGGATCTCCGGCACCGGGATCACGCTCTTTTCCTGCTGCTTACGGCTGGAGAAGTCGTCATCCTGCGGGTGCCAGCCCATCGCTTTCCAGACGATGGCGATGGCTTCGAACATCCGGCGGCGGAAGATCTCGCGCTCCTGCTTCGGCATCGCCGACGGCAGGGTCAGGATCAGGGTCCGCAGCTGACGCGGCGAGGCCGGGAAACCCAGGCGCAACCGGGTGGCAACGCTGTTGATCTGCCCCAGCGCCTGCGCTAACAGCTCGCACAGCATATGGGTCATCAGGGTGCTGCGGCTGTACTGCGGCGAGAAGACCGGCAGACGCTCATCCTGCGGCAGGGTGAACAGCGGCTGCCCGTCATCGTTCATCAGGTTCATCAGCGGGAAGGCGGTGGCCAGCGGTTCGCGCTGGGTTTTGGCATTCATCTGGCTAAAGCGCCAGTCCTGCACCACCGGGGTTTCGTCCCACAGGTAGCGGCGCGGGCTGGAGATACCGCTGTTGCCTTCGGTGCCCAGACGCTGGGTGGCCAGCTTCCGCGCTTCGTCGCCGACGCGCACGATAGAGGGCCAGACAAAGGCGTCTTCGCGACCGCTTTCGACCGAGAAGTGCTGCTTGCCGAAACGGGCTTCAGAAAACTCCAGTCGGCTGGTAAACAGCGGCTCATTGAGGAACTGCGGCTCGCTTAAGGAGCGTACCTGCAGCTCGGCGGTCTGGCGCAGACCGTCGTTGGCATCGCCATGATCTTCAATGATCACGCCACAAGTATGGGTATTGCCCACATCCAGGATCAGATCCACCGGAATTGCCGGGGTGCTGAGGGTGTGGGTGACAAATTTAACTTCCGGCACGGTAAGCTGTTCGCCCAGCAGCGCCAGCACGTTGAGCCAGTGCGCCTGATACTCAAAGTTGCGCATCGCCAGCTGGAGCTCGCGTTCGGCCCGGTTTTCCACGCCGGTGGCGTAGTGGGTAAAGGCTTCACGCAGCCAGCCGTCAATCCATGTCTGATCGAGGAAGCTCGCCACTTCGTCATCGCGCCAGGCCAGCGCAAAGCGGGTGCCATTGAGAATGTCGTTCTCCACCGGTGACAGGATGCTGGTGGCATGGCCAGCAATCTGGCTGTCGAGCGCCAGGGTGACGCGGTGGCTGTTCCCGGCGCTGTCCGGGGTCTCCAGCTTACGGATCTGCACTCGCGCCCAGTTATCCGGACCTTCTACAAAGGTGCGCGGCGGGTTAAAGCGTAAAAAGGGGATCGGCAGCCAGACACCATCCAGCACCGTCAGCGATTGCTGCAGCGGGATAGTGCTTTCGGGCTTCACCACTTCCGGCTGTCCGCCCGTCGGGGACGGCAGGGTATAGCGGCCATTGACCAGGTCGTAATCCAGGCGCAGCAGCGGGCCGTTGGCGGTTTTACGCACAAAGCGCCCGCTCTGGGCGGAATCCTGTGGGGTCAGGCCAAAATCAAGAAACTGGACGCCGCTATTCGCAATCAGCGTGACGCTCTGTTTGTAGTCGCAAAGGTTTACCAGCATAGGATCACGCACCTGCCTTCCTGAAAGTCAATGGAACCACCGTGTTGGCGTCGTAGCGCGCGCTGCATTCCGCCACATCATTGGTGCCGGCTTTACAGGTGATCTCTGGCATCGGGTAGCGCGAGCCGTCGCTGCAGCGGGCATTGCCGCGGGTTTTAATCATCAGCTCGCCGTTGCTGTGCAGCCCGGAGAAAATCTCGGTGCGACAGACGATGTTGTCGCCATGCACGACGCGGGCAATGCCTTTATTGTTCTGGATCTGGTAGCGCAGCGAGGGGGGCTTGCCGGTTATCGGATCGGTTACGTCCAGCATCACGCGCCAGCTGCCGTTGAGGAAGCGCGTCGAGCCAGATTTTACCTGACCGGCTTCCATCACCATCGCCTCTTTCGGGATCGCGGTAATCACCACAGGTTCAGCCGGGACCGGCTCTGCGGCTTTAACGGCACGCACTTCGGCCTGGTGTAGCGGTAAATTCATCGCCAGTGGTTCGACAGCGGCAAGCGGTTTAGGGGCGATAGCCACCGGGGCTGCGACAGCAACCTTAACCGGTTCCACGGTCGGCGCCTGTTTTTGCCACAGCAGCGGGGCGGCAACGGCGGCCACCACGACCGCGGCCACCGGCAGCGGCCACAGCGGGAAGCGGCGTTTCTTGATTGCCACCGGTGGCGGTGGGATCGGTTCGGGATCGGGTTCTTTGGCGATAACCACCGGTGCGGGCTGCGCGGTATACAGAGAGTCAGGAGTCATGTGCACCATGGCAGGGGCGGCAATCAGTGGCTCGTCGGCTTTTTCAAACACGATCTCCGGTACCGGCTCGGGCTCGGGTTCCTCAACTGGCGCAGGCACCACCACCGGACGCAGGGATTCGCGCAGGCAGTCGAGCACGTCGTCGCGTGCGTTTTCATTCAGGTTAACGAAGCCCCAGAAGGTGATAACCGGCTTGCCATCCACCAGAAACAGGAAGTTTTCACCAGGGAACTGGAAGGCTTTTGAGAGCAGGGAACCAAACAGTTGCTGCGCGGTTTTTGGTGACTGGAGCGACTTCTTACTCAGCGACTCGACGCTGGACAGGGTGCTTTCCAGCAGGCGCAGTGCCCGAAAACGCGCATCTTCATCGGCGGCATTCCAGCTGGTGACGCTGCCTTCCGTCGGCGAATACCAGTCCACCCGGTCGCCTTCATCGTTGACCTGCGGGATCGCCAGACTGTCGACGATAGACTGTTGTTTGCGCAGGCGCAGGGCCTCACGGATTTGCAATGCAGATTCAAAAACGGCCTGTCCGCCGCCGCCAACGGCCTGAAAATCATCCAGATTACCGCTGCGTAAAAGAGTTTTTGCCACGATTTGGTCCCATAGACTTCTTCACGCGTCTACTTTACGCAGTCCGCGCGCAAGCAAACGGCAGAAGAAACGGCAAAAGGGGCGATTTCTTACGCCATTGAGGCGCAGGAAAGTGCTTGACGCAGAATGGGACTTAAGGCAAATCACTCTCCGGCAATTGGCGGGAAAACCAGCGAAAATAACTGCTTTAGAATAACCTGAGAGGTTTTCGTTATTTGCCAGCAAGGAAGTGCTGTGCTGTTATTACGGTTCACTATAATAAATCCGAAAGGGTAATAATGATGTCTACAGGGAAAACACTCCTCGCGCTGGCGTTAACCGCGCTATTACCGGCAAGTGCCGCATGGGCGGCTAACAACGACACGCTTGTTTACTGTTCCGAAGCGTCGCCGGAGTCCTTTAACCCGCAGATCGCCAGCTCCGGTCCAAGTTTTGTCGCCAGCTCGCAGGTGCTGTATAACCGCCTGATTAACTTCGACCCGGTGAAAAACACCCCGGTGCCGTCGCTGGCGGAATCCTGGACCATCTCCCCGGACGGCAAAACCTATACCTTTGCCCTGCGTAAAGGGGTGAAGTTCAACAGCAATAAATTCTTCAAACCGACCCGCGATTTAAATGCCGATGACGTTATTTTCTCGGTGCTGCGTCAGAAAGACCCTAAGCATCCGTATCACAATGTCTCCCAGGGTAATTACGAGTACTTCAACGACGTTGGCCTGGATAAACTGATCCAGGAGGTGAAGAAGATCGATGACACCCACGTCCAGTTTGTCCTGAGCGAACCAAATGCAGCGTTCCTCGCCGACTGGGGGATGGATTTCGCCTCGATCCTGTCGGCGGAATATGCCGACGCGATGCTGAAAAAAGGCACCCCGGAGAACGTCGATACCTGGCCGATTGGCACCGGGCCGTACGTGCTCCAGCAGTATAAAGTCGATTCGCAGATCCGTTATCTGGCGAACCCCAACTACTGGGACGGTGAGGTGGCAATCAAGCACCTGATTTTCGCCATTACCCCGAACGTCGAAACCCGTCTGGCGAAGCTGCAAACTAACGAATGCCAGATTATCCCGGCACCTTCACCGGTGCAGTTCGAGGTTATTAAGAAAAACAAAGATCTGACCCTGCACAAGGTCGATGCGCTGAACGTCGGCTATCTGGCGTTTAACACCGAGAAAAAACCGTTTGATAACGTGCTGGTGCGTCAGGCTCTGAACTACGCCACCGATAAAACGGCGATCGTTAATGCGGTCTTTATGGGCTCCGGTACAGTGGCAAAATCGCCGATCCCGCCAAACATGATGGGCTTTAACAAAGATCTGAAGGACTACGGCTACGATCCGGAAAAAGCTAAAGCGCTGCTGAAGCAGGCAGGGCTGGAGCAGGGCGCGGAAGTGACCCTGTGGTCGATGCCGGTGCAACGTCCTTATAACCCCAACTCACGTCGCATTGCCGAGATGATCCAGAACGACTGGGCGAAAGTGGGTATCAAGGCGAAAATCGTCTCGTACGAGTGGGGCGAGTACCTGTCCGGCATGCGTAAAGGCGAGCACGACAGCGCGCTGTTTGGCTGGATGTCTGATAACGGTGACCCGGATAACTTTGCCGATGTCCTGCTGGGCTGCAACAGCATCAAAACCGGCTCCAATGCCGCACGCTGGTGTGACAAGGGGTACAACGATCTGGTTGAAAAAGCGAAGCTGACCAGCGACCCGGCCGCCCGCGCGAAGCTGTACGGCCAGGCGCAGGAGATTTTCTATCAGCAGGCTCCGTGGATTGCGCTGGCTAACGGCAAAACATTCTACGCGACCCGCAGCAACGTCAGCGGGTATAGTGTCAGCCTGATGGGCAGCGATTTCTCGAAAGCAAAATTAAACTGAGTCTGTTGCGGTCTGTGCCCCTCACCCTGACCCTCTCCCTATAGGGGAGAGGGAATAAACAAGCAAGGAGTGACAATGTCACATTTAGAGGAGGTTATCGCCCGCGTTGATGCGGCGGTAACCGAAAGCGTGATCGTCCATATGAACGAACTGCTGATCGAATTAAGTGAAGATACTGAGTTAAGCCGTGAAGATCGCTATGCCCAGCAGCAGCGCCTGCGCAATACCATTGCTCATCACGGTAAACACTATAAAGAAGATCAGGAGGCCCGTCAGGATAGCCTGACCAAAGGCGGCGTTATTCTCTGAGTTCAGAACTCGCGCCTGGCGACGAGCCAGGCGCCCACCACCAGCAATACCGCACCGCATACCGGGCCAATCAGTGCCCGCAGGGGAACGCCCTGACTGCGCACCACGTCCATTACCAGTCCGCCGATCAGCTGGCTGGCGACCAGCACCGCAATGGTTGTCGCCGCACCCACATACTGATAGCCACTGATGCTGGCAAAGACAAAAAACGATCCCAGCAGGCCGGGGATTAAGGTCCACCAGCGCACCGTATGCACCAGCTCGCTGAACCCGGCGACGCCGTTTTTAATCAGCAGAATCGACACAAACAGGACGATGCCTACCAACGAGTTAAGCAGCATGGCGATAAGTATGGTGCTCGAGCTTTGGGTGATGCGCACCATCAGCGTGTTCTGCACCACCAGGCCAATGCCTGCGGCAACCAGGAACACCAGCGTCAGCGACTGATTCATCCGATATTATCCGGCTCGCTGCGCGCGTCGAGCTGCAGCTGCATAAAGGTCAGATCCAGCCAGCGGCCAAACTTGGTGCCCACCTGCGGCATCTGCCCGGTGGTGACAAAACCTAATGTCTCATGCAAATGAATAGAAGCGCTGTTTTGCGCTTCAATGCCCGCCACCATCACGTGTTTACCGATGCGCTTAGCTTCACCAATCAGCGCTTTCATCAGTTCGCGGCCAATGCCTTTTCCCTGATGATCCGGATGGACGTACACCGAATGCTCCACCGTATGACGAAAACCATCAAACGCACGCCAGTCCCCGAACGAGGCGTAGCCGGTTACAACGTCGTCTTCCACGCTCACCAGCACCGGATAACCGACCAGCTGGCGGGCTTCAAACCATGCAATGCGGTTATCGGTATCAACGGTCTTGTCATTCCAGATCGCGGCAGTGTGTAGTACAGCATGGTTATAGATTTCGCCGATGGCAGCGCAATCGTCTTTGCAGGCATGTCGGATAATCATGAAGCATCCTCGGGGCTATTTTGTTCACTATAGTAGTACATATCGTCACGATATTACACAGGATGATATTCGCAACGCCAGGGTATAAGCCATATCTTTTTGTTATGAAAAACCGCGTTGAAATCCCTTTTTTACACTATAGTATTACGCCATGAATACTATGCCAGACAACATCAATCAGCGGATCAGCGCGCGCATTCGGGTTGAGCGTGAATCCCGCGGCTGGTCGCTGAGCGAGCTCGCCGAGCGGGCAGGCGTCTCGCGGGCGATGATCCATAAAATTGAACGGGCAGAGAGCAGCCCGACGGCGTCGCTGCTTGCCCGGCTTTCCGGGGCGTTTGGCATTAGCATGTCCACCCTGATTGCCCGGGCGGAACTGCAGGAAGGCAAGCTGCTGCGCTTTGCCAGCCAGCCGGTGTGGCGCGATCCGCTGACGCACTACCTGCGCCGTCACGTCTCGCCGCGCAGCGATCTGCCCATCGATCTGGTCCAGGTTGAACTGCCGGGCGGTAGCGACGTGCCAATGCCCGCGTCATCATACGCGCTGGCGCGCCAGCTGATCTGGCTCCAGTCGGGCGAACTAGTCTTTCAGGAAGGGGATACCCGCCACGAGATGCGCGCCGGGGATTGCCTGGAACTGGGGCCGCCTAACGACTGTCGTTTTATTAATGAAAGCCGTGAACCCTGCGTCTATCTGGTGGTGCGGCTGAATCAGTCCGGCTCGTAATGACAATGCGGGCAAGGGGATATGAAGCTAGTCTCTAAGGACATTTATATAATCAGGAGTGATGTATGAGTCAGCCTTCCACACTGAATCGCCGTTGGGTTTTGGCCTCCCGTCCGCACGGCGCGCCCGTCGCTGAAAACTTCCGTTTAGAAGAATCCCCCGTTCCCGCCCCAGGCGAAGGACAAATCCTGCTGCGCACCGTCTATCTGTCGCTGGACCCGTACATGCGTGGCCGAATGAGCGATGCCCCGTCTTACTCCCCGCCGGTCGAGATTGGCGCGGTAATGGTCGGCGGGACGGTTAGCCGTATCGAACAGTCGAATCACCCTGACTTTACCCCCGGTGAATGGGTACTGGGCTACAGCGGCTGGCAGGACTACGCCGTCTCTGACGGCAGCGGGCTGGTCAAGCTGGGGGAAAACCCCGAGCATCCGTCCTGGGCACTGGGGATCATGGGCATGCCAGGCTTTACCGCCTACATGGGCTTGCTGGATATCGGGCAGCCGAAAGCCGGTGAAACGCTGGTGGTCGCGGCCGCAACTGGCCCGGTCGGTGCCACCGTCGGGCAGATCGGCAAGCTGAAAGGCTGCCGGGTGGTGGGCGTTGCCGGTGGTGCGGAAAAATGCCGCTATGCCATCGAGACGCTGGGCTTTGACCAGTGCATCGATCATCACGCCGACGATTTTGCCGAGCAGCTGGCGCAAGCCTGCCCGGCAGGCATCGACGTCTATTACGAAAACGTCGGTGGGAAGGTCTTCGATGCGGTGCTGCCGCTACTCAATACCTCGGCGCGCGTGCCGGTGTGCGGGCTGGTCAGCGGCTATAACGCCACATCGCTACCGGACGGGCCAGACAGACTGCCGCTGCTGATGGGCACGCTGCTGAAAAAACGCATCAGCATGCAGGGTTTTATCATCGGTCAGGACTACGGGCATCGAATTGACGAGTTCCAGCAGGAGATGGGTGCCTGGGTGAAAGCGGGTAAACTTCAGTATCGCGAGCAGCTTATCGACGGACTGGAAAGCGCGCCTGCGTCGCTGATCGGCCTGCTGGAAGGGAAGAACTTCGGCAAAGTCGTGATACAGGTCGCGAAGAATAACTAATTATTGCGGTGATAGCGGGTGTAACCGCTATCACCGGGTAGGCAAAATGTGAAATAACAGCTTTAATTATCGTTATACCTATGACATGACCCGCGCAAAGACGGGTGAGACAGTTTCAATTAGCCATTATTTTTTTTGTTTATTATGCGTTCATGAAACCAGGCATGCAGATACAGGAATTATCAACACGCGTTGCTTTACGCATTGTGCCTGTGCGGCAAATAGCGTCTTGGCATTATTTACAGGAATAGATCATGCTTGATTTGGATAATATCGAAAAAGCTCAGCGAATGAGTCTTACCACGCAGGTGGAGGTGGCGCTGAAAGGGGCGTTAATTTCCGGCTCCCTGCGACCCGGTGAAAGGCTGGTCACCAAAGAGATTGCGGATAAATTAGGCACCAGTATTACTCCGGTTCGCGAGGCGTTGCTGCGGCTGGTCTCTGCGGGTGCGCTGCATGCGGCTCCCGCGCAGGCGTTCCTGGTTCCTGAAGTCACGCAGGTGCGCTACAACGAAGTGAATAAGATCCGCCGGGAGCTGGAGATGCTGGCGGTGGCCAGCGCCTGCGAGAAGATGACGGACAGTCAGCTGGCAGAAGTGCGCCGGCTGTGCGAAGACTTCCACGATGCCATGAGCAATGGCGAAGCCGATCGCGCCCTGCAGACTAACCGGATCTTCCGTTTTAAGCTGTACCAGTATGCCGAAATGCCAACCCTCAGCGCGCTGATTGAACAGCTGTGGATGCGAATTGGCCCGTGCTTTAGCTATTACTACGATCGGGATATTGATTTGCCCGTTTCGGTTTATCGCTATGATGAACTTCTGTCCGCGCTGGAAGCCAGAGATGTGGAGCGCAGTCGTGCTGCCGTAGCTGATATGGTCGATAAAGCCAACAACCTGCTGGTTCAGCAATATTTAAGATAACTCAGCCCATCGTCGCAATGCGCTGTTTATTTCACCAGCAGCGTTGCGGCTAATATTACCCGACAGAGCCCTCTCCGTCGGGTATTTTTATTATTCGAAACGGTATGAGATCGACAAGCCTACGCCATAATTACGCCCCGGCGCGGGTTCGTAATAACGCCCGTTGGATTCGTTAACGATCACCGATCCCACATACTCTTTATCGAACAAATTATCGACACGGCCAAACAGATCCATTCCCCAATTACCGTAATTCAGTTTATAGCCCGTATTCAGGCCAACCACGGTGTAAGAGGGGGCTTTGGCGCTATTTTCGTCGTCGGCCATAATGTCGCTCATATAGCGCACGTCGGAACCGGCATACCAGCCCTCTTCGGGCTGCCAGCCAAACGAGGCATAACCCATGTTGCGGGCAATTCCTGGCATCCGGTTGCCGTTACAGTCGTCATCGCCGCAGACATTGGTGCGATAGGTCGCATCCAGATACGTCCACGCCATTTTCAGCTTCCAGTTTTCGGCAAACTGCTGGTCGAGTGAGAGTTCCACGCCCTGACGGCGGGTTTTCCCGGCATTTTTATAGCTGGTGCGTCCCCCGGAGCTGGCGTCGACCACGATCTCATCGTCGGTATTGGTACGGAACAGTGCCGCGGTCAGCAGACCGTTGCCGACCCGCGTTTTGCTACCAATTTCATACGTATCGCTGGTGGACGGCTTCAGGCCGAAGTTCAGCCCGCTCTGGTTGCCAGAGCGGTAGGACAGCTCGTTGATGGTTGGCGTTTCAAAGCCGCGACCTGCTGCGGCGTACAGGTTCCACGCCTCGGTGACGGCGTATTTCAGCGAGCTGGCAGGCAGCCATTTGTGATAGCTAGTGTCGCCGCTGTCATCGCCATTGCTGCCCTGGACGTAGTGGTCGTTTGAGTCGAACCACACTGAGCTGTAGCGCAGGCCCGCATCCAGCGACAGCTTTTGCGTCAGTTGCCAGCTGGTTTGCAGGTAAGGATCGACGTTCCACATCAGGTTACGTTCATCCCGGCGTTTCGCCCCTTTCACACCGTAGTCCGGTACTCCATTATTCATCACGTAGTTTTCGTAGCCACGGCGATCTTCGCTCATGTTTTCGTAGTTCAGCCCGCCGGTAAACGTCACCGGTACCAGCAGTTCACCGCGATGTGTCCAGCGAGTGTCGATGCCCTGATAGTGACGCTGCATGTCGATCACCCCGCCGGAGTGGGTGTCCCGCAGTTGCGGCTGGAACGGGATCGACTGGTACTGGGTCATTTCACGCTCACCGGCGTACATCATCACGCTCAGGTCGTCCTGCTCGCTCATCTGGCGTTCATAGCGCAGACCCGCCTGGGTCTGTTTGATGGTTTTACGGGTGTTGTACTGATCCCCGCGTGGCGACTGGCGCGGATTGTTTTGCCACTCCTGGTAATCCAGCCCGCCGGGATCGTTGGCCTTGATGTCGACGCTGTTGAAAATCAGGCTCAGCTTGCTGACGTCATCGATACGCACGCCCAGTTTGGCGTTAGCGAGGTTCTTGCGCGCCGCGCTGTGGTCGCGGTAGCCCTGGGTAATAAAGCGGGTGGTAGAGACGGTGTAATCCACGTCGCCCATCGCCCCGGTGGCTTTCATGCCGTAGCGCCAGCTTCCGTAGCTGCCGTAATAGCTGCTGGCTTCCACCGTGGTTGGCTGGCGTCCGGTTTCGGTCGCCATGTTAATCACACCGCCGGAGGCGTTGCCGTACAGGGCGGAAAACGGCCCACGCAGCACTTCGACGCTCTCCACGCTGTTGAGATCGATATTGGAGGTTTGCCCCTGGCCGTCCGGCATAGTGGCCGGGATGCCGTCGACATACAGGCGAATGCCGCGCACGCCAAAAGTGGAGCGGGCGCCAAATCCGCGCATCGACAGCTGAAGATCCTGGGCGTAGTTCTGCCGGTTCTGGATCTGCAGTCCCGGCACGCTGCCGAGGGATTCGGAGAGGTTAATGCGCGGTGCGGCATGACGCATATCCTCGCCGTTTACCACACTGACGGCGGCAGGGGTATCCAGCTCGGAAAGGGTTTGCGGCATTGCGCTGACGATAATGGTTTGTTCGTCGGCGGCGAGGACCGCAAAAGGAACCAACAGCAGAGGGAGCGTTGCCGCACGGGCAGAAAAGATTTTCATGAGTAAAGGCCGGTTGAGAAATGACGAACCAAATGGAACATGTGCGTGTATGTTAAATGTTTTGTAAATGTTTTGAAAACCAAAACCGCACATAGCGTTAACGAAAGTGGAGATAAAAACGGCGAAACGCCATGGTGAGATCAAGAATTACTCCACATTATGATAAATAATGATTACTATTCGCATCAATAACAAGGCGAAGCGATGACTTCGCCTGACGGAAGCGATGTCGGCGATACCATTTATTGTAAAAGGGAGTTGTTATGCATTTACGTCATCTGTGCTCGCCGCGTCTGCGTGGCTCACTGCTGTTGGGTTCTCTGCTGGTTGCCGGTGCTTTTAATGTCCACGCCGCAGAAGAGATGCTGCGTAAAGCAGTCGGTAAAGGCGCGTATGAGATGGCTGTCAGCCAGCAGGAAAATGCGCTGTGGGTGGCTACCACGCAGAGCCGCAAAACCGATAAGGGTGGGGTGGTGTACCGCCTCGATCCGCTGACGCTGGAAGTGACCCAGGCTATTCATAGCGACCTGAAGCCATTTGGCGCCACCATTAACAACACCACCCAGACCCTGTGGTTTGGTAACACCACTAACAGCGCGGTGACCGCCATCGACGCCAAAACCGGCGACGTGAAAGGCCGTCTGGTGCTCGACGATCGCAAGCGCAGCGAAACCGTGAAACCGCTGCAGCCGCGTGAGCTGGTGGCGGATGACACCACCAACAGCGTTTATATTACCGGCATCGGTAAAGAGAGCGTGATTTGGGTTGTGGACGGCGAAACGCTGAAGCTGAAAACCACCATTACGGGTACCGGGACGTTCAGCACTGGCCTCGCGCTGGATGCGAAAGCTAAGCGCCTGTACACCACCAACGGTGACGGCGAGCTGATAACTATCGATACCGCGACCAATAAGGTTATCGAGCGCAAAAAACTGCAGGATGACGGGAAAGAGCACTTCTACCTGAACCTGAGCCTCGACATCGACGGCCAGCGCGCGTTTATTACCGATTCTAAACAGCCGGAAGTGCTGGTTGTGTCGCTGAAAGATGGCAAAGTCATCGACAAAGTAGCCGCACCAGAATCGCTGGCAGTGCTGTTTAACCCGGCGCGCAACGAAGCCTACGTCACCCACCGCGAAGCGGGCAAGGTGAGCATCATTGATGCCAAAACCTATAAAGTGACCAAAACTATCGATACGCCAACCTTCCCGAACAGCCTGGCGCTCTCGGCAGATGGCAAAACCCTGTACGTGACGGTGAAGCAGAAGTCTACCCGTCAGCAGGAAGCGACCCAGCCGGATGATGTGATCCGTATCGCGCTGTAAGTCGTCGGGTAAACAAAAGGGAAGGCAAATGCCTTCCCTTTTTAATGACCGCTTAACTTTTAACGCGACGTCTCTTCCACCAGCGGGCCATCCCGCTTTTCATCGTCCGGATGAACCGGCGCGGTGCTGTGAATTTCCTGCACGCGCTTACGCACGCCAAACCAGCCGGCAACCAGCAGCACGGCCAGCAGCGGGATGGTGGCGATAGTGTAAGTGCCGTTCGGGTAATCGAACGCCATCAGCACCAGCACGCTGAACAGGAACAGCAGCGTCAGCCATGAGGTCACCGGGGCGCCCGGCATTTTAAAGCTCACTTCAGCCGCATGACCTTCTTTGATCGCTTTGCGCAGACGCATCTGGCACACCACGATAAAGGCCCAGGAGGCGATGATGCCCAGCGCGGCCACGTTGAGGACGATCTCAAATACTTGCGACGGCACCAGATAGTTCAGGAATACGCCGAATACATACACCACCAGCGTCGCCAGGATGCCCGCATACGGCACCTGCTGCTTGCTCATCTTCGACATAAACTTCGGCGCAGAGCCGCCCATCGACATGGAGCGCAGGATTCGACCGGTCGAGTACAGACCCGAGTTCAGGCTCGAGAGCGCCGCAGTCAGCACCACAATGTTCATGATGCTGCCCACGTACGGCACGCCCAGTTTCGAGAAGAAGGTTACAAACGGACTTTGCCCGGCCTGATAGGCATTCCACGGCAGCAACAGCACCAGCAGCACCACGGAGCCGACGTAGAACAGGCCGATACGCCAGATCACGCTGTTGATCGCTCTCGGCACGGTGTTCTGCGGGTCTTTACACTCGCCTGCAGCGGTGCCCACCAGTTCAATCGAGGCAAAGGCAAACACCACGCCCTGCACCAGCACCAGCGCCGGCATAAGGCCGTGCGGGAAGAAACCGCCGTTATCGGTGATCAGGTGGAAGCCGGTCATGTTGCCGTCCAGCGGCTTACCGCTGCCGAGGAACACGGTGCCAACCACCAGGAAGATCACAATCGCCAGCACTTTGACCAGCGCGAACCAGAACTCCATTTCGGCGAACCACTTCACGCCGATCATGTTCATGGTGCCGACAATCGCCAGCGCACCGAGGGCAAACACCCACTGCGGCACATCGCCAAACGCGCCCCAGTAGTGCATATACAGCGCCACGGCGGTGATATCGACGATCCCGGTCATCGCCCAGTTGATGAAGTACATCCAGCCCGCCACGTAGGCGGCCTTTTCGCCAAGGAACTCACGGGCGTAGGAGACAAAGCTGCCGCTGGACGGACGGTGTAACACCAGCTCGCCAAGGGCACGCAGAATAAAGAAGGAGAAGATCCCGCACACCAGATAGACCAGTGCGAGGGCCGGGCCGGCCATTTGCAGACGTGCGCCTGCGCCTAAAAACAGCCCGGTACCGATGGCACCGCCGATAGCGATCATCTGTACCTGACGGTTGCCCATCGCCTTGTGATAGCCCTCTTCGTGGGCGTTCAGCCAGCGACGTTTCGCAGCCTGATGTTCAGCTGCGCTGTTGTTGTTTGTCTTCATTGAGTTACCTGTTTACCTGTCTTAATCAATGTCGTGATGTTCAGACCCGGCGAGCTGCAATACAAACGATTGCTTTTGCGCGGGAACATGCTGCCTTTCCAGTCATTCTGCGTATGGATAAGGCAAAACATGGCGAAGCATCCTACCCGCAATTAATAAACGACGCAAAAAATAACGGGCTGAAAGTGATGCACATTGAAGTAAATTTTAAGGCAGGCGTGACGTTGTCACATAAAGACGGGGGAGGGGCTTAGGATCTACGCAGGGCCTCTACCAGTAAAGCGAACGCAGTAGTGTGCTGGCGGCGGCCAGGATAGTAAAGATGGTAGCCGTCAAACACCGGGCACCAGTCTTCCAGCACCCGCACCAGCTTTCCTGCGCGAATGGCTTCCTGCACCGTATCGTCAGGGACATATGCCAGTCCCAGTCCGGCCTCGGCGGCATCAAGACGTTGGGGTAGATTGTTGAGGGTTAACTGCCCCTCAACGCGCACCCGCAGCTCGTGGCCGTCCTGCTCAAACTCCCAGACATACAATCCTCCGCGGGTGGGAAGGCGCATATTGATGCAGCGATGATGGGCCAGTTGCTCCGGGGTGTGCGGCTCGCCATAGCGGGCGAAGTAGGCCGGGGAACCGACCACCGCCATCCGCATATCCGGGGCGATGCGCATCGCAATCATGTCTTTTGCCACCTGCTCGCCCAAACGCACTCCCGCGTCAAAGCGGCCGTCGACGATATCCGTCAGGCCGTTATCCACCGTCACCTCGACGTTGATATCCGGGTATTGCGCCATAAAGGGCTTAAGTACTGGCCACAGTACCTCTGTCATCGCGTGCTCCCCGGCGGTAATGCGGATATTGCCCGCCGGTTTGTCGCGCATATCGCGCAGGGCCGTCAGCTCCTGCTCAATCTCC
This sequence comes from Silvania hatchlandensis, assembly GCF_025564065.1. GTDB lineage: Bacteria > Pseudomonadota > Gammaproteobacteria > Enterobacterales > Enterobacteriaceae > Enterobacter > Enterobacter hatchlandensis. Next base: position 27,775 of record NZ_JAMGZK010000038.1, on the reverse strand, counting down.
AGCAGATGCGGGCTCAGGCGAATAAACAGCTGCTCGCCCGCCTCGGTCGGGGCCACGCTGCGGGTGGTGCGGGTCAGCAGACGCACGTCCAGACGCGCTTCGAGATTGCGCATGGCGTGACTGAGAGCCGACTGGGACACCCCAAGCTGAGCGGCGGCGCGGGTAAAGCTGCGCTCGCGGGCGACCACCATAAACGACAGCAGATCGTTAAAATTGTCTTTCAGCATTACGCCACTCCCAATATATGAATTTCATTCATGGTTCCTTTCTGATTATGCAGTCTAATGCTGAGGTGCGTCTTGCGCTACTGTTAACCCCACAGTACAAGAGGAGTCAGCATGAAAATTATCCGTAGTGGTTCGTTACCGTCCGTCCGCGGCCCGGAGGCCTGGTTTACCGGCACCGTGCGTATTGATGCGCCGTTCCAGGCCACCGAGCCCGCCAAAGTGGGTGGGGCGACCGTTACCTTTGAACCCGGCGCGCGTACCGCGTGGCACACCCATCCGCTGGGACAAACCCTGATCGTCACCCAGGGTCGCGGCTGGCTGCAGGAGTGGGGCAAAGAGGCGGAAGTCTTAAATCAGGGCGATATTGCGTGGATCCCGCCGGGCGTAAAACACTGGCACGGGGCCAGCGCACAAACGGCGATGACCCACATTGCCGTTGCCGAAGCGGTAAACGGCAGTCCGGTAGAGTGGCTGGAGAAGGTTACCGACGACCAGTATCCGCAGCCGTAAACAGTTTCTTTTTAATCAGGCTCATCAGAGACACGTCCGTCGGATGAACCACCGCGTGCAGCGCCCGGGTGTAATCCAGCACCAGCCCGGGCGTCCATGCCATATTGGTGGCGCGTTTGCGCAGCTGTCCGGCGATCCACAGTTCCGGAATAAAGAACAGACGCACAAAGCCGCCCCGGGAACAGCGCTCTTTCAACGCGCCGTCGAGCGCGGCTTCGAGGGCATAGGCCACGCTGCTGGAGCAGTTTCGCCAGGTCAGATTGTAGGTTTCGCTTTGTCGGTACTGCGTCCAGAAGCGGGTCAGCGAGGCGGCATTAAAGGTCGAGAAGTGGATTTTGCGATCCGACTCGCACCAGATACCCGCTTCATACGGGTAGTTCGGTTGATATTTCCCCGCTACCGTGTTGGCCTCGACCGCCTTCAGCAGGTTAAAAAATTCGGCGGGCGAACGGTCGATCTCCGCTGCCGGGTACAGGCTGATGTAAAGGGCAGGTGGGAATTCCAGCGCCGCGTGTCCGGTTGAAATCACCCCGTCGGCATCGACGGCGGCGATATAGCGGTTGATCACCGGGCGCGGCAGCGTCTGCTGTTTGGCCGATCCTTCCGGGGTCCAGACGTGCACGGTGAGCTGCTCGCCTGGCGGGCTATCCACGGACAGCGGCAGCGCCTCGCGTTTGCGGGGCATCAGCCCCTGCGGTGCCAGAATATCGAATACCGAGCGACCGTGCCGGATCTGCCGCATCCGCAGAGAAAGCAGCACCGACTGCGAACCTCCGGTAATCATCACCATCCCGATAAACTGCGAAACAGTGCCATCATGTTCTGACGGAAAGGGCAAGAACAGAAAAATGGCGAAGATTACCTGTAAAATGCCGGCCAGCAGAACGCGTCGCCAGTGCGCAAAACGCACCACCACAGCAGAGGCGATGCTGAACAGGCCGATAATGAAATAGGCAATGCCAAGCACAATAGCCATTGCCAGCGTGCCATCGTGGCGTCCGGATAAAATCAGAATGGCAATCAGCAGGAACAGCCCGCCTTTGAAGTAAAAAATCCCGCGCTGTGTGTCCCGGGTTGCCGAGCCCAGCGCCAGCGACACCAGGCTGTCGATCAGCAGAAAAATACCGAAGAGATGCAGCGGGAAGTGACGCCCACCCTGTAAACCATCGATAAAGATCAACAGACCCAGACCGCCCCACAGCACGCCTGCCACCATAAAGAACGGAGCCGCTTTGCGCACGAACGCCGCGCCGGCGAGCAAAAAGGCGATTTGCAGCATCGTTAACCTTCCTCCTCAGTGGTGGGCTGAAACAAGCCGCCGCTTTCCTCGGACCAGAACGCCACAATCACCGGGCGATCGTTGTCTGCCATCATCAGCATATTGCGCTCAGCCATCAGGGTCGGCTTTTGACCGTCGATGGCCAGCGTAAAGCGGAACGTCTCTGCCACAGGGACGTTTTGCGCCACCGCCTGCCAGCGGGCGGCCATCAGCGCCTGCTGTTGGGGATCGGGCACCTGGGCCAGCAACGCTTCCCGGCGGGTGATAAGGGCTAACGAGGCGGCGAGGGCAGACTGTGCGTGCGGGTTCCAGACCAGCTGACCGCTTTCCAGATCAAGGGAATAAGCAATATCCCGGGTACCGCGATCGGTGCGGGTCGCATGCCTTTTCTGGGCGCGTATAAATACCAGCAGCAGCGCGGCGGCGGAAAGATAGCACTGCGCCAGCATAATCGACTCTTCAGGTGCCAGGCGGGCGAAATAGAACGGGCCCGTCTCTTGCCACGATGCATAGATAACGACAATGCTAAACAGGATAAACGCCAGCGAACCCAACCGATCGCCACAGACGATGGTGGTGGCTGCCACCAGCACCAGCGGCAGACAGGCGAGGGAGTAAATCAGCGCAATATTGTCGCCGCTGTCCGGCACGCCGCTGAAAGTGAGCAGGGTTACCAGCAGCACGGCGATCGCCAGGCACAAACCGAGGATCGGCTTTTGTGGCGCGACCTTTTCGTCAGAGGTGATCAGCCCCATCAGCGGGGGCGTCACGAACAGCGTGCTGGTGACGTTGGCACTCCAGGCGATCCACAGCCACTGCATCTGTGAGGTTCCCGCGAGATAAGAGAGCCAGCCCACGCCCGCCAGCGCGGCCAGAGCGCTGATAGCCACCGTCGAGATCACCCAGTTGACGATTTTGTGCAGCCGATCGTAACCCCGGGAAAAATAGCGCACGCTCCAGGCAATACCCATATTGCTGGTCAGCGAAAAAAGACCCAGCATCAGCGACAGGTGCAGAACATGCTGGAACGTCACCCCCAACAGCAGGCGGGCGAGCAGGAGGGTGATAAATAACGCAGGCCACTGTTTGTGCTGGGTGATAAGAAAGGCGGTGACAGCCACGCCTGCGGGCAGCCAGATAAAGGGCAATCGGGTCGCGGGGCCATCGAGGAATAAGGAGATCCAGCCCAGCAGATAGTAGAGCGCACCCCATGCGAGCAACATGACTGCTAACGTCTTTTTATCTGCTTTCATCCAGGGCCCCCGGCGCGACCGTCGCTTTAAAAAGATATGACCTTTTCGCCGGGTTAGCCATTTCAGGACGCAGTATTAACCGCCAAACACCGCAATCGCCTGCTGTAGTCGCGTGGTTCTGTGGGTCAGGTGGTTGGCCGCGCTGGTGACGTTATCCACCATCCCGGTGTTATTGTGCGTCATTACGCCAATGCGCGAGATCGACTCATTAATCAGGCTCAGGGCCTGGGTCTGCTCCTGGGTGGCGTGACCAATCTCTTTAATGAGCGCCGACATATTCAACACATTACCAATCATTGCCGTCAGATGGGTTTCGGTTTGCTCCACCATATTCACACCGGCATTGACGCTGGCGACGTTTTTCTCGATAAGCGCGGCGATCTCCTTCGCGGCCGAAGCGGAGTGCTGGGCCAGATTGCGTACTTCGGCTGCCACCACTGCAAAGCCGCGTCCTGCTTCTCCGGCGCGGGCGGCTTCAACTGCCGCGTTGAGGGCCAGAATATTGGTCTGGAAAGCAATACGGTCGATCACGGCGATGATGTCGACGATCTGGCCGTTATCCTGCGAGACCGACTGCATCATCCCGATGGTCTGCTTCATGATTTTTTCACCGCTGTAAGCGCTGGCGCTGGTCTTATCGGCCATCAGGATCGCTTCCCCGGCGGTTTCGGCGGTCTGTTTTACCGCGCTGGCAATCTCTTCCACAGCGGCGGCGGTTTGCTGCAGATCGCCCGCCGTCTCTTCCGAGCGGGCCTGCAGCGCATGACCCTCTTTTTCGACCTGCTGGCTGATATCGCGGATACCGCTTATTTGCGCCCCGACATCATCCACCAGTGAATTGAGGTTTAAACCGGACTGATTAACCAGGCGCATCATCAAACCAATTTCGTCGACGCGATCAAAATGGTAATAGTCGGTTTTGCGTCCCGAAACCACGCGCTGCATCTGTTTAACAATCGACTTTACCGGGCGACTAATTTGGGCATGCAAATACATCGCCAGCAATATAAAAAGCGCCGCCGTGGCAGTCATTTGTATCACGGTGGAGGGGAGTAAAAACGGAATGGCGAAGTTCAGCAGGGCGGTGACAATAAGGCCATAATTAACGCGTTTCGCGGTACTGAGTTTTTTAAATATCGACAGGAAAGAAAATAAACCCCGGCGTACCAGTAGCCCTTTATAAAAACCGTGGCCTTTTATTTCGTTATTTCGCACGCGCTGATAAAGCTGCTCGCTGGCGTCGATCTCTTCCCGGGTTGGAATATTACGCACCGAGATATAACCGGTCAGGATGTCCTGCTGGTAGACCGGCGTCACGTTGGCGCGTACCCAGTAGTGATCCCCGTTGTGGCGACGGTTCTTCACCAGCCCGGTCCAGCTCTCGCCCTGCTGCAGAGTAAACCACATATCGCCAAATGCCTCGGGGGGCATATCCGGATGGCGGATCACATTATGCGGTTCACCGATAAGATGTTCTTCTTTATAACCACTGGCAACAATAAACGTCGAATTAGCGTAAGTAATATGACTCTGGGTATCGGTGGTCGACATAAGCGTCGATCCATCGTTAAGTAAATACTCGTTTTGTGTAACATGCATGTTACGCTTCATGAGTAACTCCATGGTGATGTCTGAGTAAACAAATGCCGCCCGATAAAGTGTCAGGCAAGATGTCATCGTTATTCTTTAATATTACGGCTGGCGTATTCTCTACGTAATCTTATGAATTGGAAAGCGCCTGACTTAACTATTTTTTATCTGTTAATTGGCGTTAATGTAATAAAAATGCAATAAAGCGAGTGGGCTTATTTTTGTCTGCGGGGGAATAAATCGACTTAAGGCAAATATGAAGTAAATAATGAATCCGTGGGGTAAACCAGGCTTTCGAAATGCCGTTTCATTAACAATGCTAAAACGTTATTATGACGCTCGACCATTTACTGACCGGGGGCAATGTGAAAATCAATATTATCGGCACCAGCGGCAGCGGTAAATCCACGCTTGCCCGACGTATCGCCACGGCGCTGGCGCTGCCCTGTATCGAAATGGACACCCTGTACTGGCAGCCCGACTGGCAGGGCACGCCAGATGAGGTGTTCGTCAGCAAGCTGGAAGCCGCACTCGACGCCAGCCCCGGCTGGGTGCTGGACGGCAACTACAACCGCACCCGGGCGATCAAGTGGCGCGAGGTCGATCTGGTGGTGTGGGTAGATTACGGCTTTGTCCGCACCCTGCGCCAGGCGGTGATTCGGGCGATAACACGCGCCTGGACCCAGCAGGAGCTGTGGCCCGGCACCGGCAACCGGGAGAGCTTTCGCCGCTCGTTCTTGAGCCGGGAGTCGATCCTTATCTGGACCCTCAAAACCTGGCGCAGCAACCGTGTGCGCTACCAGGCCGACATGGATAATCCCGCTTACGCCCACATCCGCTTCGTGCGGATCACCTCGCGCCAGCAGGCCGATGCCCTCATCGCCGGGTTACAGAGCGCACGCTAACCCAGCGCTGTATATCTGAAATCCGGCAAACCAAATGTAAATTAATTGTTTCTCAGAGGTGAAATCGCCCCTTAATAATGGCGACATGTTTAGTCAAACGAGATTGCAACATGTCCTGGCGAATCAGCATTCTGGATAAAAGTCCTGTCGCAGCAAACGAAACGGCCGCCGATGCGCTGGCGCGCACCTTAAGCCTTGCGCAACAGGCGGAGGCGCTGGGTTATCACCGCTTCTGGATTGCCGAACACCACAACACCCCGCAGCTGGCGAGTCCGTCGCCTGAGCTGCTGATTGCCTGGATCCTCGGGCAGACCAAACGCATTCGCGTCGGCTCCGGCGGCGTGATGCTCCAGCACTACAGCCCCTATAAAGTGGCCGAAAACTTCAACCTGCTGGCGGCCATAGCACCGGGTCGCGTCGACCTGGGTGTAGGCAAAGCGCCAGGCGGGCTGCCGCTCTCCACCCGGGCATTACAGCAGGGGCTGAATCAGCAGGAAAAGGGCGATTTCGCGGCCCAGCTGGCGCAGCTCGACGGCTGGTTAAACCCGGCAGCCCAGGCGGAAGAGGAGGCGGTTCGCGCCACCCCGCTGCCGCAAGTACCTGCTCAGGGCTTTCTGCTGGGGGCCAGCGCCGAGAGCGCACGCCTTGCCGCCAGCCTCAACTGGAACTTCGTCTTTGCGGCTCACCTGAACGGCGATCCTGACCTGCTGCGTGAGGTGATTGCCACCTGGCGGGCGCACAGTCACCGCGAGGTGATTGTCGCGGTGCAGGCTATCGTCGCCCCAACCCAGGCGCAGGCCGACGCGTTGGCGCAGTCGGTGGAAGTCTGGGGCGTGGAGCTGGCCAACGGTCAGCGGGTCACCGTCGCCAGCGAAGAGCAGGCCTATGCTTTTGCCCGCCAGGCCGGAAGTGAGCCGCTGCGCATTGCCCGTCGCGCCCAGTCGCTGCTGGCTGGCACCGCAGAGTCGGTACTGGATCAGCTGGAGGCCCTGCATCAGCAGTGGGGCATTGACGAATTTATTATTGATACGCCGGTGGCGGATGGCGCTGCCCGCGTGCAGTCCCTGCGTCTGCTGGCAGCGATCCGTCAGCAACGGGAGGTGGCGGTATGAGCCTCGGACAACAGCTGATCGCCTGGCGTCGTGAACTGCACCAACACCCGGAACTCTCCGGAGAAGAAGTTGAAACCACCGCCCGCCTGCGCCAGTGGCTGGGCGATGCGGGGATTAAGATCCTGCCTTACGATCTGCACACCGGCGTCGTGGCCGAAGTGGGCGAGGGCGACAAACGCATTGCCCTGCGCGCCGATATCGATGCGCTGCCGATTGAGGAGCGCAGCGGCGTAGCCTTCAGTTCACAACGCCCGGGGGTGATGCACGCCTGCGGACACGATATCCACACCAGCGTGATCCTCGGCGCCGCCTTAGAACTTAAAGCGCGTGAAGCCTCGCTGAATGGCCGGGTGCGGATCCTGTTTCAGCCTGCAGAAGAGAACTTCGGCGGTGCGAAAAGTCTGGTCCGCGCTGGCGCCCTGCGCGACGTCAGCGCCATCTTCGGCATGCACAACGAACCCGGCTTGCCGGTGGGCAGTTTCGCCACTCGCGGCGGGCCGTTCTACGCCAACGTTGACCGCTTTGTTTTCCGCATTACCGGCAAAGGGGCGCATGCCGCCCGTCCGCACGAAGGTAACGACGCCATTGTGCTCGCCAGCCAACTGGTGACCGCGCTGCAAAGCGTCGCCAGTCGCAACGTGAACACCCTGGACTCGGTGGTGCTGAGCGTGACGCGCATTACCGGGGGCAATACCTGGAACGTGCTGCCGGAAAGCGTCGAGCTGGAAGGCACCTTGCGCACCCACCGCACCGACGTGCAGGAAAAGGTCAAAGCCCGGGTATCGGAGATCGCCGCCGGGTTTGCCAGCGCCTTTGCCGCGCAAATCGACATCATCTGGTATGCCGGGCCGACCGCGCTGGTCAACGACGCCAACTGGGCCGACTTTGCCACCTCAGTGGCGCGCGAAAGCGGTTTTGAGACCCAGCACGCCGAACTGCACATGGGCGGGGAAGATTTTGCCGTCTATCTGCAACACATTCCTGGCGCCTTCGTCAGCATTGGCAGCGCCAGTCAGTATGGTCTGCATCACCCGGCCTTTAACCCGGATGAAGCCCTGATCGAACCCGCCGCGCGATATTTCGCCCAGCTTGCAGAAAAAGCACTGAATCAACTTTAAGGTAAGGAGTGAATATGTCCGCAACACGACAGCTGCGATTGGGCACGATTTTGCATGGTGCGTCGGGGAACATGTCGGCCTGGCGCCACCCGGCGGCCACCGCCGATGCCAGCATCAATTTTGAGTTTGTAAAAGAGACGGCGTTGAAAGCGGAGGCGGGCAAGCTCGACTTCCTGTTTGTCGCCGATGGCCTGTACATCAACGAGAAGTCGATTCCACACTTTCTCAACCGCTTTGAGCCGCTGACGGTGTTATCGGCACTGGCAACCATCACCACGCGCCTCGGGCTGGTCGGCACCTTGTCCACCTCCTACAGCGAGCCGTTTACCGTGGCGCGCCAGTTTGCCAGCCTCGATCATCTGAGCAACGGCCGGGCAGGCTGGAACGTGGTGACCTCCCCGCTGGAAGGCTCGGCGAAGAACTTCTCCCGCGACAAGCACCCGGAGCACGCCCTGCGCTACCGCATTGCCGATGAGTATCTCGACGTGGTGAAAGGGCTGTGGGATTCCTGGGAAGGCGATGCCTTTGTGCGCAACAAGGAGAGCGGCCAGTTCTTTGATCCGCAGAAACTGCACACCCTCGATCACCACGGCGATTTCTTTAAGGTCGCCGGGCCGCTGAACATTGGTCGTACCCCGCAGGGCAGGCCGATTGTCTTCCAGGCCGGGGCCTCCGACGACGGTAAAAAACTGGCGGCGAAACACGCAGACGCCATCTTCACCCATCACGAGACCTTTGAAGAGGCTCAGGCCTTCCACCGCGACGTGAAAAGCCAGCTGGAACAGCATGGCCGTCGTGCCGACGAGCTGCATATCTTCCAGGGCGTGAGCGTGATTGTGGGTAAAGACGCCGACGACGTGGAGCAGCAGTATCAAACCACCGCCGCGCTGGTGTCGATTACCGATGCCCTGAACTATCTCGGACGCTATTTTGAGCACCACGATTTTAGCCAGTATCCGCTCGATGAACCCTTCCCGGACATTGGCGATCTGGGGCAGAACAGCTTTCGCAGCACCACCGATGAGATCAAGCGTAACGCGCGGGAGCGCAACTTAACCCTGCGCCAGGTCGCGCTGGAAGCCGCCTCGCCGCGCCCGCGCTTTTCTGGCACCCCGGAAGAGGTCGCTGACGGACTACAGCAGTGGTTCGACGGCTACGCAGCGGACGGCTTTATCATCCAGGGCGGCACGCCGGATACCTTCCCGCGCTTTGTGGATCAGGTGGTGCCCCTGCTGCAGGCGCGCGGCCTGTTCCGTACTGAATACCCCGGCACCACCCTGCGTGAGAGCCTGGGATTAGACCAGCCAGAAAATCAGTTCACACAACAATAACCACACAATAAGAGAAGCCTGCTATGCATAAATCATCGCTTTTTCTGGCGCTCGCGCTGGCCTTTACCCCTGCCGTCTGGGCAGAGAACGTGAACATTAACGGCACCGGCGTAAGCCTGGAAGCCAACAAAACGCCGATCAACACGGCGAAAAACCCAGAGGCGATTGCTCAGCTGCCGGCGAGCTTTAAGCCCGCGGTGCCGGGGAAATTCACCGTGGCGATTGCCGGCCTAAGCCAGCCGCCATTAACCGTCTTTGCTGATGACAACAAAACCCTGATCGGCAGTGAGGCGGATATTGCCCGTCTGGTCGCCGACAGCCTCGGACTTGAGTTGAACATCGTTCCGACCTCGTGGGAAGACTGGCCGCTGGGCGTCACCTCCGGGAAATACGATGCGGCGATCAGCAATATTACCGTCACCAAAGATCGTAAAGAGAAGTTCGACTTTGCCACCTATCGCAAAGATTCCCTCGGTTTCTACGTGAAATCGACCAGCACCATTAAGAGCCTCGAGAAGGCGGAAGACATCGCCGGGCTGCGGATCATCGTCGGATCTGGCACCAACCAGGAGGCGATCCTGCTGGCCTGGGATGCGGAAAACCAGAAGAAAGGCCTCAAGCCGTTCACCCCGGTCTACACCAAGGACGATGCGGCTCAGACCCTGGCCCTGCAGTCCGGGCGGGCGGATGCCTTCTTCGGCCCGAACGTGATTGGCGCATGGAAAGCAGCCCTGAACGGCAAAACCAAGCTGGTAGGCAGCGTGGACGGCGGCTGGCCGAAGGCGGCGCACATCGCCGTGACCCTGAAAAAAGGCAGCGGGCTGGCTGAACCGGTGCAGACCGCGCTTAACGGGGTGATCAAAAACGGCGATTACGACAAAGTGCTGAACCGCTGGGGCGAAGGGGTGGAGCGCATTCCAGGCTCTGAAGTGAACCCGGCTGGTCTGGGTGACTAAGGAGACCTTATGAGCGACCTTTTTCGCGACGTATCGCCAGAGGACGCCGATCTTCAGCCCGTTATTGACGGGCTGTTCGGTGAATACGCGGCCCGCTACGGCGACTATTTTGCTAAAGACGCCGAGATCGAACTGACCGAATGGTATCTGCCGCCGCAGGGGCTGTTCATTGTGCTTGAGCGCGACGGGCAGATCATCGCCACCGGGGCCTATAAGCCGCTCGATGAGCAGACTGCGGAAATCAAACGTATCTGGACCGACAAAACCCTGCGTCAGCAGGGGCTTGCCGCAAAAGTGGTGCAGGAGCTGGAACGTCGGGCGGTGCAAGCGGGCTACAGCCAGATGTACCTCACCACCGGTTTTCGCCAGCCGGAAGCGGTGCGGCTCTACCTGAGCCAGGGTTACGCGGCGCAGTTTGATCTCGCCCGCGACCCGGAAGAGTACAGCCAGCCGCCGTTTGACGGGCGGCTGCGCTTCACCAAAACGCTGGTACGCGAAGCGTTCAGTAAATCCGCATGAGGAACGACGATGAACAACGTTGAAACCATCAAAGTGGTCCCGGCGCGCTACCCGCTGCGCACCGTTGGCGCCGTTGTCGCGCTGTTTGTGCTGGCGATTGTCGTGCAGTCGGTAGCCTTTAATCCGCGCTGGGAGTGGGCGGTGTTCGCACGCTGGTTCTTTGACCCGGTGATCCTCGAGGGCGTGGGGCAGACGCTGCTGCTGACCCTGATCGGCACCGCGCTGAGCGTGGTGATTGGCGGGATGCTGGCGCTGGCGCGGCTGTCGTCTTCCTGGCTGTTAAGCAGCCTGGCCTGGGGCTACATCTGGCTGTTCCGCTCGCTGCCGCTGATTGTGGTGCTGATCATCCTCTACAACTTCTCCTACCTGTACGACACTCTGTCGCTCGGCGTGCCTTTTACCACCATCAACTGGGGCAGTTTTGAAACCATCAATGTGCTGGGACAGTTCTCAACAGCCGTCATCGGGCTGACGCTGGTGCAAAGCGCCTACACTGCCGAAATTATTCGCGGCGGCTTTTTAGGGGTCGATCATGGGCAGTATGAAGCGGCGGCGGCCCTCGGTTTACCGGCCTCGCGACGTACCCTGCGCATTATTCTGCCCCAGGCGCTGCGCACCATTCTGCCTGCCGGGTTTAACGAAATTATCAGCCTCGCCAAAGGCACCTCGATGGTTTACGTGCTGGCGATGCCGGAGCTGTTCTACACCATTCAGATGATCTACAACCGCACCCAGGAAGTGATCCCGCTGCTGATGGTGGGTGCCGTCTGGTATCTGGTGATCACCACCGTACTGTCGGCGATCCAGCATCTGGTGGAACGCGCCCTGGCTCGCAGCGAGCGCCGCTCGGCGGTGAATCAATCCCGCGCGTCAAGCCGGACCCGTTCTGTAACCACCCAAACGACACAGGAGCCTGTCCATGCAAGCCTCTCCTGAAGGACATATTTCGATTACCGGGGTCAGCAAGTTTTTTGGTCGCCATAAGGCGCTGGATGACGTCTCGCTGGAGATCCCGCCGGGTTCCGTTACCGTGATCCTCGGCCCGTCCGGCTCGGGTAAATCGACGCTGCTGCGGACCATTAACCACCTCGAACGCGTGGATGAAGGCTTTATCCAGATTGATGGGGACTATATCGGCTACCGCCGCCAGGGCGACAAGCTGTATGAGCTGAAAGAAAAGGAGATCCTCAAGCAGCGGGTTAACGTCGGCTACGTGTTCCAGAACTTTAATCTGTTCCCGCACCTGACGGTGCTGGAAAACCTGATCGAAGCGCCGATAGCGCACAAGCAGCTGAGCCGCAAAGCGGCAGTTGAGCGGGCATATGACCTGCTGGACGTGGTCGGACTGCGGGATAAAGCCGATGCCTGGTCGCGGCATTTGTCCGGCGGCCAGCAGCAGCGGATCGCCATCGCGCGGGCGCTGGCTCTGCGCCCGCGCGTGATGCTGTTTGATGAACCCACCTCGGCGCTGGATCCGGAGCTGGTGGGCGAGGTGCTGGACGTGATCAAAAAGCTGGCCCGCTCCGGCACCACGCTGGTGGTGGTGACCCACGAGATTGGCTTTGCCCGTGAAGTGGCAGACCAGGTGGTGTTTATGGTGGATGGTAAAATCGTGGAACAAGGGAGCAGCGACGAGGTACTGAACCGTCCCTCGCACGCGCGAACGCGGCAGTTCCTGTCGAAAGTGCTGTGAGGAGAGAAGATGAAATATGGCGTTCTGGCGCTGCTGGCGGTTGTCTCAACCAGCCACGCCGCGATTGATTTACAGGCCAACGAACAGCCGCTGCCGGTGACCGTTGACCCACAGGCGGTGGCGAAGATCCCCGCCAGTTACAAATTTGTTGAGCCCGGCACCCTGACGGTGGCGATTTCGGCCCTCAACTCGCCGCCGCTGGCGCTGCTGGCCAGTGATAACCGCACCCGCATTGGCAGCGACCCGGATATCGCCCGTTTGCTGGCGGGCAGCCTCGGCCTGAAGCTCAAGCTGGTGCCCACCGCGTGGGAAGACTGGCCGCTGGGCATTAGCTCCGGGCGCTACGACGTGGCGCTGGTGAACATTGCGGTGACCGAGCAGCGTAAGCAGAAGTTTGATTTTGCCACCTATCGCGTCGATTCGCTGGCCTTCTCGGTGAAATCCACCAGTGAGGTGCAGTCGATAAAAAGCGCTGCGGACCTGGCGGGTAAAAAGGTGATTGTCGGCTCCGGAACCAATCAGGAACGTATTCTGCTGGGCTGGAACGAAGAGAACAAAGCCGCCGGACGTGAACCGGCGCTGCCGGTTTACCTCACCGACGACGCCTCCGGCAACCTGTATATCCAGTCCGGCAGGGCGGATGTGTTCTTCGGCCCGCAGTCGGTCTCGGCCTATAAAGAAGCGCTGACCGGCAAAACCCGGGTGGTGGGTTTAGGGCCGAAAAAAGCCTATGTCGCGACCACCACCAAAAAGGGCAACGAGTTAGTGTATGCGTTGCAGACCGCGCTCGACGGTGCCATTCAGCGGGGCGACTACCAGAAAGTGCTGGCTCGCTGGGGTGAGCAGGGCGAAGCGGTGGGGCAATCGGAGGTCAACCCGCCAGGCATCACCTACTGAGGCTGCTCTACACTTAGGGTTTTAACCTTAAGGGGTGACCGCATGATCCTGTATGGCGTACCGGGCTGGGGCTCGGCAATCAGCGAGCTGATGCTGACCCTGGCCGACATTCCGTATCAGTTTATCAACGTTGACGGTTTTGATAAGCCCGGCCCGCAGCGCGACTTGCTGGAAAAACGTAATCCGCTGTGTCAGGTGCCGACTCTGGAGTTGAGCAATGGCGAGATCATGAGCGAGACCGCCGCGATCGCGCTGATGGTGCTGGATCGCTGTCCCGATCTGGCACCCCCCATCGGGTGCGTGGAACGTCAGCAGTTTCAGCGCCTGCTGGTGTGGCTGGTGGCCAACGTCTATCCGACCTTCACTTACGCGGATTACCCGGAGCGCTGGGCGCCGGATGCCCCGGAACAGCTACAGCAAAACTGCATTGCCTGGCGCAAAACGCTCTATCTGTGGCTGGATAACCACCTCAAAGCCAGCCCGTTTACCTTTGGCGAGCAGCTGACTCTGATCGACTGTTACCTGTGCGTCATGCGCACCTGGGGGCCAGGCCCGGTGTGGTTCGCTGAGAACACGCCGAAGATTGCGGCGATTGCCGATAGCGTGTGTCAGCTCCCGAAACTGCACAAGGTGTTAAAAGGCAACGACATTCTCTGCTAGTCTGGAACGCTAACTCAAAAGGAGCCCTGCACATGCCACACGTAGATATCAAATGTTTCCCGCGCGACCTGAATGACGAGCAAAAAACCGCCCTGGCGGCGGATATCGCCGAGGTGATTATTCGTCACTTCAACAGCAAAGACGCTTCTGTGTCCGTTGCGCTGCAGCAGGTGCAACAGCAGGACTGGAAAGCGCAGGTCTGGGATACGGAGATTGGCCCGAAGATGGATGAGCTGATCAAAAAGCCGGGTTACTCGATGTAATTGTGCGCGTTATCCCCTCATCGTTGCGATGAGGGGATACAGGCTTATTACACCGTACTGGTATTCACCCGCTTGCCAATGTCTTTCAACTGAGAATATTTTTCAAGTAATTGCGGTCCGTCGTCCAGACTCATGGCAAACATCCACATATAGGTCATCACCGAATAGATATGACCGGCATCTAATCCACCCTGGAATGACATCGTCAGAATGGTGCTGGCAAATAAAATCGCGGTGATCGTCCCGATCGACAGATAGCCAATCGCTTCCCGATCTGACAGCTTAATTCTGAGCCGGGCAAGCACATCGTAGTGTCTGAACAGCGATATCTGTGAGGCGCTGTTCACGAACGCCACCTCTTTTTCCAGCCGATCGTTCAGCCTCAGGAAGAGTGCTTCGTTCCTGCGGGTAAAGCCTGGCAAAAACAGGGCAAAAAATACCAGGATGAACAGACAGGCGACGCCGGTCCAGAACTGCAGCAGGAGCAGCATCACCGCGGCTCCGATAATGGACGCCACAGAGGTCACCAGCACCGGCAAATGTTTCTCGAAAAAGTCGACAAATTCCCGCGAAAGCGCCACGCGTGCCGCAATCGTCGAGGCGCTGTGCTGTTCTTCGCGCTGGGCGAGGATCACCGGCACCGCCATTTCGGCATAAATGCGGGCAAAGGTGCGGGTATCGATACTGCGTCTTGCCGCGCCAATGGCCCACATCATAAACACCATCACCGCATACAGCACGGCATGTAAGGCCTGGCCGGAGACAATCGCGTTGATCGCAAACCCGGCCAGCAGGGGATACAACAGCAGGGTGATGTTTTCGGCGGCCACCAGTAAGAAGGTCAGAATGAGTTTTCGGCTGTGGCGTTGACCCAGTAATTTGAGCGTTTTAACTGCGCTGTGTGAGACTGCGGCCGGTGCCGCATTTTTTAAGGTAAGCATACTATTTTCTGTTAAAATGGACTTGAGCGGTTGCTCAAATCTCGGGGTGAGTCTATTTGAGCGTTTGCTCAAAGTCAACGTGGGCGTGATGATGAAAGAAGCAAAAGAGACGTTAAAAGCCAGAATTCTGGACGGGGCCATCGCGCTGTTTCTGGAGAAGGGCATCGCCAATGTCACCACGCGTGAGCTGACGGAGTCGTTAGGGATCTCGCGAAGCCATATCTATCACTACTTCAGCAACTGGCAGGTGCTGTGTATTGCGGCGCTGGATCGTTTTATGCGCGACGAGCTGGAGACCTTTGCCCGGCAGATTAATGCGTTAACCTCGAAGCAAAAAATGGCGCAGCTGGTTGAAAACTTCCTGCCGCTAGAGCCTGATGCCGCCTGGCAGTTGTATAGCTCAATCTGGCATTTAGCCATTCATAATGCGGCTTACGCAGAGCTGGTGGAGTCCATCACCGACGAATGGAGCGGGGTGGTCTGCGGCATCATTGAGGAAGGGATAGACAATGGCACGTTCCGCGACAGCGATGCCCGCCGCACCACGCGTCAGCTGGTGTCACTCCTGAATGGCTATGCGGAGTTTCTCAGCGTCAGGCCCTCGGCCAAAAAATGCAAAATGGTCCAGGAGGATATCGCCGACTTTATCCAGCAGTTTATCTATAAAGCGTAAGGGCGGGTTTAACAGACCGCCGCCCGGCGCGGTTAATGATACAGCTCCGGGTGCGCTTCCAGCAGCGCCAGCATATTGTCGCGGATCTCATCCTGCGCCCCGGCCATCCACACCGCCTCCAGCGGCATCCCCATCTGCGCTGCACCGTTCAGCTGCACAAACTTCACCCCTGGCAGCTGAAAGCGGCTGCTCCAGGCGGGCACAATCGCCAGCCCAATTCCCGCCGCGACCAGGTTGATAATGGTCTGCTTTTCATCCGCCAGCTGTGACACTGTCACCTCAATCCCGGCGTTATGGAACAGATTCATCGTCAGGTCGTGGCTGTGCGGGCGGGAACGCCGCTCAGGCAGGATCATCGGCATCCCTTCCAGTTCGACGATCTCGATACTCTCCCGCCCGGCAAAAGGATGGCGGGCGGGCAGGGCCAGAATACCCGGTTCATTACACAGAAACGCCCGGCCAAACTGGGCGTCGAGCTGTGAGGGCGGGCGAATAAATACCAGGTCCAGCCTGCCGCTTTTCAGCTTCGGCAGCAGATGGACGGTTTTATCTTCAAAAAGCTGAATTTCCACTTCCGGGTACTGCTGACGGAACAATTGCAGCAGTCCAGGCAGCAATCCCATCGCCGCGCTGTCGATGGTACCGACGCGCAGCAAGGGCTGATTACGGCGCGGATTTTGACGAAATTGCAACATAATCGCGTCGGCGTGGGCGAGCAGTTTTCGCGCCTCTTCCCGCAGTAAAACCCCGTTCTCCGTCAGCGCGACCCGACGCGTTGACCGACGAAATAGCCGTGTGCCAAGTGCTTCTTCTAAAAGACGAATATTCCTTCCTAATGCCGATGGCAGCATGTTCATCCGTTGCGCCGCCTGACCAAAATGCAGGGTCTCGGCCACCGCCAGGAAACAGCGTAAGTGTTGTAGTTCCATTTTGGCTCGCTCGCGATTATTGCATTTTTTTGTATAAACCGAAGCGCATGATCATGCAAGAAATATCAGCATACTCATCAAGGCAGCCCGACTGCGTACCCTACACATAATTATTAGGAACACCTCATGACCTGCACAATCGAACAACGGGTCATGCGCAAGATCACCTTGCGCATCGTGCCCTTTATCATGCTGTTGTATTTCATCGCTTTTCTCGACCGCGTTAATATCGGATTCGCGGCGCTGACCATGAATGCCGAGTTAGGTTTCTCCCCAGCGGTATTCGGCTTTGGCGCAGGGATCTTTTTCCTCGGCTACTTCCTGTTTGAAGTCCCGTCGAACCTGATCCTGCATAAGGTCGGAGCGCGCATCTGGATTGCAAGGGTGATGATCACCTGGGGGCTGGTCTCCGGCGGGATGGCCTTCGTGCAGGGCACGACCAGCTTCTACACTCTGCGATTCCTTCTCGGTGTGGCAGAGGCCGGTTTCTTCCCGGGCATCATCCTCTACTTAAGCTATTGGTTCCCGGCGCAAAAACGCGCCCAGGTGACGGCTATCTTTATGGCAGCGGCACCCATTTCGACCGCGCTCGGTTCGCCGATTTCCGCAGCCCTGCTGGAAATGCACGGCCTGATGGGCTTTGCCGGCTGGCAGTGGATGTTTGTCCTCGAAGCGGTGCCGGCGGTGATCCTCGGCGTCGTGGTGCTGTTCTGGCTGACCGACCGCCCGGAAAAGGCCACCTGGCTCAGTGAGGAGGAGCGTGG
Organism: Silvania hatchlandensis; assembly: GCF_025564065.1. GTDB lineage: Bacteria > Pseudomonadota > Gammaproteobacteria > Enterobacterales > Enterobacteriaceae > Enterobacter > Enterobacter hatchlandensis. The sequence goes on along the minus strand of NZ_JAMGZK010000038.1, from coordinate 10,155 downwards.
CTGGCTGACGAGCACGCTGCAACGCGAGCAGGCCGCAAAACAGGCCACGGCGCAGCACAGCGTCTGGAAAGGGTTGTTGGATAAGCGCGTGCTGGCCCTGTCGCTGGTCTATTTCGGCACCTCCGCCGGGCTGTATACGCTCGGGATCTGGTCACCGCAAATCATCAAAACGCTGGGCGTCTCCTCCATGACCGTTGGCCTGCTGAATGCCATTCCCGCCGTTATTGCAGTGGTAGCAATGGTGCTGTGGGCGCGGCATTCAGACAAAACCAGCGAACGTTCCTGGCACGTGATTGCCGCCTGCATCGTGGCGGCTGCCGGGCTGTTGATGGCCGGGAGTGCGGCAAGCATCGTTGGCGTAATCCTTGCGCTCACCATTGTTAACTGCGGCATCAGCGCCTCGAAACCGCCGCTGTGGAGTATGCCAACCCTGTTCCTTTCCGGTTAGGCCGCTGCCGCCGGGATCGCCACCATCAATTCACTGGGCAATCTGGGCGGGTTTGTCGGTCCGTTCATGATCGGCCTGATTAAGCAGCAGACCGGCAGTTACACCTGGGGGTTGTGGTTTGTCGCCGGGTTACTGATTCTCTCTTCCCTTGTTGTGCTGTGGCTGTCGGCTTCTGCCCGCAAAACACAGCCCCATGATTCGTTAGTTCAGCCAAAACATTAAGGAATAAACATGAAAGATTACGCGATTGCAGCTATCCCCGCAGACGGTATTGGCCCGGAAGTGATCACCGCGGGCGTAGACGTGTTACACGCGCTGGCCCAGCGTCAGGGCGGAATTCGTTTCTCGGTGCATACCTTTGAGTGGGGGTCGGATTATTACAAAACGCACGGAGTGATGATGCCGGAAGATGGGCTGGAGCAGCTGAAAGCCTTCGACGCCATCTACTTTGGCGCGGTGGGTGCGCCGGATGTCCCGGATCACATCACCCTGTGGGGGCTGCGTCTGCCGATTTGCCAGGGCTTTGATCAGTATGCCAATGTGCGTCCGACTAAAATCCTGCCGGGCATCCAATCTCCGCTGCGCAAGGCCGGGCCAGGCTCCCTCGACTGGGTGATCGTGCGTGAGAACTCTGAAGGGGAATATTCAGGCCACGGCGGTCGCGCGCACCGTGGCCTGCCGGAAGAAGTGGGTACCGAGGTGGCGATTTTCACCCGCACCGGGGTGACACGTATCATGCGTTACGCCTTCCGTCTGGCGCAGACCCGTCCGCGCAAACTGTTGACCGTGGTGACCAAGTCCAACGCCCAGCGTCACGGAATGGTGATGTGGGATGAAATTGCTGCCGAAGTGGCGCGTGAATTCCCGGACGTGAGCTGGGATAAAATGCTGGTCGACGCGATGACCGTGCGCATGACCCTGCATCCGGAATCGCTGGACACCATTGTCGCCACCAACCTGCACGCCGATATCCTCTCGGATCTGGCCGGGGCGCTGGCGGGCAGCCTGGGCGTGGCGCCCACTGCCAACATCGATCCTGAGCGCCGTTTCCCGTCGATGTTTGAACCGATCCACGGCTCGGCATTTGATATCACCGGCAAAGGCATTGCTAACCCGGTCGCCAGCTTCTGGACGGCAGCGCAGATGCTGGAACATCTTGGCGAAGCAGAGGCCGCCACACGCCTGATGGTCGCCGTCGAACAGGTCTGCGCCCAGGGGATCATGACCCCGGATGTAGGCGGCACGGCCAACACCCGCGAGGTCACCCAGGCGGTGATCCGCGCCATCGCAGAAGGCTGACCCTATGGCACACCTCGACGACAGCGCCCTGAGAGGGGCGCTTACTGAGATCTTTATGGCGGCGGTGAAAAGCGCCGACCCACATGAGGCGCTGATCAAAGCCCTGCCTGAGAAACCGCGCGGACGCTGCATTGTGGTCGGCGCCGGGAAAGCCAGCGCGGCGATGGCTGCTGCGCTGGAGGCCGCCTGGCCGGAGGTGGATTTACAGGGCGTAGTGGTGACGCGCTACGGCCACGCGGTACCGACGCAAAAAATCCGTATCGTCGAGGCGGCGCACCCGGTGTCGGATGCGATGAGCGAGGTGGCGTCGATGCTGATGATGGAGCAGGTCAAGCACCTGAATGCCGACGACTGCGTGATCGCACTTGTCTCCGGCGGTGGCTCGTCATTGCTGGCGCTGCCGCGCCAGGGCATCACCCTTGCCGACAAACAGGCGGTCAACAAAGCGCTGTTGAAGAGCGGGGCGACCATCCAGGAGATGAATACCGTGCGCAAGCAGCTGTCGGATATCAAAGGCGGACGGCTGGCGCTGGCTGCTCGTCCCGCCCGGGTGATTACGCTGATCATCAGCGATGTGCCGGGTGACGATCCCCAGAGCATCGCCTCTGGCCCGACGGTGGCGGACAGCTCCACGGCGGAAGAGGCGCTGGAGATTGTCGCCCGCTATGGTCTGGCTCTGCCGGAACACGTCCTGCGGGTGCTCAACACCCCGCGCGCACCGGTGACGGCGGCGGAAATTCACGATGACATTCGCCTGATCGCCACGCCGTCTGGTGCGTTGGCCGCCGCTGCCGGGGTGGCGCAGCGCATGGGCTATACGCCATTGATTCTGGGCGATGCGCTGGAGGGTGAAAGCGCGCAACTGGGGGTGATGATGGCAGGGATAGCGAGATCGGTAAAACAGCATGGGCTGCCGGTGAAAGGCCCGGCGGTTTTGCTGAGCGGCGGTGAAACCACAGTGACCATTGGCGACAGCGGCGCTGGGCGCGGTGGGCGCAACACCGAGTTTTTGCTGGCGCTGGCCTGTGCGCTAAAGGGGGAGGCGGGGATTTATGCCATCGCCGGAGACAGCGACGGCATTGACGGCACGGAGGATGCCGCAGGCGCAATCATCACCCCGGATACGCTGTCGAGAACCACACTGGATGCCATAGGCATGCTGCGCGGGCACGACAGTTACAGCTACTTTGCCGCGCGGGGGGATCTGGTGGTGACCGGCCCGACGTTAACCAATGTGAATGATATTCGGGTGATTTTGATTACCTGAGCCGCCCCCCGGTGGTTTTTGATAAAACTTGCGAGGCGGCTTCCGGGAATGCCCCTTGCCTAGCCTGTTGCACTCTGAATGCATGACAGGTTGGTCAATGTTTGTGACTGGGCACATGGACAAGTGAAATCAGAGTTTTTGAGTTACGCCACTGCACGCAATTTGAGAGTTCATTTAAGGCAATATTGGCAACGCTGATAATTATGACATCCGCTTCATCAATGACCGCCTGTTGATTGCCCATTGTCCAGCAGGGAAATTCTCGGGCCAGCTTTTGAGCCCGTTCACTGTTTCCTGGCCAGAGAAACACCTGGGCGTCAGGTACTGCCTGAAACAATCCTCTGATCAGTTCTTCGGTTAGCGCATCAACGCCCAGAATGCCTATTCTTTTCATCCGTCCCCCGGTTATCAGTCAGCAATCAGAATGTGAATCTACGCTGCAGCTTATGGTGCCCTGGTGGCTGTTTCTGTTGGCTGCCAACCCCCTCCGAGCGCCCTGAAAGCAGCCACAGCGGCGTGGGCAGATTCTGTCTGCGCCTGCGCTTTGGCATCAGAAGCCTGCAAAAGGTTTTCATCGTTGTGCAGAACATCAATCAGGTTGCTTGTTCCTTGCTGGTAGGCGATGAAAGAAGATCGACGAGCGCTGGCCAGTGCAGTTTCCCCCCTGATCAGCATTGCGGTTTGTGTTTCACTATTGATCAGAGCAGATAAAGCATTTTCGACATCTTCGGTGGCGCGTAAGACAGATAGCCGATAGGCGGCGAGCGCCTCCTGTTCCTGGCCCTTAGCCTGGTCTATCTGGGCGTTGATGCGACCAAAATCGAAGAGTCGCCAGCGCAGCCCCAGCAGGCCTGCAGACTGGCTGGCACCGCCGGAGAACAGGTTATCGCCCGCCACTGCCGTTGCGCTGCCGAGCAACGCACTGAGTGAAAACTTCGGATAATACTCACTGGTGGCCACGCCGATGCGTGCACTTGAGGCGGCGAGATGACGTTCCGCCACGATAATGTCGGGCCTTCGGCGCATCAGGTCGGCTGGTGTACCCGTTGATGCTATCTGCGGAGCCTGCGGAATGAAGCCCGGCGAGTCTACCTGATCGCGATAGGTGCCGGGAGGCGTACCGAGCATAACGTCTAATGCATTCATGGCAGCATCAAGCCCTGTGCGGAGAACCGGTACGGTTGCCTGAACCCGTGTCAGTTCCCCTTCTGTCTGGCGAACCTGATACTCGGGAGCCAGTCCTTTAGCGTTCAGGAGTTGTACTTTTTCCAGCAGTTCCTGTTGCGTACTGACCTGTTTCTCCGCGATGGACAGCCGGGTCTGTAATCCGCGCAGGGTGATATAGGTATCGGCAGTCTGGGCCGCGACGGCAAGACGGGTTGCGGCGACGGCCGCTTCGGAAGCCTGATAGTCAGCGAGTGCAGCCTGGCGACTGCGGCGCAGCCCCCCAAAAACGTCAATCTCCCAGCTTGCGTTGAGATTGGTTTCATAGCTATTGCCGTAGCGATTATAATACGGCGTTGCGCTGAGAACCTGCCCCAGCGGGGTTTCGACCGACTGATACGCGCGTGCCGCTTGTCCGCTGATGTTCCCAGAGGGCAACAGAGCTGCTGTGGCCACGCCCAGTCCAGCGCGGGACTGGGTCATGCGGGCGGTTGCCTGTGCGAGAACGAGATTTTGCGCGAGAGCGTCTGTAACTAACTTGCTTAACAGAGGATCGCCGAAGCCGTCCCACCACACAGCAAAACTGGCGGGTCTGGAAGCACTTCTCTGTTGAACGGCAGACTGAGCCTGATATCGTTCCGCAAGTGGCGCATCCGGGCGATGATAATCCGGCCCAACGACGCAACCCGCCAGTAAACCGGCGCTCACCACCAGTGCAAGAGTACGGAGGGGGAACATTGATATTCCTTGAGTCAGTTTTGAATTGTGACCACATTACCAAATGGTCACTTGTTGTCAATCAGGGTTCACTGAGCTAAGCTTGAAAAATGACTAAACACATAAATTTACATCCCCCAAGGGGGCCATTGGATCACAGCGTTCGCGATCAGGTCGTCGACGCCGCCACAGAGCATTTTGGGCATTATGGGTATGAGAAAACCACGGTGTCAGAACTGGCTAAATCAATAGGATTTTCAAAATCTTATATCTATAAATTTTTCGATTCCAAGCAGGCGATCGGTGAAGTGATCTGCACTAACCGGCTGGCAATGATTATGGCGATTGTCAATTCAGAGATTGCAGATGCCCCGTCGGCCTCCGAAAAATTGCGGCGTTTATTCAGGGCACTGACTGAAGCCGGTAGTGATTTGTTTTTTCACGATCGCAAGCTTTATGACATTGCTGCCGTGGCGGCGAGGGATAAGTGGCCGTCGGCAGAGGCTCATGAAGAGCGTCTGAGAGAACTGATTGAGCAAATCATTGTTGAAGGGCGGCAGGCGGGAGAGTTTGAACGAAAAACGCCGCTGGATGAGGCTGCGCACGCGATATATCTGGTAATGCGGCCTTACATCAGTCCGGTACAGTTGCAATACAATCTGGAAACGGCACCGGCGGCGGCGGCACTCCTCTCCTCACTGATACTGAGAAGTTTGTCCCCCTGAGTTGTGACCATTGACATTATTGGTCACTAGTCTGAGAATGCGGTTACTGTCCTGCTAATTCAATTAAGGGAACCCATGCTCAGGCTTACTCCTGCCAACTTTGCTTTTTGCCTGTTGCCGCTTGCTCTTGTGGCCTGCGGTGACTCTTCCGGCACCGACGATCCCCGTACTCAGCCTCCTCTGGTAAGGTCTGCGGCCGTGGTGAGTGCTACCGATGCCTCCCGCGCATTTACCGGCGTTGTTGTCGCCCGGATTCAAAGCGACCTCGGTTTCAGAGTGCAGGGCAAAATCCTTGAACGCCTGGTCGATACTGGCCAGACCGTTAAACGCGGTCAGCCATTGATGCGTCTGGATCCGGTTGACCTGAGTCTGATGGCGCAGGCTCAACAACAGGTTGTCGCGGCTGCACGGGCCCGTGCAAGACAAGCGACTGATGACGAGCTGCGCTATCGCGGTCTGGTCGCTGCAGGCGCAGTGTCGGCATCGTCCTACGATCAGATAAAGGCCGCCGCCGATACGGCCAGAGCAGAACTCAGTGCGGCTAAGGCACAGGCCAATGTGGCAGAAAACACCACGGGCTACGCCGTCCTGCTGGCTGACGCCGACGGTGTGGTTATGGATACGCTGGCTGAACCCGGTCAGGTTGTCAGTGCCGGGCAGCCGGTGGTCCGGCTGGCCAGAGCAGGGCAGCGCGAGGCCATCGTGCAGCTGCCTGAGACGTTACGCCCGGCTGCCGGAAGCGAGGCCGAAGCAACGTTGTACGGTATCGGTAAACAGACCGTCCCTGCGAAACTGCGGCTCCTGTCCGATGCGGCAGATCCGCTAACCCGCACCTTCGAGGCGAGATATGTGCTAGAGGGAGTACTGGCGAATGCCCCGCTGGGATCCACCGTTACGCTTCATATTTCAGACGATAAATTACCGGGCCAGGTGATGCAGGTACCTTTAGCGGCCATCTATGATCCTGGCAAAGGGCCGGGTGTCTGGGTGATTTCTGATAAGCCCGCCAAAGTGTCATGGCGGCCTGTGCAGGTGCAGGGATTGGGTGACGATTCGGCGACGGTGACAGGTTCTCTTAAGCCGGGAGAGCAGGTGGTCGCCCTGGGGGCGCATCTGCTGCATGACGGTGAGGCCGTACGCATGGCCGCACTAAGCAATACCAGCGTCGCCGGGAGCCAGCCATGAGCGCGGGGCGATTCAATCTTTCAGCCCTCGCCGTGCGTGAGCGCTCAATCACACTGTTCCTTATTATCCTGATTACGGTTGCGGGCATTCTCTCGTTTTTTGAACTGGGACGGGCTGAAGACCCACCGTTTACAGTCAAGCAGATGACGATTATTTCTGCCTGGCCGGGCGCTACCGCGCAGGAGATGCAGGATCAGGTTGCCGAACCGCTTGAAAAGCGTATGCAGGAGCTCAAGTGGTATGACCGTAGTGAAACCTACACCCGTCCCGGTCTGGCTTTTACCATGCTGTCGCTGCAGGACAGCACGCCGCCTTCACAGGTGCAGGAAGAGTTCTATCAGGCGCGTAAAAAGCTGGGCGATGAGGTCAAAAACCTGCCAGCAGGCGTCATCGGGCCGATGGTCAATGATGAATTCTCTGATGTGACCTTTGCACTTTTTGCGCTGAAGGCGAAAGGAGAGCCACAGCGGCTGCTGGTACGCGATGCGGAATCGTTACGCCAACGTCTTTTACATGTGCCAGGGGTCAAGAAGGTCAATATCATCGGCGAGCAGGCTGAACGTATCTATGTCTCGTTCTCGCATGACCGACTGGCCACGCTGGGCATTTCCCCTCAGGATATTTTCTCAGCCCTCAACAACCAGAACGTACTGACGCCCGCCGGTTCGATTGACACCAAAGGACCGCAGGTCTTTATCCGCCTGGACGGTGCCTTTGACAAACTGGAGAAAATTCGCGAAACCCCTATCGTGGTACAGGGCAGAAATTTGCAGCTTTCTGACGTGGCAACCGTTGAACGGGGCTACGAAGATCCCGCTACCCTCCTGATCCGCAATCAGGGTGAACCGGCGCTGCTGCTGGGCATCGTTATGCGGGACGGCTGGAACGGTCTGGATTTGGGTAAGGCGCTGGATGCGGAAACGGCCAACATCAATGAGAGCATGCCCCTGGGCATGACCCTGACCAAAGTCACCGATCAGTCAGTCAACATCAGCTCCGCCGTTGACGAGTTCATGATCAAATTCTTTGTCGCGCTGCTGGTAGTGATGGTGGTGTGCTTCGTCAGTATGGGATGGCGAGTGGGCGTGGTGGTTGCTGCAGCGGTGCCACTGACGCTGGCGATTGTCTTTGTGGTGATGGAGGCTTCCGGCAAAAACTTTGACCGTATTACCCTGGGCTCGTTGATCCTGGCGCTCGGGTTGCTGGTCGATGATGCCATCATCGCCATTGAAATGATGGTGGTGAAAATGGAAGAAGGCTACGATCGCATCAAAGCCTCGGCCTATGCCTGGAGCCATACGGCGGCCCCGATGCTGGCAGGCACGCTGGTCACCGCCGTCGGATTCATGCCCAACGGTTTTGCCCAGTCCACAGCCGGCGAATATACCAGCAACATGTTCTGGATTGTCGGTATCGCCCTGATTGCTTCCTGGATTGTGGCGGTGGTGTTTACGCCTTATCTGGGCGTAAAAATGCTGCCGAAAATAAAAACTGTGGAGGGCGGGCATGCGGCTATTTACGACACCCGTCATTACAACCGTTTTCGCCGGGTACTGACCCGCGTCATTGCGCGCAAGTGGATAGTTGCCGGTACCGTTATTGCCGTCTTTACGATCGCTATACTCGGCATGGGGCTGGTGAAAAAACAATTTTTCCCTACCTCCGACCGCCCGGAGGTACTGGTTGAAGTGCAGATGCCTTATGGCACTTCTATTGAGCAAACCAGTGTCACCACGGAGAAAATCGAAGCCTGGCTGAGAAAGCAGAAAGAGGCAAAAATCATTACGTCCTATATCGGGCAGGGGTCGCCACGCTTCTATCTGGCCATGGCACCTGAGCTGCCCGATCCGTCGTTTGCGAAAATTGTCGTGCTGACGGACAGCGAGGAATCGCGCGAGGCGCTCAAGTTCAGACTGCGTGAAGCGGCGGCCAGTGGCCTGGCACCTGAGGCGCGCTTGCGTGTAACCCAATTGGTGTTTGGTCCGTATTCACCCTATCCGGTGGCTTACCGGGTCATGGGGCCGGATCCCACCATACTGCGCGAAATCGCAGACAAGGTCGAAAAGGTGATGCAGGCCAGCCCGATGATGAGAACCGTCAACACCGACTGGGGGCCGCGGGTGCCAGCGTTGCATTTCACCCTCAATCAGGAACGTCTACAGGCGGTGGGGTTGACATCGAATGCGGTCGCGCAGCAGCTTCAGTTCCTGCTTTCAGGCGTTCCTATCACCGCAGTGCGTGAAGATATTCGTTCGGTACAGGTCATGGGGCGCGCGGCGGGGGATATCCGTCTCGATCCGGCAAAAATAGCGGGCTTTACCTTAGGGGGGGCTTCTGGCCAGCGCATTCCGCTTTCGCAGATAGGGGAGGTTGGGGTGCAAATGGAAGATCCTGTTCTGCGCCGTCGCGATCGTACGCCGACCATTACCGTGCGGGGGGACATTGCCGAAAATCTTCAACCACCGGACGTGTCCACGGCAGTTATGAAAGAGCTACAGCCTGTAATTGATACGCTTCCGGCAGGATACCGCATTGAGCAGGCCGGGCCGATTGAAGAATCCGCGAAAGCAACCAAAGCAATGGCACCGCTGTTCCCTGTCATGATCGCCATGACGCTGTTGATTATTATCCTGCAGGTGCGGTCGATGTCGGCGATGGTGATGGTATTCCTCACTGCCCCGCTGGGGCTTATTGGGGTAGTACCAACGCTGCTTGTGTTTAACCAGCCGTTTGGCATTAATGCTCTGGTAGGACTGATTGCGCTGTCGGGCATCCTGATGCGTAACACCTTGATCCTGATAGGGCAGATCCATCACAACGAACAGGAAGGGCTGGCACCATTCGATGCGGTGGTGGAGGCGACGGTGCAACGAGCCCGGCCTGTGTTGCTGACGGCGATGGCCGCCATTCTGGCGTTTATCCCGCTCACGCACTCGGTGTTCTGGGGAACGCTGGCCTATACCCTGATTGGCGGGACCTTTGGTGGCACTATCATCACGCTGGTGTTCCTACCTGCTATGTATGCCATCTGGTTCAAGATACGTCCTGCCAGTACACAGCAGAATGAAAAGCTGTCACTAACGTAAGCCGACCCGGAGTCATTGGCTGAAGCGTATAGTTTCCGTTTAGTCCCACCTCAGATCATTGTCACAGGGCGATGGTCTGTGGTTTTCCTGTATCCGCAGCAGTTCTGGCTCTAGCCATCGCGCACGATTTGTTCGAGGGTGAAACACTGACGGGTGCGCTATCCGTTACCATGAGCGCAACGGTGAGCTGCTCCCATTTTATTAATAAACGGCGAAGTAGTGATACTCCCATCTGGCTGTAAGAAAACTGCGAACTTCCGCTCA
>NZ_JAMGZK010000039.1 GCF_025564065.1 Silvania hatchlandensis | reverse complement strand
CGCTCGACTTGCATGTGTTAGGCCTGCCGCCAGCGTTCAATCTGAGCCATGATCAAACTCTTCAATTTAAGTTTGATGCTCGTGAATTAAACTTCGTAATGAATTACGTATGTTCACTCAGAGACTTTGGTATTCATTTTTCGTCTTGCGACGTTAAGAATCCATGTCACTTTGAGTGCCCACACAGATTGTCTGATAAATTGTTAAAGAGCAGTGAGTTACCGCTTTCGCTTGTAACTCGAGGTGGACAGTTACTGTCTCAACCTCTTATCGTCTCGGTCACCTTGTGAAGTTGTTCACATGTTCCGTGTCGATGGAGGCGCATTATAGGGAGTTCTCCGCAGGCCGCAACAGTTAAATTGCAGAAAAATGACTGACTGCTGCATTCCACAGCAAAACCCCGCCTTATACCCGTTTACACACAGAATTATCCACAGGCTGGCGGAAGTCACCCCTCTCAGACACAGAAAAAGGGGGGTGTTCTGGGGATGAACGGACGCTTTAGCGGGAAATTACGTATCTATATATAGAAAGAAAGAACCCAGCCTCGGCTGGGTTCCTGTTTTTGCGTATTGCTGTCAGTCAATCATTACCGATGAGAGGCGATACCATCCGTCGTCCTGCTTACCTTCATTGGCCAACTGAATACGCGGCAGGCCGTTCTTATCCAGCAACCCTACGTCCAGATAGTATTGCCCTGCCGCCAGATTGCGCGGCGTCGCCAGCTGATACCCGGAACGTTGGCTGCCCGGCAGCCATTGACGGATGTCATCCCCGGCGTTGCCCTGGGCAACGGTCTGCCCGCGCTTATCCTGCAGCCGCCAGGCCAGGGTATAGCGCAGATAAATCGGTGCCACCCCATCGTTTGACCAGCTGCTGTTAAGCGCGAGGCTTTGCCCGGCCCTTACGCTCGCCGGATGGGTCAGCGACACCACCCGGAAGCGGTACCCCATTTTGACCAGCGCCTTGTCGACAATATCGCGGTATACCTTCGGCACGTCGGTGGACTTAAGGTTAATAGTGCTGGCGTGTTGCGCCAGCGCCCAGTCAAAGGTGGCCTGCACTTCCTCACGGGTGTAGCGCTGCACGCTGAGCCATTCCGCCATGTGCCCGCAGATCTCGAAGCTGACCGGGGCTTTTTGCCAGACCTGATTGAACCCCGACCAGCTGGACTGGGCAGCCTCGATGCGCTGCGGGTAATCATCGCGCATATGGTTCCAGTCAGGGCCAAAATTGCGCCAGTCGCCCCAGCAGTCCGCCCGCCAGCCAGCCCCTTTTTTGGCGGCATATACCAGCGAGCCTTCCCCGCTGATAAGCATGATCTTCGGCGTGTCGGGGAAAGCGGTGAAATGCATGTCGACGTAGCGGTTAAGCTGCTCGGTGGTGTAACGCTCATGCAGCGGCTTGAGGTTCGGGAAATTGCTGTTATGCCACTCCCCCCAGGCACCGACGATGCCAATATCGAGCGTCGCCAGTTCCGGGTTCTTGCCGTAACGCGCCCCGAACGTATTAAGGAGGCGCTGCGCATAACGTATAAAGGTAGGATCGTTCAGATCCGGGGCAAATGTTTTATCATCCGTCGTCCAGTCTCCTTTTATACCTTTATCGATCAACCACTGGGGAATTTTCGATCCGGACTCCGGCCCATCGAGGATCATAAAACGTAAACCGACGTTCATGGCCGGTTGATGCCGGGCTGCCGCGGCAAAGGCCTCATCAACCAACGCAAAGTTAAACTGCCCTTCTTTGGGCTCAAGCTCGCTCCAGTAATAGCGGCGGTACTCGATACCGGTATCCGGATATTGCGCCGGACCGAGGCTGTCACCAAAGCCGCCATGAAAACTGGCCACCCCATTCCCGGGATTGACCAAAGGGGTTGTGATGGCCACGGGATTAACGGTTTGCACAGGCTCGGCCTGAACAGGCGTCGAGGAGAATGACAGCCCCCCCACTGCCAGCAACAGCACACTTCTTTTTTTGCAGTACAGATCGTTTAAGCGCATTGAATGCCCCTTATGCCCGGATTCCTGCCGACATTGCGCCAGCGGGCCGTTAATCGCTGCGATAAAATGTGGGACTCACCCAAAACTATTATTTCTTTATGCAAAGAGCGGATTTAAGGTTGTAGGGACAGAAATACCCGCGTCCGCGTTGTATTCATTCGCTATGATAAATTTGATCGTATACTGTGTAGAGCGGCAAGCATCTCTTCAGCTGAGTTTAATGCTGACACACTCTCTTTGCAAAGTAATGTCAACACCTGGAAATAGTGATTGTTGCGATTAATTCTGCTGCCAGCTTTACGTATAGACGCTTTTATCATCTCCGGCTTATTTAATTTTACTCATGAGTAAAATGATAAAATGTTGAATAAAAACAATAAGCTTATCAAGAAGCTGTTCTTCCATGAGTCCTGGGATATCATGGTTATTAATAGCAAGGGGCAACATGTTTTTCCGCAAAACACGTTGGAAATCCTCAACAATGCTAAAGCACAGCAGCTGGATAAGAAATATATCTTCCAGGCCGACCCCTTTATTATCGACAAAGGCGATCACCTGTACGTTTTTTATGAGGCGTTCTCTTTTCTAAATTCAAAAGGTGTACTACGCTGTCGTATTCTGAATAAAGATCTCGTTGAAATTGATGATGTTAAACTGGATGGCTTTGATGAATTAAAGTGTCATCTCTCCTTCCCGTTCCTGTTCCACCTCGACGGTCAGCTTTTTATGATCCCGGAGTCGTCGGAAAGAAAAGAAATTATCTTATTCCGGTGCGTTGATTTCCCCGCACGCTGGGAAAAAGTCAAAGTGCTGGTTTCCGATTTAGCGGTAACGGATAACGTCATCTTCGGGCTGAATGGCCTGAGTTATCTGGTTTCTACCAGCATGGACAATGAGATGGTCATCCACACTGCCGACAGCGTTTTCGGCGACTGGAGGCTCATCTCCCCCACGCTGGATGTCTGTAATGAACACCTGCGCGGCGCGGGCGCACCCTATACGGTTAACGGTAAAACGTACATTTTCACCCAGGAGTGCAACCCTGAGGTGTACGGCAAATCTATCTTTATTAAAGAGCTCACCCGCCTGACGCCGGATAAATACGAAGAAAAACTGGTGGGCCGAATAAGTTCTTCGATAAATAACAGTGACGGCATTCACACTCTGAATTTCACCGACAATTATATTGTCTACGATACAAAAAGACTGACCTTCAGCGTGCTCTCTACGTTGAAAAAGCTATCTTATAAAATCATGGTTAATCATCGAAAGCGTCTATTTAACTGAATGACGGAGAGAGATTATGGCGATTCTGGTTACGGGTGGCGCAGGATATATCGGTTCGCATACGGTGCTGGCATTACTCGAAAGGGATGAAGATGTCGTCGTCATCGATAATCTCTCTAACGCCTCACAAGAATCATTAACCCGGGTTGCGCAATTAGCCGGTAAAGCACCTGCAGTGTACATCGCCGACATTCTGGACCGCGAGGCCCTGAAAACCGTTTTCGCCCGGCATGCCATCACTGACGTTATTCACTTTGCCGGGCTTAAATCCGTTTCTGAGTCGATAAAAAAACCGTTGGCCTATTACGAAAATAATGTTGTCGGAACCATGGTGCTGTTGAATGAAATGGCGCTGGCGGGGGTGAACAGCCTTATATTTAGCTCTTCCGCCACGGTGTATGGCAATCCCGATAAAGTCCCTCTGAGCGAACAGTCGCGCACCGGCGGCACCACTAACCCTTACGGCACCTCTAAGCTGATGGTCGAACAGATTTTGGCTGACTTCTCTGTCGCACATCCGGAATTTACGATTACCTGCCTGCGCTATTTCAATCCGGTGGGTGCACACCCTTCCGGGCGGCTGGGCGAAGATCCGAACGGCATTCCCAATAATCTGGTGCCCTATATTTCGCAGGTGGCCATCGGCAAGCTGGAGTGCCTGACCGTGTTCGGCAATGATTACCCGACGCCGGACGGCACCGGCATTCGGGACTACATCCACGTCATGGATCTCGCCAGCGGCCACCTCGCCGCGCTGGACCATAAAGCCGAAGGCGGCGCGTTTAAAGCTATAAACCTTGGTACCGGAGTGGGCTATTCGGTGATTGACCTGATTAAGGCCTTCGAAAAAGCGGCACAGACCACCATCAACTACCGGATTGTCGGCAGACGCTCCGGAGACGTGGCCGAGTGCTGGTCAGATTCTTCTCTGGCACGCCAGCAGCTGGGCTGGCAGGCCACCCGCAATCTGGATGAGATGATGCGCGACGCCTGGAACTGGCAGAAAAACAACCCGGGCGGCTATCGCCCCTGAACCCACAAACCCGGTGGCGACCGCCTTAACGATCCCTGAGGTTAAGCCACCAGTCCCAGATCCCAACGTGGAAATGCTGAAACACGTCAATCCCGAGGGCGGATTTGATCATATACAGCGTCAGCAGGATGCAAAACAGGAAGAACAGCGTGGCGAACAGGATCAGAAAGGTCACCACGACACGCGACAGCCTGGATTCCGGACGTATGCGCTTGCGTAAATCCCGCCCCAGTAAAAACACCATATAGTAGCGTTTACCGAAGAAGGGAAAACCGCGACGAATATCGACCCTGTGCCGTGAAGCGAGCGTCACCGAGATAATCGCGTTCTCGATCTCTTGCTTTTGCTCCGGGGTCAATTCTGCAATCACGTTTTCATCAAGCGCTTCATAAAAGCGGTCAATCACTATTGGGTTTCTGGACTTACTGGACAATTTTAACCTGTTGTTTTGTATAAGCGATGATAGACAGACACGGTTTTCCTGGCGATTTCATGCCAGTCGTAACGCTGCAGATAGTCATGGTAATCAATCCGGGGCGTATTCTGCCATCTTGTCATTTTCTGTGCTAAATCAGCAACGTCACCCACTCTGAAATGGGTCTCAGCCGGTAAGCCGACCTCAAGATTCGGCAAAATGTCGCTCACCACCACCGGCAGCGAAAACGACATCGCTTCCAGCAGCGCAATCGGCAGCCCCTCGTGGTAAGAGGGCATCACAAACAGAGACGCCTGGGAGAAGACAACCTGTAGCGCTTCACCCTTTAAAAACCCCGTCAGCACCACATTCGGGGTTTGTAGCGCATCCTGCTTCAGCCGCGTGCTGTATTCCGTGGGATGATCCGCATCGCCCACCAGCACCAGCGGCAACGTCAGGCCCGACTGTTGATAAGCGGCAAGGGCGTCATGCATCCCTTTTTCTTCCACGAAACGCCCGACCATCACAATGTAGTTCCCGGGCTGCAAACCGTAGCGGCCGAGGATCCTGCCGATCAACGCGTCGTCCAGCGGCTGCGGCGCAGGGACACCGTTATAAATCAGATGTGCATCGCGGCGGCCATGCTTCTTCTGAATAATCTGGTTAATGACCTCAGAGATGACGATCACTTCATGGGCATACTTCACCGCCACTTTCTCACCCAGCATCAAGATCTGTTTTGCCGCCCAGCCCCACTTCTGGCGCTCGTAGTCCGGGCCATGATGGGTAAAGACCACCCGCTTGCCCAGCAGGCGTAACAGCGGCACCACCAGTCCCGGCCCGATGGCGTGAACATGCACAATATCGGATCGGTCGACGACTGTCCTGAACGCCGCGACAACGGAGTGGACAATGGCTTCAAGACTGCGTTTTTTCGGCGCCCACAGGGCCAGGGTTTCGACATCTTTGTAGCGCGAACGCCGGTAGCTGACGTAGGGCGAGCGGGCGATGACGCAAATATCCACCTCAAACTGCTGGCGGATTGCCGGGTACAGATTCTGGCAGTGGGTTTCCACTCCGCCGAGTACGTCGGGGATCCCGCGCGTGCCAAACACCGTGATTTTTTTGAACATGTCAGGGCCTGCTGAGCAATTCGGTATACAGCGCCTGCAACGACTCCATGTGCTTGCGCAGCGAATATTTCTGGCAAAGACGCTCGCGGGCTTTCAGTCCCATCTCCCGGGCCTGGGCCGGGTTTTCCGCCATCCTGTCCAACGCATCAGCCAGATCCTGAACATTGCCGGGTTCAAACAGCAGCCCTTCAACGCCGTGTCGCACCTGCTCCGGGATCCCGCCAATGCGGGCCCCGACCACCGGCCGGGCAAAGGCCATCGCCTCCAGCACCGACATGGAGCAGTTCTCATAACATTCTGACGGCAGCACCACCGCTCTGGCGTTCTGGATCAGTGCATTCAGCGCCGGACCCTGCTGGACGTAGCCGAGGAACTCGGCATGGGGGTATCTCGCTACCATGTCATCATGCAGCGGCCCGTGACCGACAATTTTCAGCGGCACCTTATTGCGCATTTTCTCATGCGCCTGGGTCAGGGTCGGCACCCCTTTTTCCCGGCTCAGGCGACCGACATACAGCAGATAACCCTCATCCACGGTGGTATCGGGCATCTGACTGTCGTCCATGCCGTTCACAATCACGTCGATACGGGAATCCGGCAGGGTCCGCTTCAGCTGGCCGCGCAGAAATTCGCTTGGAGAGACGATAACGTCCAGCGCCTGATAATTTTGCGCAATGTACTGCCAGGTGGCTTCCAGTGACAGCAGCAGGCTCTTCGAGGCCGAACCCTCCTGACAGCGGTAGCGAAAGGCATTAAACACCGTGCCGGTTACGCAGGCATCGCACACCTTGCCGTCGCGCAGCATCGAGTACGACGGGCACATAATCTTGTAGTCATGGGCGGTAAGCACGGTCTTACAGCCAAAATCACGGGCGACCTTAATCAGAGCCGGGGTCAGCTGATGATAGATATTGTGAAAATGGACAATATCCGGGCGCGCGTTTTCCAGCAGCGCCAGCATCTTTTTGCAGGCTTCACGATTGTGAATAAAATTGACGGCGGTTTTGACCCCCGCCAGCAACCCGCCCTCTTTGTGGTAATCCACGTTGCTGACGAAGTAGTCAGCATAGTCAGACGGAAAGTTATTCGCGTGCTGCATGGAGAAATCAATCACCTCCACGCCGGCCGCTTTCAGCATATTACGTTCCTGAAAGTACACCGTTTCCGCGCCGCCCTTAATAAAGAAGAACTTGTTCACCATCAAAACTTTCATTGGTCCCCCTGGTCATGAACCACTTTATTGCTGGGGGGAACCCTCGGATCGCGAAGCGGGTGGAACAGTCCCTTGATCAGCCCGGCAGAGAGCACGGCGAGGTTAACCACGCTGTTAAGGCCGTTTTTGAAGGAACGATTCTGAATAGTCTTGAGCAGGATAAAGGCCAGCAGCGGCAGCAGCGCGATATCAATCAGGCTGACGTCCAGGGTCAAAAACGCAATCAGAACGAACAGGATATAGCCCGCGAAGATCACTTCGTTTTTGACCATATTGAGCGCATGGCGAAAATAAGGCTTACCCCACGCGCTGCGCAGCAGTTCGCCCGGCGCCTGGTGAAACCCGCTTTTCCAGCGAAACCACAGCATCTTCAGCGTTGGCAGCGAGTGCGAGGTATGGCGGAAATAGGGCACGTCCAGACGACGCAGCTTATAGCCCGCCGTCAGCAGGCGCATGCCTAACTCTGCCTCTTCGTAAGCGTGCAAACTGCGGTTGGTCAGGTAGCCCACATCCGCAATCGCCGAGCGGCGATACAATCCGCCGCCGCCTAAATGGTCGTTATCCCCCAGCGGGTAAATCTTATTGATGCGCTGCTTACGTGAGGTGAACTCATAGTTTGACGCCTCGTCCATCTCCACCGTACCGGCCACGCCCGCATACGTCGGGTTGTCCTGCAAAAACGCCACTGCATGGTCGATAAAGCCCGGCTCCAGCTCCATGTCACCGTCCATTAGCAGGATGTATTCGCCTTCACTGTAGAGATAGCCAAGCTGATGCCCCACGCCGCAGGAGCGATCCTCCGGCTCCGTTAACGACACCACCATCACCCCTTTATTGCTGGCGAGCTGCTGGGTGTTATCCGTGGACAGGCTATCCGCCACAATAATTTTATGCGGATAATCGGCTAACTGGCTGCGAATGCTATCGATGGTTTTCTCAATACATTCGGCTTCGTTTAACGTTTTGATACTGACGGAGATAAAAGGTTTCTGCATCTAATACTGCCCCGCATAGCGACGTACGGTCCGACGAATAACCAGACTGGACCCTAACGCCAGATAGAACAAAAATTGCAACATAGGGATGATCATCAATATCTGGCTGTACGGCAGACTCAATAAACAGGCGATGGAAAAGACGTTAAAGGCCGGGGCAAAGCTCAGCAGATGAAGATCGGCTTTGTCGAGCTGTTCAAGCGACAGCAGCGGTTCAGGCTGGATCACTTTCAGAATGTAGACAAACAGGCCGATAAACATCAGCGTGCCGATGACCCCCACTTCCCAAAGCAGCATACTCAACGAGGTGGAATCGAGGATCAAGTTGTAGACCCGGTTGAGGAAGCCGGGAGACAAGGCGCTGCCGCTGTTGGTGGCATTCAGACCGTAGCCAAACAGCGTGCCCGGCAGCCCAGACAAATCGCTGTTTTTCAGCCAGAACAGCAGCGTGGTAATACGGCCGACCTCCCCGCTGGGCATGATGTAATTGGGATCGAAGATATAGTCAATTGAGTTCAAGAAGATGGTGAAGGCGCTCAGCGTCGGATCGCTGCCAAACGCCGATGCATAGCCGTAGGCGAGGACCACAATCGCCAGCCCGATCAGCAGCGCCATTCCGGCAAAAATGGACAACAGCACGGTCAGACTGACGTTGCTCACGTCCTTGACGTAAGACGGCATCAGCCATACCCACGCCAGCAGCAGCGGCGACAGGAGGATCACAAATTTGACCTCGCCGACGATACACATCACAAACCCCAGCACGATATGCAGGGCCATGGATTTGAAGCTCGTCAGGCCATGTTTATATTCCGAGACTTTCAGCAGCATGATCAGCAGACAAAACAGCCCCATGGCGGCGGTATTCCCACCGCCCATCGGGTCGCCGCCGAAGGTCCCCACGACGGAGTCCCACTTTTCCTCTTCACCGTGCAGCGCCACACGCTGCGGCAGAACAACAATCAGCTGGTACAGCGCCACCGGGAACTGAGCGTAAAACACCCAGTACATCCCGCGCGTCACCCGATAGATCTGTGACTCGCGGCAGAACCCCAGCAGCAGGCTGACCATCACCAGCGACAGCGCAAGCTCATTTTTGAAGCCAATCAGCGCAATCAACGCCCCGCCCTGGAACAGGGTCGAAATGCCGACCAGCGCCAGAAATGAAATGTACAGCGCCAGAATAATGGTCTCCTGGGCATCCAGCTGCAGGGGTTCATCCCGGGTCTGGAGTACCAGCAGGCCGCTCATCAGCAGGGTCATGAAAAAGGGCAGCCACAGCACCGCCTGCTCGCCGGTAAAATACTGCACCAGCCCGCAGACCATCAGCGTTAACAGGGCGAAGGTCTGTAAGTAATGTCCGGTATTGAGATTCATGATGTCACCGACCCGTTTTTCAGCATATCGGCGCGCTTATTCACTTTCAGGTAGATAAACGCGTAGCGAACAAACGTCAGAATCGAAAAGAGAATAATGGCGGTGGCGTAGTCATTGTAAAAATACGGCACCACCACAAAAGCCATGATCACAATCGCCAGCTGCTCGAGCTGGATGCGCAGAAAATACCGGTGCGAGCCGAAGATAAGCTCAATCACCGTCAGCGGACAGACCGCCAGCGCCGGGAACAGGTACGGCAGCATATAGCGCGACGTTGGGACCGAGTTAATCCACTCCTCGCTGAAGCCCAGATTCATCACGATCGGGTAAAAAATAAAAACCCCCAACGTGCAGATAATCCCCAGCGTTAACAGCAGCATACGCACCTTCGTATACTCCTGGTAATTGAATACGTTGTTTCTGAAATCAATCGACCATTTCGAGAAAATGGTATTGCGCACCGCGTTGCCCACAATCACCACCGGGGCCAGACAGAAGCGACTGACCACCGAAAAATAGCCCGCCGTCAGGGCCGAGAACCAGAAGTTGATCAGCATGATCGGCAGGTTGCTGTTGGCCATCGCCAGCACTTCGGCACTGCCGACTTTGCTGAGGTGGTGGATATGTTTTCTGAGAAACGCCAGATTACTGGCGGGAAGCAGGTGGTGCAGCGTAATGCTGCGAACATCAAATGCCCACAGAATGCAGGCCGCGGTCAGCACCATCATCGACACCGCCCACGCCCAGTAAAAAGCCATCACCTGGCTGGTGAGGAGCACCGAGAGCACCACCACCACCGAAACGGAAATACGCTGGACCACCAGAAAGCGGAAGTTGGCCGTGCGCAGGGAGAGGTTTTCCGCCACCAGCACCCAGGTATTCGACAGGGTAAGCAGGTAGAGGAAGAACACATTCTGATCGAACAACCAGGCCGTCAGCACGGCGTATGGCACGGCGACCAGCAGGCTCTGCAGAAGACAAAACACCACGTTCTGGGTGAGTTCATCATCCGGCTGCCGGGGGATCAGCAGCTGTGAGGCAAAGGTACAGACCTGCGCGCCAATCAAGGCAATGCTGTAGTTGAGCGCATACAGCCCCACTTCACCCAGATCGTACTTATGTGAAATCAGCCAGATCGACAGGGCGCCGATCAGCTGAGAAATCACTGACGATCCGGCTATCGTGGATGCGCTCTTCAGTAAACTCATGCCCGACCTGTGCTGTTCATCAGTTCATGGGTATGGTGATTGAGTGAACGTAACCCCTCTTTGGTTTCCAGGTTTTTATCCACCACCTGATTTATCACCCCACCAATCACGACCCCGCGATTGAGGGTGACCTTATCAATGGCGGCGCCAATGGCATCGGAAGACGAGAGACCCGCTTTCAGGACGAAGATCAGGCCATCCGTCACCGGGCTAATCAGTTGCACATCCTGGCTCTGATTCACCGCCGCCACGTCAATGATGATGCGCTGGTAGCGGGTACGCAGGGTCGCCAATAGCGGCTTGAGACGTTCCGGCGACAGCAACAGCAAAGACGAGACCCTGCTCGTGCCGCGCGGCAGGAAGTCGAGCCTGTCGCTGAGTGTCACCAGCACATTGTCAACGCTGCTCTCGCCGCACAACACTTCCGCCACGCCCGGTGCCTTCGGTGAACCCAGCTCGCCCGACAGGCCATCGCTGTTAAAGAAATCCATATCGATAATCAGCGTCTTCTGGTCAAAGCTAAGGGAGTTCGCCAGCAGGTTCGCCAGCAGAGAACGCCCTTCCCCGCCCTCGGTCGAGGCGATCGCTATCACCTTCAGCGGCAGCTGATGCAGGATGATGTGGGTACGGATGCTGTGAATGATGTCGGCGTTAAGTGGATCGTTGGTAATCAGGTTGCGAATGTTGCTGCGCCCGTCTGCCCCCGTAAAGCGGCGGATCTCCCCCAGTGGCGCCAGGCCAAGGCGTTTTTGCATCTGGCTGAGGGTGTTCACCGAGCGATCCATCGCCGCTTTAACAATCAGGTACAGCATGTAGAAGACCATCACCAGCAGAACAACCATCAGCAACAGCAGCGGCTTATTCGGTTTTGCTGGCCGTTCGGCCGGGACGGCGGGATCGTAGATCACCGCATCGGCATCGGTATACGAGCCCGGCAATGTCAGCTCCTGGGTACGCTGATAGACCACTTTATACATCTCTTCGGTCTTATCCAGCGTCAGCTTCAGGTCGTTGTAACCGTCGCGCTTCATCGACATCTTCTGGAAGTTCGCTTTCTGCTGTTCCAGCTGCTGCTGATAATTTTTCTCGTCCGCCAGCGCGGCCTCGTAGCTCTGGCGCAAACCAATCTGCTGCTCTCTTAACGCCATCCCGGTTTGATCCTGAATGGCCCGGATACGCTCCTGCGCCTGGAGGATTTTTTCATGCTGCGGCCCGTAGGATTTGCGCAGCTCATACAGCGCACTGTTGGCCTGAATCAGCGCGATGCGTAAATCCTGGATCTGGGCATGGTTCGACACCGACGGCAGCGAAATCACGCTTCCCGATGAACGCCCTGCGCGGACTTCGTTATACAGCGACTCGGCCGCCACGCGACGCTGGGTCGCATCCGCCAAACGGTTGGTGACAATCCCCATCTGTTCGGTTTCAAACCCGTCGACGCCGCGGAAGGTCAACAGCCCCTCTTTTGCCAGGTAGGCATCCAGCGCGGCCTTTTGCTTAACAATTTGCTGCTGGAGTTCCTGCAGCTTCTGCTGGTTATCATCCCGGGCCTTGCCGGTTTTCTGCTGCTTGAGGGCAAGGGTGTAATTGATAAATGCCTGCGCCACGCCGTTGGCGACATCTGCCGACAGCTGAGGCGAGGTGGATTCATACGACACCGTCGCCAGGTGGGTAGTGCGCACGCTGCTGATGGTGAGGTCTTTCTGCATCGTTTTCAGCGCCCGATCGATTCGCTGCTGCTCGCTGTCATTGGCCGAGGCGCTGTCGGTTTTGGTACCGATGAACGCCGGATTTTGATCGAGTTTCAGGGAGCGAACGGCCTGCTCCAGCACCACGCGCGACTGCATCAGCGCGTTTTGCGTTTCGTAATAACCGTTTCGGGTAGAGTCATAGCCCTCAACCTGCTGGAATGGCGTCACGTTATCGGGCTGAGCTTTGATCAACACCGTTGCCGTCGAAATATACTTCGATGATATAAAACTCATTAAAACCCACGCTATCGCCCCGGCAATAATGCCGACCAGGACAATTTTCCATAGGTTCTGTCTAATTTCGCTGGCAAATTTAGAGACAGCGATAGCGCTTTCCCGTGTTTTGCCATTTTCCACCATTGAGAGTTTCGTCATCAGAAGAACCCCATACCAATAATAAGGATATCACCGGGGTGAACAGAGTGAGTGACATCAACATTGTTGAGTAACTCGCCCGTGCTGGCCTTGCGGAGGCTTAAATCTTTGCGGTCTGCGCGATCGGTAAAACCTCCGCCGAGGGCAATGGCTTTTTCGACGGTCATACCGGGTTCATAGGCATAACCGTTCGGATTCTCGATTTCGCCTGAGATATAGAATTTGCGGAACTCAGCAATATTGACGGTCACCATTGGCCGTTCCAGATAACCTTTGAGTAGACGCTGGGTAATCTCCGCATCAACCTGGCTTGCGGTTTTACCCTTTAATACCAGCTTGCCGATATAGGGATAATTAATCGTCCCACTATTATCGAGGACAACGCGCATGGTTAAGTCAGGCTGATTAGCCACATTAATATTGACGGTATCACCGGCACCGAGTAAATACTCGTCGGCATTCACCGTCGTATCATCCATTAATGGCGGAGGAGACGTCGAACAGCCCGCCAACAGGGCGCTGAGTAGCACAAGGACGCACAGGTTCATTATTTTCATTTTAAATCTGTACCTTAGCTGTAAGCATAATTAAAGATGCGTCATAGCCCAACGTTCTCAGCACGACCTGATCGTCATTGGGTCCGATGGTGAATGAATCTGTCTCTTTATTAGACTTAAGCGTATCTAGATGATATTCAACGCCAAAATTGATAGATGGCGTCAGATCGTAACTCACCGCAACGGTGAATAACCCGTTCTTATCATGACGATCCTTGTTCTGGTCTTTATAGTCTTCTGTCGTATAGGTGTAATCAACCAAAGTCGAAAGCCGGTCGTTCATCCATAAATGTTTGTATGAAAGACCATACTGGGTCACTAAAATATATCCACCCGCCTCCGAAGGATCAGAAATACTTTGCGAGGTGCGTAAGGTAAATGTCGACTGTTTAAGCGGCTTCCATTCGCCCTGAATGTCCCAGTTCAGTCCATTAAAGTCCTTCGAACCTGGGTTATTCTCAAACGTTTTATACAGCCACGACAGGTTCGCATCGACGTTTGTTTTCCCGGTCAGCTGCGTCTTTACGCCATAACGCAAATAGTATTCATTACTGTCTTTTTCCGGGTCATTATCGTAACGACGCTGGTTGGTAATAAAACTATAGCGAAAACGCGTCTGAGATGTGTACTGATCGAAAATTTCTGCGACCAGGCTATTTTCATCCCACTCTTCTTCACGAATGTACTGATAAAAATCGGCACTCGCATTTTGCGCATCCTGGGTATTGCCGTAGGTCAGCTTTTTATGACCCAGCGCGATTTCGCCCTTGCCCCGCCCTTTTGGCGCACCGTAGCTGTAACGAAGTTCGCTGTCGAAGAAATTAGTGGTCAGCGGGGAACGAATGCCGTACTGGCGGAACTGGTCCGGCAGAAAACCCTCCGTCACGCCGCGGCCCCGCTGCTCGTGCCCAAGGGAATCCTGCAGGTTCAGGCTCAGACCGTGCATCAGGCCATAGCGCCATGCCCCATTGAAGCGGAAGAAGTGATCGTCGTAGTTATCCGCAGAATCACTGGAATACTGCCGATAGTCGCCGGAGTACATCAGCAGATACTGATCCTGATAGCGCTCGCCGGTCAGGGTGATCACCGGCCGCAGGCCCATAAACGCGGAGCTTTTCGCATCGCTGTCATGGGGTTGATAAGTGACGTTATCGTTCTGACCGTAGTCCGCGGCAACGTTGCTCTGGAAGTCGATCCCCGCAAAGCCAATGTGTGATTTAGGTGTTAATTCTGCCCAGGCAACCGGAGACACCATGATTCCGGCGATAACCATTATTTTAATATGCATTCTTGCCGACAAATCCCTTAAAAATGGTTTTAATGATAATTTTTATATCTAACCACAAGGACCAATTTTGAATATATTCAATGTCGTACTGAACCCGTTTTTCCATTTTATAGAGCGCGTCAATTTCCCCACGATAACCTTTAATTTGTGCTAACCCGGTGATACCGGGCTTCACTTTATGGCGAATCATGTAGTTTTCGACTTGCTTACGGTAAAGTTCATTGTGCGCCACAGCGTGCGGCCGCGGACCGACAATTGACATATTCCCCTGCAACACGTTGATGAACTGCGGAAGTTCATCCAGTGAGGTCCGACGTAAGAATGCGCCAAAGCGCGTCACCCGAGGGTCATCCCGCGTCGCCTGCACCACCGTGTCGGTATTTTCCATCACTTTCATGGTGCGGAACTTCCAGACTTTTATTTTCTGCCCGCTCAGGCCATAGCGATCCTGCTTAAAGAACACCGGCCCACGCGACGTGAGCTTTATTCCAATGGCAATCACCAGCATTAACGACACAATCATTAGCATAATTACGCTGCCCAGAACCAGATCTTCCGCGCGTTTAATAAACGAGCCTCCCCCATCCAGCGGAGAAGCGAAGATGCCAATGGTTTGCAAATTATGGATCGAGCGTAACTGCGACATATTGGTGCTGTAGGCGTAAAAGTCCGGCACGATATAGGTATTGACCGTGGTATCCGACATCATCGCCAGAAAATGACGGATGCGCTCCAGCGCCACCATTGGCAGGGCGATATAAATCTCGTCAACCTTGCTCGCCTGCGCGGCTTCAACCAGATTCAGCACCGACCCCTCATAGGGGCTGGTGATTTTTTTCGCCAGCTCCCCCAGCCGCGAAGGTTCCCGTTCGTCATAGAAGGCCAGTTCCAGCTGAATGTCGGAATACTCTTTGCGCAGCGCCATTTCCGCCGCCAGGCCATTGTCGGTAATGCCAATAATGGCCACCCGGATCCTTTTTTTCGCAGAGAGCTTGAAGATGACCAGACGCACGGCATACAAAAAAACAACGGGCGCGGCATACCAGAACGGTGACGCAGGAATATCACGGACATCCATTGCGCTCAGGTAACCACGGGAATGCAGTTCGGAGACCAGAATACGCACAAAACCGATAAACAGAATGGCTAAGAACGCGGTTAAGAACAGACGCCGCTGGCTACGTATTTTGTTGTTCTTCGGGCGGTACTGATAGCACTGGGTGTACTCACCAAACAGTAAAAAAGCCGTCGAGTACAATAAGCTTACCAGAATAACAGTATCGAAGGGCTCTATTTTCAAGAACCACGCGCTGGCGATCAGAATGAAATTAATTGCGAAAAAATCAATTAATTTAATAATGAGTGGATATCGTCCATGAGTAATCTTTTGCGAATTTCTCAGCATAAACAGACTCACTTATTATTTTTTTAGTTCAGCCTTACTTACCCTGTGCCATCAAGAAAACACCATAATGTCTCGATGATTGAGCGGAGTCGCACATAAAAATTATCAAAATGAATAATAACGCCCCGTGAATATTTACAAGTATGGGTCCCGACGCAGCGGTCGCTGAAAAAAGGGCATTAACTTACATATAGCGTATGCACGTTCTTATAAAAGCGCCAATAAACTTTCGCGGCTGAGGGCGTTGCAGGGGGGCATCGACAAAACAAAAAAAAGCCTGACCGGAGTCAGGCTTGAAGGTTACTCGTTAATTCGGGGGTGCTGATCGACAAGTCGCGTGCGCTTGGCCTGCAACGCGGTAATTTCTGCATCGATATCTTCTATCTTCTGCTCAATATTGTCGTGATGCTCGCGCAGGATCTCTTTTGCTTCCTGCAGGTCCGACGCGGCCGGGGTCGCCCCTTTCAGCGGCAGATTGGCGGTCTCTTTCATCGTCAGGCCGGTCACCAGACCGATAGCTGCAACCACCATCAGGTAGTAAGCCGGCATCATCAGGTTCTGGGTGCTTTCCACCAGCGAGGCCGCCAGAGTCGGGGTCAGGCCGGCAATCAGAACCGAGATATTAAACGCTGCCGCCAGCGCACTATAGCGAATATGCGTCGGGAACATCGCCGGCAGCGTCGAGGCCATCACCCCGATAAAGCAGTTCAGGATCACCGCCAGCATCAACAGACCGGCGAAAATCAGGCTGAGCATGTTGCTGTTAATCAGGATAAAGGCCGGGATAGCCAGCAAGAACAGCGCCACGCTACCGAAAATAACAAACGGACGACGGCCGAAGCGGTCACTCAGCAGGCCCATAATCGGCTGCACAAACAGCATCCCCACCATGATGGCGATAATAATCAGCACACCGTGATCTTCTGAGTAGTGCAGGTTATGCGACAGATAGCTCGGCATATAGGTCAGCAGCATGTAGTAGGTCACGTTGGTGGAGATCACCAGACCGATACAGGTCAACAGGCTGCGCCAGTGTTTGGTGGCAATCTCTTTAAACGAAACCTTCGGACCTTCCTGCAGGCCTTCGCGATCGCCCTGCTCCAGCTTATCCACGTGCTGCTGGAACGCCGGGGTCTCTTCGAGCGCGTGACGCAGATAGAGGCCGATAATACCCAGCGGCAGCGCCAGGAAGAACGGAATACGCCAGCCCCATTCAAGGAAGTTATCTTCGCCCACCACGGTGGAAATCAACACCACCACGCCCGCGCCCAGCACAAACCCGGCAATCGAGCCAAAGTCGAGCCAGCTGCCCATAAAGCCGCGCTTACGGTCCGGGGAATACTCGGCAACGAAAATCGATGCGCCGGTATACTCACCGCCTACCGAGAAGCCCTGCGCCATCTTACACAGCAGCAGCAGGATCGGCGCCCAGATGCCAATACTGGCATACGACGGGATCATGCCGATACAGAAGGTACTGATCGACATAATGATTATGGTGATGGAGAGGATTTTCTGACGGCCGTATTTATCCCCCAGTCTGCCGAAGAACAGACCGCCCAGCGGACGAATAAGGAAAGGAACAGAGAAGGTCCCTAGCGCGGCAATCATCTGCAGGCTGGGATCGGCACCGGGGAAGAAGACTTTACCTAGCGCATAGGCCACGAAGCCGTACACACCAAAATCGAACCACTCCATCGCATTACCGAGGGAGGCGGCGGTGATCGCTTTGCGCAATTTACCGTCGTCAATAATTGTGACGTCGCGCAGGGTTATGGGTTTAACTTTTTTCCTTTTAAGCATTGCTATCCTCGTAGACTAAGCCCCGATCTCACCACGGCACGAAAAAATGCGGCCTGTGGAACCCGGGAAGCGCCTCATGCGCATTCTCCTTAATCAAGCGTAGCAGGTTTACTTACACTGACCTGTCTTGACAGTACAACCGAACCTGTTGACGCCTGTCTGGAGAGTTAGGGGTCTCTTTACCCTACCAGCGTTTATATTTGTGATCAACTTCACACATATTTTGCAGGGTTACTCCTCAATTGTCTTGATTCTGACGATTTCGTAATCAGACGAGCCTTAATCATGGTCCGACAAATAATATTTCATGCGTTATTATTTGCCGTGAAATCAAAAGATCATCATATTTTTTCACATCAAATTTACAGACTTTTTAATAATCAAGTTGAGGATCGTAGGTTTCCGCAAAATATGTGATCCACATAACTAAAACACTGTTTTATTTTCATTGAATCATTATTCCAACGATCGCATCATAACTGCGGTTCAGACGGTATGGCTGCCTTCAAGCGAAGGTAAGCAATACCAAACGCATTATGTTTACAGCAAAAATCACGGGTATCCTGACAAGCATTAGTCGCAACTCGTTGAATTTATTTTGATTATTTTATAGCTCCCCCGCCGGGTTTGGCGAGGTGAGTTCTGAGGGTAGATGATGAAGATTAAAGCCGCGATTGAACGCATTCCGGGTGGGATGATGCTGGTCCCGCTGGTACTGGGAGCAATCTTAAATACGTTAGCACCTGATACTGGGGCCTATTTTGGTGGTTTCACCAAAGGGATGATTACCGGTACGGTTCCTATTCTGGCGGTCTGGTTCTTCTGTATCGGCGCCTCCATTAATTTACGCGCAACGGGCACCGTTTTACGTAAATCCGGCACCCTGGTCATTACCAAAATTGCCGTTGCCTGGATTGTCGCCATGCTCTGCGCGATGTTTATTCCGGAAAATGGCATTCAGACCGGCTTCTTCGCAGGCCTGTCAGTGCTGGCGATTGTTTCAGCCATGGACATGACCAACGGCGGTCTGTACGCCAGCCTGATGAACCAGTACGGCACCAAAGAAGAGTCCGGTGCATTCGTTCTGATGTCGCTGGAATCCGGCCCGCTGGTCACCATGCTGATTCTCGGTTCCGCGGGTCTGGCATCGTTTGAACCACACCACTTTATTGGCGCAGTCCTGCCATTCCTGATCGGTTTCGCCCTCGGCAACCTGGACCACGATTTCCGCGAATTCTTCAGCAAAGCAACACCGGTGCTGATCCCGTTCTTCGGCTTCGCGCTGGGTAACACCATTAACCTGAACGTCATCATGCAGACCGGCCTGCTGGGTATTGCGCTGGGTGTAGCGGTTATCGTGATCACCGGTATTCCGCTGATTTTTGCCGACCGCGTCATTGGTGGGGGTAACGGTACTGCGGGGGTCGCCGCGTCGTCAGCCGCAGGTGCTGCGGTGGCGAACCCGATGATTATCGCTCAGATTAACCCGGCGTTCGAACCGGTTGCGGCTTCCGCTACTGCACTGGTTGCTGCAAGCGTCATCGTCACGGCGATTCTGGTGCCTATCATCACCGCGCTGTATGCCAAACGTTATGGCAACATTCCGGTTAAAGATGCCGAGCCTGCACCGGCTGAGTCTCTGCACCACTAAGTTTTTCACCCTCTTCCCGCCGGGGAGAGGGTGAACTTGCCTGACCTA
Organism: Silvania hatchlandensis; assembly: GCF_025564065.1. Taxonomy (GTDB): domain Bacteria; phylum Pseudomonadota; class Gammaproteobacteria; order Enterobacterales; family Enterobacteriaceae; genus Enterobacter; species Enterobacter hatchlandensis. The sequence continues at coordinate 104,209 of NZ_JAMGZK010000039.1, read as the reverse complement.
CTCGCCAAACACCTCTTCCACCATCGCCTTTGCCAGCCTTGTCGCCGAACAGAGTCTCGGCATACCCAGCGCCACATTCTGCCAGCTCTGCGTCACAGACCAGCACACCGGATGGCGATCGCCATCGCACCAGTCTCCCAGCCAGCCCAGCATGTCTTTATAGTCGATAATGCCCGGGGTACTCGGCGTGTTCAGCCACTGATGATAAAAATGGCGGGTGGCCGGCGCGGCATTAATGCCCAGCGCCAGATAGTTGGCCACCATGCTTTGGAGATTGTCTTTAAGCATCGCGCTGACATCCGCATTCGCCAGCCGACAGGCGTCACCAAATGCTCCCCAGCGCAGCTCCTCCAGCACTACATAGCCCCGCCCGGCAAGCGACCAGCCGTCGTAGTGCCCGGCGCGCCAGCGGGTAAAAATCTGTTCGCTGTGCTCGCCCGCCTGCACCGTTAAGCCACGCTGGCTGAGGGCTTTTTCTTTGAAGGCGGCGCGCTGATGAAAATGTGAGGAGAGAATGTCGTACTGCTGTACGAGGCCGATGGGCGGTTGGTTGCGCAGTCTGGCCTGCTGGCTCAGCGTGGTTAAGGTGTGGGTCATGCGGGTCAGCGCAAGATGCCCGGGGTCGAGCATCCCGGCCAGCTTCTCTGCCAGTCCCAGCCGCAGCACAGCATTTTCGTTGAACATTCCCCCCATCGCCCACTGGCGAAGCTGCGTCTGCGCCATGATCTCCTGGCTTAAACGTTCACGAAACTGCTGCTGTTTCGACGCCAGCGGGGCGTGACGCATCGCGTCCCCGCCCTGAACCAGGTCGACCATAAATTTAGGATGAATACATTCCAGCGTCCGCCCGGGACCGTCCAGTAGTTGTTTTGTCATGGTTGCTCTGCCGCGAATAGCGTTTGAATATCATCGCGTAACAGTCGGGTATCTTCCTGAATCCACGTCGCGGTAGTAATACACTGCTGCAACAGCTGGCTGAGCGCACGAGTGGCATGCTCATTTTGCTGACGCACCGCGAGGCTATCACGCAAGCTTTCCTGTAACCCTGCAAGACATAAGGAGAATTCGGCAAAGAATGTCGCCATGCCTGCTGTAACAGAGACATCGACCTGGGCGGCCAAAGCTTTACGGATTTGTTCACAAAAATGCGCGATATGACGTTTAAATTTTTCGTGCAGCTGTGACACGTTGATAACGTACCGGGTGCGCGTCACCACATAATCGTCCCAGCCCCAGCCTGGATTATTCAGCCAGCGTGAGACGGTATCACGCACACCGCCCACGCCCTGCCCCCGGCCGCTGGTTGGGCTCTCAGGGGCAATGGCGTCGTTGAACAACCCCCGGGTATTAAAGTTAAGCTGATTCGCCTGGAAAGCCGGGAAGCTGATCCGCGCACGAAAACCGGCGTGGCTTAGCTCATCCTTGATGCGCAGCTCAATCGGGCGCATAGCGTCATTCAGCGAGCGGGCCAGCGTCGACTCCAGCTGATCGAAGCGCAGCCCCAGCTCGCGGGCAATTTTGTTCTGGGCATCGAACAGTATCAGCTCGCACGAGGAGTGGATTTTACTCAGCAGGATCTGCGCCTGCCCTTCGTCGTCCAGCACCAGCTGTTCCGGCGCGGTCTGTTCATCGGCGCGCACGCTTGCGGCATCATGACCCGCCAGATCGAGGATATTCTCCCGACTGAAAATAGGGGCGATCGCGCACAGGATCTCGTTCTGCTGGGTGGCGATAAAGATCTCCGTCGCCTCCAGCGCCTCTTCCACCTCATGCCTCACCTCATCGCTGACCACCTCCTGCCGGTTGTGCAGTAGCGCCATGTCCTCTTCCAGCCGCGTAATATTGCGCTGCAGCTCGTCGAAGGCAATGGTCAGTCCCTGATAGCGAAAATCAAGATACTCGCGGGCATTTTGGGCATAGTTAAGGAGCTTATGCGACGCAGAGCGCAGAGCATACAGCGAGGCGTTGGCGTAGGCGGCGTAGATCAGTTTGCGGATCGGCTGTTCGAAAAGGGAGTCTTCCCACAGCAGATCGGCAGAATGACGAACGTGTTCAATATCATCCAGATCGGCCGTCCGCCAGCGGCGCCCCAGTGCGGCTTCGGCAAAATCCTGCACCCAGCGCTGCGCCTGCGGATTGGGCAGCTTGCCGTAGAGCGCCAGTTCGTGACGCGCGCGGTTCGCCAGATAGCCCCACATCGATGACACCGGAAAGATTTGCCCGGGGGAAATATGCCCCTTCATCAGCGTGCCAGAGATCATCGCCCGCACCTGCTCTTCGTCATCGCTGTTGCGGTCTTTCTGATCGAACTTATTCACCAGCGCGTACAGCGGCACCGACTTGCCGACGGCAGAAATGGCCTGACGTACCTCAGCATCAGAAATCGACTTCAGTTGGGTATAATCCATCACCGCCAGCACCGCCGACGCGCGGGAGAGCTGCTCGGTCAGCATTTTTTGCAGGTGCGGCTGCCCGGCTTCATTGGGGCCGGGGGTATCAAGCAACGTTAATTGCCCAAGATGAGTATCGAGACCGGCCAGATGGACAAATTCCACCTCAATAACGGGAATATTTTCAATCGCCGCATAGGCAGCAAAAGGGAAGTCAGCACCCACCACCTGAGAAAGGCGCACTAAATCATTTAAATTTTTTAAACAGATAAAAATAGGTTCAGCACCAAGATAATGCTTTTCAAACGCTTCGCCGGATTCAATGCGCCCAAGCAGCGCATTCATGTCTTTATCAATTTCCAGCTGCTGCGCCAGCTTGCCACGATCGTAATTAGCGAGCTTCTTTTGCATCTGCCTTATTAATGTATCGATCGGTGCAACGTGCGAAAAATGCAGCACCGGCTCCTTTTGTCCGGGGGTATGGCGAATCAGCGTCGGCAGCGCGGTCATCGGGCGGTTGCGGTTCGGCAACACTTCGGTCCCAACAATCGCGTTAATGGTGGTCGACTTCCCGGCCTTCATGGTGCCGACGATCGCCAGCACCATCTCCAGACGGGTAATTTTACGCAGCTCGTTGTTCAGCATTGACTGCTGGGCTTCCAGGCCGCGGGCATTGAAATGCAAAGGAATAATATTGCTTACTTCGCCGCTCATGGCTGCAGTTGTGCTCTCCAGCATTGCTGCAGGCATCGCGCTCAGCGCCTCAAGATTCTGTAAAGAGAGCTGGAGTAGCCGCTCAGCTTCCTGGCTTAATTCAAATATTGTCTGTGTGTGCATAACAAAAGGTTCCCTTAACACAAATTTTATTTAACCGAATTGTTTTAAGAATGAAGGCTCGGTTTTTATGATTACGTGCGGCAAAGATGTTTAATGAAATATAATTCCCGGATCGCAGACAAAATATATTCTTAATAGCGTAAGCCGTTAGCACGCGTTCCTTCGGTCAGGGAAACCGAAAGAATAAGAGCGTAGACCAATTTCTGGGAAATTCAGGTTAAATCATTATTACCCACCCAAAATGGGGGGGATCCATCCTGCCAGACAGAACGTAGCAGGTCAGACAAGTGCAATAAAAATCTTAAGAGTCTTCACCTTATCCGAAATGCCCCGGCGTATCAATTTGCCGCAATAAAATATTCTCGCTTTTAATGACCGCTGTTTCTATGGGGTATCTGACCTCAGGTCGCCGACAGGTGATGTCACCGGTAACACTTTTTTTAGCAGCGGATAAAAAACAATATCACCGACAACAGTAAGGACATGCGCTATACTTGCCGCCTTTTTCGACAATCTGTCGATTTTTGGCGGGCCATATTGCCGCCGGTTCGCACTATTTTGAGGAGAACACCATGCAATTACCACACTGTCCAAAATGCAGTTCTGAATACACTTACGAAGACAATGGCATGTTCATCTGCCCGGAATGCGCCCACGAATGGAATAACGCAGAACCCGCGCAAGATAGCGATGTGTTAATCGTGAAAGACGCCAACGGCAATTTGCTGGCAGACGGCGACAACGTTACTGTGGTCAAAGACCTGAAGGTTAAAGGCAGCTCGTCGATGCTGAAGATTGGCACCAAAGTGAAAGGGATCCGTCTGGTCGAAGGCGATCACAACATCGACTGCAAAATCGACGGTTTTGGTCCAATGAAACTCAAATCCGAGTTCGTCAAAAAGAACTAATAATCCTGGTATACGCCCGGCTGCGCTTCGCTCACCGGGCCTATGCCAACTAAACTTAATGGGCTTCTCTTACCTGAGGTAAAGATTATGCCATTAAGTCCTTACATCTCTTTTGCCGGTAACTGCACAGAGGCGATGGCCTTCTACCAGCAGTCGCTCGGTGCAGAACTCCTCTATCAAATGACCTTCGGCGAGATGCCCAAAGACGGGCAAAGCAGTGATGAAGGTTGCCCCTCCGGCATGCAGTTCCCTGACACCGCCATCGCCCACGCCAACCTGCGCATCGCCGGCAGCGATATCATGATGAGTGACGGTACGCTCAGCGGCAATGCCCGCTATTCGGGATTTACGCTGGTGCTCGATACCCAGGACGTGGCCGAAGGCATGCGCTGGTTTGACAGCCTGGCGGCCAGCGGCACAGTCGAGATGGCCTGGCAGGAGACTTTCTGGGCGCACGGGTTCGGCAAAGTGACCGATCAATACGGCGTGCCCTGGATGATCAACGTCGTTAAACAGCCGTAATCCTGACGGCGGGAGCGGCTGCTCTCGCCTGTCATCGCTTTCACGCCAACTCTTCAAACTCCCGCAACAGAGACTTAACCTAAATGTCACATTGATCCGCCAGCATGAGGCCACATTTGAATCGAGGCCTCACTATGCAAACTGTCATCCGCGTCGAGAAACTGAGCAAAACCTTTGCACATAACAAGGCGCTCCATGCCGTGGATCTGGCGGTCCGGCAGGGCGAAATGGTGGCACTGCTGGGGCCTTCCGGTTCAGGAAAATCGACCCTACTGCGCCATCTGAGCGGCTTGATCATCGGCGATAAAACGCCAGAGAGCCACATTGAGCTACTGGGCAATACCGTGCAGCGTGCGGGCCGCCTGGCGAGTGACATTCGCAAAAGCCGCGCGCAAACCGGCTACATCTTCCAGCAGTTCAACCTGGTGAATCGCCTGACGGTGCTGGACAACGTGCTGATCGGCGCCCTCGGCAGTACCCCCTTCTGGCGCACCTGCTTACGCTGGTTCTCAGCCGAACAAAAACAGCAGGCGCTACAGGCCCTGACCCGCGTCGGGATGGTGCACTTCGCCCACCAGCGCGTTTCGACGCTATCTGGCGGCCAGCAGCAGCGTGTCGCCATCGCCCGCGCGCTGATGCAGAAAGCCAAAATCATTCTGGCCGATGAGCCGATTGCCTCACTCGACCCGGAATCCGCCCGCATCGTGATGGAAACTTTGCGCGACATTAACCAGAACGACGGCATCACCGTGGTGGTGACGCTGCATCAGGTGGATTACGCCCTGCGCTACTGCGAGCGCATCGTCGCGCTGCGTCAGGGACATGTGTTTTACGACGGCGCAAGCCAGGCATTTGATAACGAACGCTTTGACCATCTCTATCGCAGCATCAACCGCGTCGAAGAGAACGCGCAGGCTGCTTAAACCTTCCCGACCTGAGGACCCGACATGAGTTATAAGGCCGTTGCCGCGCTGGCGTTTACCAGCATGTTCAGCATCAGTACCCTGGTCAGCCCCGCTTTCGCGCAGGAGCAGGAAAAGGCACTGAACTTTGGCATTATTTCGACAGAATCACAGCAGAACCTGAAACCCCAGTGGGAACCGTTCCTGAAAGATATGGAAAGCAAACTGGGCATCAAAGTAAACGCCTTCTTCGCCCCGGATTACGCGGGCATTATCCAGGGGATGCGCTTTAACAAAGTCGATATCGCCTGGTACGGCAACCTTTCCGCCATGGAAGCAGTGGACCGCGCCAACGGCCAGGTATTTGCCCAAACCGTTGCCGCAGACGGCTCGCCAGGCTACTGGAGCGTGCTGATCGTCAACAAAGACAGCCCGATCAACAACCTCAACGACCTGCTCGCCAAACGTAAAGACCTGACCTTTGGCAACGGCGACCCGAACTCCACCTCGGGCTTCCTGGTGCCGGGCTATTACGTCTTCGCCAAAAACAACATCACCCCTAACGAATTCAAGCGCACGGTCAACGCCGGGCATGAAACCAACGCCCTGGCCGTTGCCAATAAGCAGGTGGACGTTGCCACCAACAACACCGAAAACCTCGACAAACTGAAGACGTCTGCCCCGGACAAGCTGAAAGAGCTGAAGGTGATCTGGAAATCGCCGCTGATCCCAGGTGACCCGATTGTATGGCGTAAAAACCTCTCCGAGAGCACCAAGGACAAGGTGTACGACTTCTTTATGAACTACGGCAAAACGGCCGAAGAGAAAACCGTGCTGGAACGTCTGGGCTGGGCACCGTTCCGCGCCTCCAGCGACCTGCAGCTGGTGCCAATTCGCCAGCTGGCGCTGTTCAAGCAGATCCAGGGCGTGAAGGATAACAAAGGCCTGAAGGAGGAAGAGAAGACCAGCAAAGTCTCTGCCATCCAGGCGCAGCTGGACGATCTCGACCGCCTGACCGCCGCGCTGGGCGCCATGACCAGCGTGAATAAAGTGGTGCAGTAACGCTTCTACCCCTCACCCTAACCCTCTCCCCATAGGGGAGAGGGGACCTTTTCCCCCTCGCCCCTTTGGGGAGAGGGCCGGGGTGAGGGGACATAAACCAACGGAGTTATAATGCAAACCATCACCCTCCCACCGCCAAAACGCAGCTGGTTCTCGCTCATCAGCTGGGCCGTACTGCTGGCGGTGCTTGTTATCTCGTGGAAGGGCGCGGAGATGAACCCGCTCACCCTTTACACCGATGCGGGCAACATGGCGACCTTTGCCGCCGACTTCTTCCCGCCGGACTTTAGCCAGTGGCAGGACTACCTCGGCGAAATGGCCATCACCCTGCAAATCGCCGTCTGGGGTACCGCGCTGGCAGTCGTTCTCTCGATTCCGTTTGGCCTGATGAGCGCCGACAACATCGTGCCCTGGTGGATCTACCAGCCGGTGCGTCGCCTGATGGATGCCTGTCGCGCCATCAACGAAATGGTCTTTGCGATGCTGTTCGTGGTCGCCGTCGGTCTGGGGCCGTTCGCCGGGGTACTGGCGCTGTTTATTCACACCACCGGCGTGCTCTCCAAACTGCTCTCCGAAGCGGTCGAAGCCATTGAACCCGGCCCGGTCGAAGGCATTCGCGCTACCGGGGCCAACAAGCTCGAAGAAATTATTTACGGCGTCCTGCCGCAGGTGATGCCGCTGCTGATCTCCTACTCCTTGTACCGTTTTGAATCCAACGTCCGCTCGGCCACCGTCGTGGGGATGGTGGGAGCAGGGGGGATTGGCGTCACCCTGTGGGAAGCCATTCGCGGCTTCCAGTTCCAGCAAACCTGCGCCCTGATGGTGCTTATCATCGTGACGGTCAGCCTGCTGGATTTCCTCTCACAACGACTGCGTAAGCACTTCATCTGATAAGCGAGGCATTGATCGATATGCACTTATCCAGACATCCGACCAGTTACCCTACCCGCTGGCAAGAGATTGCGGCAAAGCTCGAAGTGGAACTCCGCGCCCACTACCGCTGCGGCGACTACTTACCTGCTGAACAACAGCTTGCCGACCGCTACGAAGTGAACCGCCACACCCTGCGCCGCGCCATCGACCAGCTGGTGGAGCGCGGCTGGGTGCAGCGCCGTCAGGGGGTTGGCGTGCTGGTGCTGATGCGCCCGTTTGATTACCCGCTCAACGCCCAGGCGCGGTTTAGCCAGAATCTGCTCGATCAGGGCAGCCATCCCACCAGCGAAAAACTGCTCTCGGTGCTGCGCCCGGCCTCCCACCACGTCGCCGATGCGCTGGGGATCCAGGAGGGTGACAACGTGGTGCACCTGCGCACCCTGCGCCGTGTCAACGGCATCGCCTTGTGCCAGATCGACCACTACTTCGCCGAGCTGACGCTGTGGCCAGTGCTGCAAAACTTCACCAGCGGATCGCTACACGACTTTCTGTTTGAAGTGTCAGGTATCGCCCTGAAGCGCACCCAGACGCGGATCAGCGCCCGCCGCGCACAGGCCAAAGAGAGCAAAGTGCTGGAGATCCCCAACATGGCCCCCCTGCTCTGCGTACGCACCCTTAACCACCGTGACGGCGAGATCAACGCGACGGAATACTCCGTCAGCCTGACCCGCGCCGACATGATTGAATTTACGATGGAGCACTGAATGCACTTCGACACCTCCACCCGTCAGCGCTGGATGGCCGTACTGGCCCACAGCCAGCCTGCCGCCCTTGCCGCACGCATGAAGGCGCTGCACCTGGCGCCCTCTTATGAGCTTATCCGCGTCCCTGAAACCGGTCTGGTGCAGATCCAGGCGCGGATGGGCGGCACCGGCGCACGCTACTTTGCTGGTGATGCCACCCTCACCCGCGCCGTGGTGCGCCTCGCCAGCGGCACGCTCGGCTACAGCTACCAGCTTGGGCGCAATAAACACCATGCCGAGCAGTGCGCCGTTATTGACGCCCTTCTGCAGGAAACCGCCCATTTTCAGACCCTGATGGAAACCTTAATTACCCCGCTGGAAGCCGACCGCGAGGCGCGCATTGCCGCCCGCCAGGCCGAAACTAACGCCAGTCGGGTCGACTTCTTTACGCTCGTTCGCGGAGACAACGCATGACCCTTCAACCCGCTTTTACCCACGCCGTGCCGGACGCCCAGCACAGTTTTCGCCGTCTGCTGAAAGCGATGAGCGAACCGGGCGTCATCGTCTCACTGCATCAGCTTAAGCACGGCTGGCAGCCGCTGAACCTCGCCACCACCAGCGTGCTGCTGACCCTGGCGGATAACGACACCCCGGTGTGGATCTCCGGCGCGCTGAATAACGATCTGGTCAGCACCAACCTGCGCTTTCACACCAGCGCCCCGCGGGTGGATCAGCCCCAGCTGGCCGTCTTCGCCGTGGCAAACGAGCAGATCGGTCACGAACAGCTGAACGCCCTCAGCGCAGGCAGCGCCGTGGCCCCGGAGACCAGCGCTACCCTGATTTTGCAGGTCGCAAGCCTCAGCGGCGGCCGCATGCTGCGCCTGACCGGAGCCGGGATCGCCGAAGAGCGGATGGTCGCCCCGCAGCTGCCGGAGTGCATCATTCATGAGCTGACCGAACGTCCGCACCCGTTCCCGCTCGGTATTGACCTGATCCTGACCTGCGGCGAACGCCTGCTGGCTATTCCGCGAACCACCCACGTGGAGGTGTGCTGATGTACGTTGCCGTTAAAGGGGGCGAGAAGGCGATAGCCGCCGCCCACGCGCTGCAGGAACACAGACGCCGGGGTGATGACCAGCTTCCCGAGCTGGGCGTGGCCCAGATTGAGCAGCAGTTAAACCTGGCCGTGGACCGGGTGATGACCGAAGGCGGCATCGCCGACCGCGAGCTGGCTGCGCTGGCGCTCAAGCAGGCCAGCGGCGATAACATCGAAGCCATCTTCCTGCTGCGCGCCTACCGCACCACGCTGGCAAAGCTGGCGGTCAGCGAGCCGCTAAATACCGCCGACATGCGCCTGGAGCGGCGGATTTCCGCCGTCTACAAAGACATACCCGGCGGTCAGCTACTCGGTCCGACCTACGACTACACCCATCGCCTGCTCGATTTCACCCTGCTGGCGAATGGTGAAGCGCCAACCCTGAAAACCGCCGATGCCCCGCAGGATACCACCCTACACGTCTTTAGCCTGCTGGCGAACCAGAGCCTGGCAAAGGCAGAAGAGGATAACGGCAGCGAGCCTGACGACATCACCCGCACCCCGCCGGTGTATCCGTGCTCGCGCGCCTCACGCCTGCAGCAGCTGATGCGCGGCGACGAAGGCTATCTGCTGGCGCTGGCCTATTCCACGCAACGCGGTTACGGGCGCAACCACCCGTTCGCCGGAGAGATCCGCAGCGGCCATGTCAATGTCTCTATCGTGCCGGAAGAGCTGGGTTTTGCGGTCAACGTCGGCGAACTGCTGATGACCGAGTGCGAAATGGTCAACGGCTTCGTCACCCCTCAGGATGACGCCCCCCATTTCACCCGCGGCTACGGGCTGGTGTTCGGGATGGGCGAGCGCAAGGCGATGGCGATGGCGCTGGTGGACCGGGCGCTACAGGCCCCGGACTACGATGAGACGGTGGCTGGCCCGGCGCAGGACGAAGAGTTTGTGCTGGCCCACGCGGATAACGTCGAGGCCGCCGGGTTTGTCTCGCACCTCAAACTGCCGCATTACGTCGATTTCCAGGCCGAACTTGAACTGCTGAAACGTCTGCAACGGGAGCACAACCATGGCTAATCTCAGCGGCTACAACTTTGCCTATCTGGATGAGCAAACCAAACGCATGATCCGCCGCGCCATTTTAAAAGCGGTGGCCATCCCCGGCTATCAGGTGCCGTTCGGTGGCCGCGAGATGCCAATGCCTTACGGCTGGGGTACCGGCGGGATCCAGATCACCGCCAGCGTGATTGGCGGGTCTGACGTGCTGAAAGTCATCGACCAGGGCGCAGACGACACCACCAACGCGGTGTCGATCCGCCAGTTCTTTGAGCGCGTCACCGGGGTCAACACTACCGAGAAAACCGAAGATGCGACGCTGATCCAGACCCGGCATCGCATCCCGGAGACGCCGCTGACGGAAGATCAGATTTTGATTTTCCAGGTGCCGATCCCGGAGCCGCTGCGCTTTATCGAGCCGCGCGAGACCGAAACCCGCACCATGCACGCGCTGGAGGAGTACGGCGTGATGCAGGTGAAACTGTATGAAGATATCGCCCGCTTCGGCCATATCGCCACCACCTACGCCTACCCAGTGAAAGTTAACGGGCGTTATGTGATGGACCCGTCGCCGATCCCGAAGTTCGATAACCCGAAGATGGACATGATGCCTGCCCTGCAGCTGTTTGGTGCCGGGCGCGAAAAACGCATTTACGCCGTGCCGCCGTTTACCCGCGTCGAGAGCCTCGACTTCGACGACCACCCGTTTACGGTGCAGGAGTGGGACGAGCCGTGCGCGATTTGCGGCTCAAAACACAGCTATCTCGATGAAGTGGTGCTGGACGATACGGGCAAACGGATGTTTGTCTGCTCCGACACCGATTTTTGCCGCCAACAGAGCGAGGCGAACAGCCAATGAAACCGCTGCTTTCGGTCAACAACCTGACCCACCTTTACGCGCCGGGCAAAGGCTTTAGCGACGTCTCCTTCGACCTGTGGCCGGGCGAAGTGCTGGGGATTGTCGGCGAGTCCGGCTCCGGCAAAACCACCCTGTTAAAGTCGATTTCCGCCCGTCTGGCGCCGCAAAATGGCGAGATCCTGTATCAGGATCACTCCCTGTACGGGATGAGCGAAGCCGAGCGCCGCCGCCTGCTGCGCACCGAGTGGGGCGTGGTGCATCAGCATCCGATGGACGGCCTGCGCCGCCAGGTGTCGGCGGGGGGCAATATCGGCGAGCGGCTGATGGCCACCGGGGCACGCCACTACGGCGACATCCGCGCCACCGCACAGAAGTGGCTTGAAGAGGTTGAAATTCCCGCCTCGCGTATCGACGACCTGCCGACCACCTTCTCCGGCGGCATGCAGCAGCGTCTGCAGATTGCCCGCAACCTGGTCACCCATCCGCAGCTGGTATTTATGGACGAACCCACCGGCGGGCTGGATGTGTCGGTGCAGGCGCGCCTGCTGGATCTGCTCCGCGGGCTGGTGGTGGAGCTGAACCTCGCGGTGGTGATTGTCACCCACGATCTGGGCGTTGCCCGCCTGCTGGCCGACCGCCTGCTGGTGATGAAGAACGGCCAGGTGGTGGAAAGTGGATTAACCGACCGGGTACTCGACGACCCGCACCATCCGTACACCCAGCTGCTGGTGTCATCGGTTTTGCAAAACTAAGAGGTCAACATGATCCGCGTAGAAAACGTCAGTAAAACCTTTGTCCTGCACCAGCAAAACGGCGTGCGCCTGCCGGTGCTGAAAGATGCTTCTCTGCATGTGGCACCTGGCGAATGCGTGGTGCTGCACGGCCATTCCGGCAGCGGTAAATCAACCCTGCTGCGCTCGCTGTACGCCAACTATTTGCCAGATGAAGGCCACATTCATATTCGTCACGGCGACGAATGGGTGGACCTGGTGCAGGCCCCGGCACGCAAGGTGCGCGACGTCAGGCGCACAACCATCGGCTGGGTAAGCCAGTTTTTGCGGGTGATCCCGCGCATCAGCGCCCTGGACGTGGTGATGCAGCCGCTGCTGGATCTGGGCGTGCCGCGCGAGGTCTGCGCCGCCAAAGCCGCCAGCCTGCTGACCCGCCTGAACGTACCGGAGCGCCTGTGGCACCTCGCCCCTTCCACTTTTTCCGGCGGTGAGCAGCAGCGGGTGAACATCGCCCGCGGCTTTATCGTCGACTATCCGATTTTACTGCTCGATGAACCGACCGCCTCGCTGGATGGCAAAAACAGCGCGGCGGTTATCGCACTGCTCGAAGAAGCCAAAGCGCGGGGTGCAGCGATCGTCGGGATCTTCCACGACGACGCCGTGCGCGATCGCGTGGCGGATCGTCTGCACCCGATGGGGATCACCGCATGATCATTAATAACGTAAAGCTGGTGCTGGAAAACGACGTCGTCGACGGTTCGATTGATATTCAGGACGGCGTTATTCGCGCCTTTGCCGAAACCCACAGCCGCCTGCCAGAGGCGATGGACGGCGAAGGCGGCTGGCTGCTGCCGGGGCTGATTGAGCTGCACACTGACAACATGGACAAGTTCTTTACCCCGCGCCCGAAGGTCGACTGGCCTGCCCATTCGGCGATGAGCAGCCACGACGCGATGATGGTCGCCAGCGGGATCACCACCGTGCTGGATGCGGTGGCGATTGGCGACGTGCGCGACGGCGGCGACCGGCTGGAGAATCTGGAGAAGATGATCAACGCCGTGGAAGAGACGCAGAAGCGCGGCCTCAACCGCGCAGAGCACCGCCTGCATCTGCGCTGCGAGCTGCCGCATCACACTACGCTGCCGCTGTTCGAGAAGCTGGTGGGCCGCGAGCCGGTGACCCTGGTGTCGCTGATGGATCACTCCCCGGGCCAGCGACAGTTCGCCAATATCGACAAGTACCGCGAATATTATCAGGGCAAATATTCCCTCAATGACGAGCAGATGGCGCGTTACGAAGAGGAGCAACTGGCACTGGCGGCGCGCTGGTCGCAGCCCAACCGCCAGGCCATTGCGGCAATCTGCCGGGAACGACATATCGCCCTCGCCAGCCACGACGACGCCACTGCGGATCATGTACGTGAATCCCAGCAGCTGGGCAGCGTCATCGCCGAATTCCCCACCACCTTCGAGGCGGCAGAAGCCTCGCGCCAGCACGGGATGAACGTGCTGATGGGCGCCCCGAACATCGTGCGCGGCGGATCGCATTCCGGCAACGTGGCGGCAAGCACGCTGGCGACCCTCGGCCTGCTGGATATTCTCTCCTCCGATTACTACCCGGCCAGCCTGCTGGATGCGGCGTTCCGCGTCGCCGACGACGAGGGCAACAGCTTTACGCTGCCGCAGGCGATCCGGCTGGTAACCAGCAACCCGGCGCAGGCGCTCGATCTCCAGGATCGCGGGGTCATCGCAGAAGGTAAACGGGCTGACCTGGTGCTGGCGCATCGCAAAGGTGAGCACATTCATATTGACCACGTCTGGCGTCAGGGAAAACGGGTGTTCTGATGGGAAGACTTATCTGGTTGATGGGGCCGTCCGGCTCTGGAAAAGACAGCCTGCTGGCGGCCTTGCGCCAGCAGTCACACCCGCAGCTGCTGGTGGCGCACCGCTACATTACGCGCGCCGCCAATGCGGGCAGCGAAAACCATATCGCCCTGAGCGAGCCGGAGTTTTTTACCCGCGCCGGGCAGCAGCTGTTTGCCCTGAGCTGGCACGCCAACGGCTATTATTATGGCGTGGGCCTGGAGATTGACCTGTGGCTGCACGCCGGATTCGACGTCGTCGTCAACGGTTCGCGCGCGCATCTGCCCCAGGCGCAGGCGCGCTACGCGAAGGCGCTGCTGCCGGTCTGCCTGCAGGTTTCACCGGATATCCTGCGTAGCCGACTGCAAAGCCGCGGCCGGGAGAACGCCAAAGAGATCGACCAGCGGCTGGAACGCGCGGCCCGCTATACGCCGTCTCAGTGTCCGGTACTGGATAACGACGGAAGTTTGCTACAGTCAGTCGACAACCTGCTTTCACTCATTCATCAGAAGGAGAAAAACCATGCCTGAGTGTGCGTTGCGTCCGGCTACCCCTGAGGACGTTGAGGCCGTGTACGGCCTGATTTGCGAGCTCAAACAGGCGGAGCTGGACCGGTCGGCGTTTCACGCCGGGTTCGCCGCCAATCTGCAGGATCACAATATGCGCTATCAGCTGGCCGAGCAGGACGGGCATATTGTCGGCATGATCGGCCTGCATATGCAGTTCCACCTGCATCACGCCAACTGGATCGGCGAGATCCAGGAGCTGGTGGTGATGCCCCAGGCGCGCGGGTTGAAGGTCGGCAGCCAGCTGCTGGCCTGGGCAGAACACGAAGCCCGCCAGGCCGGGGCGGAGATGACGGAACTGTCCACCAGCGTGAAGCGCCATGATGCGCACCGCTTTTATCTGCGCGAAGGCTATGCGCAGAGCCACTTCCGCTTCACCAAACCTCTGTAAGGCGGTGCCATGAGTCTGACCCTCACCCTGACCGGCACCGGCGGCGCACAGCTGGTGCCCGCCTTTGGCTGCGACTGCCCGGCCTGCCGTCGGGCGCGGTTGCAGGAGGCGTATCGCCGTCGCCCCTGCAGCGCGGTGGTCAAATTCAACGATGCGGTGACCCTGCTGGACGCGGGGATCCCGCACCTGATGGACGACTGGCCGGCGGGCAGTTTTCAGCAGATTTTACTCACCCACTACCATATGGATCACGTCCAGGGCCTGTTCCCGCTGCGCTGGGGCGTGGGGGCGACGATCCCGGTGTACGGCCCGCCGGACGACGCGGGTTGTGACGACCTGTTTAAACACCCGGGGATCCTGGATTTTAGCCATACGCTGGCGCCCTTTGTGGTGTTTGAGCTGCAGGGCCTGCGGGTCACGCCGCTGCCGCTGAACCACTCGAAGCTGACGTATGGCTATTTACTGGAAAGCGCCCACAGCCGGGTAGCGTGGCTCTCTGATACCGCCGGACTGCCGGAAAAAACGCTGAAGTTTTTACTCAATAATCAGCCGCAGGTCATCGTGATTGATTGCAGCCACGAACCGCGCGAAGAAATCCCGCGTAACCATTGCGATCTCAATACCGTCATCGCACTGAATGAGGTGATTGGCTGCCCGCAGGTGATCCTGACCCACATCAGCCATCAGTTCGACGTGTGGATGATGAACAACTCGCTGCCGGAGGGAATTGAAGCGGGGTACGACGGCATGGTGCTGGTGCTGGATTAACATCACTTCACCGTCTCTTCACTTACGCTGATTATCCTCCCCTTCAGAATCAATACCCTGGAGGGACATTACATGACGAAAACACGCCGCATCATCCATCACGCCTGCTGGTTTGCTTTGTTGGGGCCACATATTGGGGGGCTGGTCACCCTCGCAAAGGAAATGCAAAGCACTACCCTCACACCTGGCCAGTTCCTGCTGGAGATACTCAGTATTTTGCCCATTTTCATCGTATTAACATGGGTTATCGGCGGTGTTCCTGCATTACTGACCGGTATTGCAATGGCCTGTCTCCCGCCGCGGATTTACGCGTGTGTCTGGCAGAGAGTGCTCATTTGCGGTGCGATTGGGGCAGCCATCGCGTCAATTGTCTGGCTGGTTTTTATCAGCGCGATGGATGAAGCATTTATCTGGATGTCGGTCGGACCTGGCTTAATGGCCGGAATGATGATGGGGTGGATTGTGCCGTCTCTGCCCTTTCGTGGCGAGACGACACAAACGTATGCCGTTATAACCCAGGGGCCCGACCGCTAGCGATCGTAATCATTCTCTAACTGGCGCTCGTCATCTTCCAGCCGACGTCGATCGTCATCCAGCTGGCGCTGGCGCTCATCTAAACGCTGACGTCGGTCTTCAAGCTGTTTGCGACGATCGTTATATTGCCGACTGTCGCTATTGCGCCGCGCGTCATAGCGATCGTCATCATCGCTGCGGCTATTGTCCGGCTTATAGGCGTCATTGATCGCCTGCTGGATATTGCCCACCGCGTCGTCAATAAGATCGGCCTGCGCCAGCGGGTTGATAAGTGTCAGCAGCACAAAAAACAGAGGAAGGGATGTCGATTTCATAAAGCCAGTCTCACAGGGTGGGCTGGCTTCAGGTTAATAAAGTGTGACAAAAGGAAGTAGCGGAGGAATCTCAAATTCTGGCCGCATTACGCAGCGCCTGCGCCAGCTGCGTCCGGGTAAACGGCTTGCGCAGCCGCTCCACCTCCGGCAGCTGTGGGTTGTGCGCCGGGCGGAGATCCTGACCGCTCATCAGCAGCACCGGAAGATGCGGGAAGTGCTGGCGGACATGCTGGATCACCTCTGCGCCACTCAGGCTGCCGGGTAGCATCAGGTCGCTGATAAATATTTCGATATCCGTCGATGCCGCCAGCATCTGCAGCGCCTGCTCACCGGTTTCGGCCTCCAGCGTCAGGTAACCCAGCTGGTGGAGCTGCTCGCACAGGGTTTGCCGGACGTCGGATTGATCGTCCAGCACCAGCACCAGCCGATCGCTTTGCGGCGCGGTGGCCGTGGCCAGCGCTTCCGGCTGAGGAAGCGCCTGCAGCGTCGAGCGGGGCAGATGCAGGCGCACGGTGGTGCCTTGACCTGGCGCGCTTTCAATCTCGACCCGCCCGCCGGACTGGCGCACAAAGCCGTACACCATCGACAGCCCCAGCCCGCTGCCGCTGCCGGTCTGCTTGGTAGTAAAGAAGGGTTCGAAGACCTGGGACTTGATCGCCTGCGACATGCCACATCCGTGGTCGATCACCTCCAGCGCCACCATATCCTGCCTGCGGCCATCGCTGCGGGTCACCCGCTGATTCCAGGTGCGAATTCTGATCGCACCGTTTTGTCCGTCCATTGCGTCGCGGGCATTCATCACCAGGTTGATAATGGCGTTTTCCAGCTGACCGACGTCAATCCACGCGGACCACGCCGGGGTTTGTGCTTCGATCTCGAGGATGAGCGTTGAGGGCAGCGAATGGCACATCAGCTCCCCGAGGTTTTCCAGCAGCGGCTTCATCTCCACCGCATGCGGGTTGAGGGACTGTTTGCGCGAGAACGCCAGCAGGCGCTGGGTCAGCAGCGCCCCGCGCTCGGCGGCTTTCAGCGCCCGGCTGATACGCGGCGCGTCCGGCGAATCCGGGTTTACCAGTTCCAGGCTGCCGATGATCACCGCCAGCAGGTTGTTAAAATCGTGCGCCAGTCCGCCGGTCAGCTGCCCAACGGCCTTCATCTTCTGGCTGTGCAGCAGCGCCTCTTCCAGCCCCTGCCGCTCAAGGCGATCGATCTCCATCTGCGAGGTCTTCTCTTTCAACAATCGGGTGGTGTGCTCCAGCGAGGCGGTATTGCGGGCAAAGACGTTAAACGCCCGCGCCAGTTCGCCCAGCTCATCCCGCCGCTGCAGCGCAGGCACCGACACATCCTGTTCGCCGTGGGCCAGCCGCGACATCGCCCGGGAGATCGCCGTCAGGTTGGAGCCCAGATTGCGGTAGATATACCAGCAGGCACAGGCGGTAATGATCAGCGCCAGGACGGCAAACACCGAGATAAAGACGCTGATTGAGCGCAGCTCCTGATGGCTCTGGGCGGTGCGCAGCTGCGAGGCCTCGGCGACCTGCTCCACGTACTGATTGATATCCGTGTTTAAGATCGCCACCAGCGCCTTGATATGGAACATATACCAGCCGATCGCCAGATCGCTCTCTTCCAGCTGCCGGGAAAGCGGGCCGAGCTTGTTCAGTTCGGCGTTGAAATCGGGCAGCACGAAGTTCACCACCGGCTGGGTGGCCTGCCGGGGGATCATCGCCGTTATCGTATCCAGCTGCTGAATGGTCGCACGCGGTGAAGGGGTTTCGATGGCGGCCGCTATCAGCCGATCCATCTCGCTGAGCAGCCCCGCGTCCGGCACATTGCTGGCGTAGCGGTGGTTAATGTCCTGCAGATGGCGGAGATAGCTCTGGTTCTGGTAGAGAGAGCTGAGCAGCGCGTTGCGTTCCTGATGACGCCGCTGCCCGCGTTCCAGCATGCCGGTCACGCTTTGCTGTAACTCATTGCTGCGCTGGATAATCCGCGCCACCAGTGCCGGTTCCTGCTGCGCCAGCGGAGCATCGGCAAGCTGTTCCAGCGCACCGCGCAGTGCGGTCTGGGTCTGTTTTAGCCGCTCGGCTTCCCCTTTATATTCCAGCGCCCCCACCACCTGCGACAGGCGCACCGCCGCCGTCGCCACGTTGGCGGTTTCGCGCGCCAGGTTCATGCTGCCGGTCATGTCGTCCAGCGTCTGGCGCTGGACCTGCTCCTGAATGTGACTGGCATGACGAAAGCCCAGCACTGCCACGCCGCTGACCATCAGCGTTACCGCCACCACCAGCAGATTGAAAATCAGCAGGCGCCCGCGGGCGCTGGCGAAAAAGGGGGGACGGCGTGAAGGCATGTTGGCTCCATGACGGGGAAAATTGTGACGCCCGTTAACTATTCATAACTATGACAAATATGAACGACTTCTGACATTTTGCATTTATCAGGCTGTGATGAAGTGCGGATATCGACCTTCACAGGAGATCCGCCATGAGCAGGACCCCGGTTTTAGAGATGCGCAATATTGCCAAAACCTTTGGCAACTTCCACGCGCTCAAGGGTGTGGATCTGACGGTCTTCCCCGGCGAGATCCATGCCCTGATGGGCGAAAACGGTGCCGGAAAAAGCACGCTGATGAAAATTCTCGCCGGGGCGTATACCGCCAGCGGTGGCGAGATCCTGATTGACGGCCAGCCGTTCCACATCAAGGGGCCGAAAGATGCCCTTGCAGCGGGCATTACCCTGATCTACCAGGAGATGCAGCTGGCCCCGAACCTCACGGTGGCGGAAAACATCTTTTTGGGCAGCGAGCTGTCGCGCGGCGGACTGGTGCAGCGCAAAACCATGGCGGCGCAGGCGCAGGCGGTGATCGACCGGCTGGGGGCGCACTTCAAGGCCACCGACCTGGTGATGAAGCTGACCATTGCCGAGCAGCAGCAGGTGGAAATCGCCCGCGCCCTGCACCGTAACAGCCGCATTCTGGTGATGGATGAACCCACCGCCGCCCTGTCGTCGCGTGAAACCCAGCGCCTGTTCGAACTGATTTTGCGCCTGCGCGACGAAGGGATGGCGATCATCTATATCAGCCACCGTATGGCGGAAGTGTATGAACTCTCCGACCGGGTCAGCGTGCTGCGCGACGGCCAGTACGTCGGCAGCCTGACCCGCGACAAGCTCAACGCCACCGAACTGGTACGCATGATGGTCGGCCGACCCTTAAGCGATCTGTTTAACAAAGAGCGCGACATCCCCCTCGGCAGTCCGCGTCTCAATGTGCATCACCTGACCGACGGCGGCAAAGTTCAGCCGTGCAGCCTGCAGGTGCGCTCGGGCGAAATCGTCGGCCTGGCCGGGCTGGTGGGTGCCGGGCGATCCGAGCTGGCACAGCTGATTTTTGGCGTGCGCAAAGCCACCGGCGGCATGATTGAGGTGGACGGCGAGCCGGTGGTGATCCACTCCCCGCGCGCCGCCATCGACCACGGGATCGGCTTTTTAACCGAGAACCGCAAGGAGCAGGGGCTGTTTCTGGAACTGGCGGCGCAGGACAACATCACCATGGCGACGCTGGAGCGCGACGCCAACTGGGGGATGCTGAATCGCAAGAAGGCGCAGTCAATTTCTGATGACGCCATTGCCCTGCTGAACATCCGCGTACCCCATGCCCAGGTGCGCGCGGGCGGGCTGTCCGGCGGCAATCAGCAAAAGCTGCTGATCTCACGCTGGGTGGCGATTGGCCCGCGCATTCTGATCCTCGATG
The DNA here is from genome assembly GCF_025564065.1 of Silvania hatchlandensis. Classification (GTDB taxonomy): domain Bacteria; phylum Pseudomonadota; class Gammaproteobacteria; order Enterobacterales; family Enterobacteriaceae; genus Enterobacter; species Enterobacter hatchlandensis. Next base: position 84,095 of record NZ_JAMGZK010000039.1, on the reverse strand, counting down.
AGCCGACGCGCGGTGTGGATGTCGGTGCCAAAAGCGAGATCTACCGGATCATGAACCAGATGGCGCGCAAAGGGGTGGCGATCCTGATGATCTCCAGCGAACTGCCGGAAGTGGTCGGCATGAGCGATCGCGTGTATGTGATGCGCGAAGGTAGCATCGCCGGGGAGCTGCACCGAAACGACATCTCCCAGGAAAACATCATGACGCTGGCAACCGGCGTTAACGACTCTCATCACCAGGCGGTAACACCATGACTCACTCAACCAATCCGCAGCAGGAAGCCAAATCCGCTTCTGCCAAAAAGATGCTGATGGGCGATCTGATGCAAACGGTCGGCATCCTGCCGATTTTGATCCTGATTGTCGCGGTATTTGGCTTTATTGCGCCCAACTTCTTCACTGAAAGCAACCTGCTGAACATCACCCGCCAGGCGTCGATCAATATCGTACTGGCGGCGGGGATGACTTTCATTATTTTGACCGGCGGGATCGACCTGTCGGTCGGCTCGATTCTGGGCACCACCGCGGTGGCGGCAATGGTGGTGTCGCTGATGCCGGAGCTGTCGATGCTGTCAGTCCCGGCGGCGCTGATGCTCGGGCTGGCGCTGGGAACCATCAACGGGGCGCTGGTGGCCTTTGCCGGACTGCCGCCGTTTATTGTCACGCTCGGCACCTATACGGCCCTGCGCGGCGCGGCGTATCTGCTGGCGGATGGCACCACGGTGATTAACTCCAGTATCGGCTTTGAGTGGATCGGCAATAACTACCTTGGGCCAGTGCCGTGGCTGGTGGTGATTGCGCTGGCGGTGATCGCCATCTGCTGGTTTATCCTGCGTCGTACCACGCTGGGGGTCCATATTTACGCGGTGGGCGGCAACATGCAGGCGGCGCGCCTGACGGGCATCAAAGTGTGGCTGGTGCTGCTGTTTGTGTATGGCATGAGCGGTCTGCTGTCGGGTCTTGGCGGGGTGATGAGCGCGTCCAGGCTGTACAGCGCCAACGGCAACTTAGGCACCGGCTACGAGCTGGATGCGATCGCGGCGGTGATCCTCGGCGGCACCAGCTTTGTCGGCGGGATCGGCACGATCACCGGCACGCTGGTCGGGGCGCTGATCATCGCCACCCTCAATAACGGCATGACGCTGATGGGCGTCTCTTACTTCTGGCAACTGGTGATCAAAGGGGCGGTGATCATCATTGCAGTGCTGATAGACAAATACCGTACCCGACATCATCAAAGTGCATAACAACAATACCCTACAGAACGAGGAATAAAAGCATGCGATTAAAACCTCTTGTTACCGCGCTGTGTGCTGGCGCACTGCTTGCCTCCGCGCCGTTTGTGCAGGCCAAAGATCTGAAATCTATCGGCGTGACGGTGGGCGATCTGGCGAACCCGTTCTTCGTGCAGATAACGAAAGGGGCCGAGCTGGAAGCCCGCAAGCTGGCGGGTGATAACGTGAAAGTGACCCTGGTCTCCAGCGGGTACGATCTCGGCCAGCAGGTGTCGCAGATTGATAACTTTATCGCCGCCAAAGTCGATATGATCATTCTTAATGCCGCTGACTCGAAAGGGATCGGTCCGGCGGTGAAGCGGGCGAAAGACGCCGGGATCGTGGTGATCGCGGTTGACGTGGCGGCCGAAGGAGCCGATGCCACCATCACCTCCAACAACACCCAGGCGGGTGAACTGGCCTGTAAACTCATTACCGACCGCCTGAAAGGCAAAGGCAACGTGGTGATTATCAACGGTCCTCCGGTGTCTGCGGTGCAAAACCGGGTGGAAGGTTGCCAGACCGAATTCAAGCGCCATCCGGATATCAAGGTGCTGTCCTATAATCAAAACGCCAAAGGCAGCCGCGAAGGCGGGCTGGAAGTGATGACTTCCCTGCTGGCTGCCAATCCGAAGATCGACGGGGTATTTGCGATAAACGATCCGACGGCGATCGGGGCCGATCTGGCAGCGAAGCAGGCCCAGCGTAGCGAATTCTTTATCGTTGGCGTGGATGGATCCCCGGATGCGGAAGAGGCGCTGAAGCGCGAGAACTCGCTGTTTATCGCCACCCCAGCCCAGGATCCGCAGGTAATGGCGTCCAAAGCGGTGGAGATTGGCTACGGCATTCTGCAGGGCAAGCCAGCGCCGAAAGAGCCCGTGCTGATCCCGGTGACGATGATCGATAAGAGCAACGTCGGGAATTATAAGGGCTGGACGGTGAAATAAGCCTTGTGCGGCCTGTTCCCCCTCACCCCGGCCCTCTCCCCAAAGGGGAGAGGGTGTTCAGGTTCCCTCTCCCCTTTGGGGAGAGGGTTAGGGTGAGGGGTAATATTTGCACATCACTTAAGGAGTCACTATGAAACGCTCCGACATTAACGAAATCCTCGGCCACACGCGCCAGTTTTTCTCCATGCACGACGTGCATTTACCGCCCTTTGCCAGCTTCCCCCCGACCCGCTGGCGGCAGCTGGATCCTGACGCCTGGCGTGAAGTGTTTGACCTCAAGCTCGGCTGGGATGTGACCGCGTTCGGTGGGGATAACTTCTCCGCCGAAGGCTTAACCCTTTTTACCTTGCGCAACGGTTCGCCCAACGGCGTACCCTGGGAAAAAAGCTACGCCGAAAAGATCATGCACGTGCGCGACGGGCAGGTCACGCCGCTGCACTTTCACTGGCGCAAGCGTGAGGACATCATCAATCGCGGCGGCGGCAATTTGATTATCGAGCTGTGGAACGCCGGGGCGCACGAAGAGAAGATCGAGGGCGATGTCACAGTGACCCTCGACGGCTGTCGCCAGACGCACATTGCGGGCAGCCAGATACGCCTGCTGCCGGGAGAGAGCATCTGCCTGCCGCCCGGGCTGTATCACACATTCTGGGGCGAAAGCGGCTTTGGCGACGTGCTGGTGGGAGAAGTTTCCTCGGTGAATGACGACGAGCACGACAACCACTTTTTGCAGCCAACCGCCCGCTTTAACCCCATTGAAGAAGACGAACCTGCCGTGCTGGTGCTGTGCAACGAGTACAGCCTGTTTCGCCCTTAAGGAGTCATCATGCCGCTTATCTCGCTCGCCGACGGGCTGGCCCACGCCCGCGAACATCGCTATGCACTGGGGGCATTTAACGTCCTCGACTCCCACTTCCTGCGGGCGCTGTTTGCCGCCGCTCGCCAGGAGAGCTCGCCCTTTATCATCAACATTGCCGAAGTGCATTTTAAGTATGTCTCCCTCGATTCACTGGTGGAGGCCGTTAAATTCGAAGCCGCCCGGCACGACATTCCGGTGGTGCTCAATCTCGATCACGGCCTGCATTTTGAGGCGGTAGTGCGGGCGCTGCGCTTAGGGTTCAGCTCGGTGATGTTCGATGGTTCCACGCTCAGCTACGACGAGAACATCCGCCAGACCCGGGAAGTGGTGAAGATGTGCCACGCGGTGGGCGTGTCGGTAGAGGCCGAACTGGGCGCGGTGGGCGGCGATGAGGGCGGGGCGCTGTATGGCCATGCCGACGAAGCCTTTTTCACCGATCCAGGGCTTGCCCGCGAGTTTGTCGACAAGACCGGCATTGACGCGCTGGCGGTGGCGATTGGCAATGCCCACGGTAAATACAAGGGTGAGCCGAAGCTCGATTTCGCTCGTCTGGATGCTATCCGTCAGCAGACCGGTCTGCCGCTGGTGCTGCACGGCGGCTCGGGGATCAGCGATGCCGATTTCCGTCGCGCCATCGAGCTGGGCATTCACAAAATTAACTTTTATACCGGGATGTCGCAGGCCGCACTGGCGTCGGTAGAACAGCGGATGGCCAACCGGCAGCCGCTGTATGACGAGTTTGCCGAGCTGCTGTTAAGCATCGAAGAGGCGATCACCGATACCGTCGCGACGCAGATGCGCACCTTTGGCAGCGCGGGGTTCGCGTAATGGAACGCCGGGGGATTATCGCCGCGGGCAATATGCTGGTGGATCATGTCCACCAGATTGTTCAGTGGCCGGAGCGCGGCTGGCTGGCAGAGATTACCCATAGCGAACGCGCCACCGGCGGTGCCCCGCTTAACGTCCTGCTGACGCTGGCCAAAATGCATGTTGGCATCCCACTACAGGCCGTCGGGCTGGTGGGGGACGATCACGACGGGGATTACATTCTGGCGATGCTCGACCAGTATCACGTCAACCGCCAGCGCGTGCAGCGCACCACCTTCGCCCCGACCTCAATGTCGCAGGTGATGACCGATCCCAGCGGACAGCGCACCTTTTTCCACCTGCCGGGGGCCAACCGCCTGCTGGATCTGCCCGCCTTTGACCGGCTCGACGCCAGCATGAAGATCTTCCATCTGGGCTATTTGCTGCTGCTTGACAGCCTGGATATGCCGGATGAGGAGTTCGGCACCCGCAGCGCGCGGCTGCTGGCACAGATGCGCGAACTGGGGTATCAGACCTCGCTCGACCTGGTGTCGCGCAAAGGCGATCCCCGCTACCAGCCGCTGGTGCTCCCTGCCCTGCGTCATCTCGACTATCTGGTGATTAACGAGCTGGAGGCGGGTGAATTTAGCGGCCTGCCGATGCGTGATAGCAGCGATGCCCCGGATATCGCCCACATTGCCGATGCCGCGGCGCTGCTGCTGGCGGAAGGGGTGAAGGCGCGGCTGGTGATCCACTGCCCGGAAGGCGCATGGGGTCAGGAGCCGGGGAAAGAGGGCATCTGGATCCCGTCGTGGCGCTTGTCTCAGCAGGAGATTATCGGCAGCGTTGGGGCGGGAGATGCATTCTGCGCCGGGTTCTTATACGGTTGCCATCAATCCCTGTCGCTGCAGGAGAGCATCCAGATGGCCCACGCCTGCGCCCGTGCCAGCCTGCTGGCCGCCAACGCCATCGACGGAGCAAAAACGCTGCCGGAGCTGCAGCTGTTTATCGACGAAAACCGCCAGGCTTAGGATTTATGCTGGTCAGTTAAGCAAAATCACGCTTCTTTATTGGTTATTTTACTTACTACAAAACCCTTTGAAGAAAGCGGGGAACCGTTCCGTTCACTCTTAATCCTCTGCTTCCTGTCTGATGCGCTGCGGTGAACGTGTAAAGGGGGTTGCCGCCCCCTTTACAATCCCGGCTCCCGGCACAGAAAATCGCCGCTGCGCGGATTACTCGCCCCATCCATGGGGCTCACCCCTTCGGGGCCAGCGCAAGCGCTATTCAAAATTGCTCCCGGCAATTTTGTCTTCGGCTTATTCCCTTCGGCTTCGGGTCGGCCGTGATCCTACATCCATGTAGGTCACGCCCTCTCGGCGCATCCCTGCGCCTCGCCCCGGCCTGCGGTCAACGCCTCAGCGATTTTCAGCCGGACTTACGCTCCCTCCACCTTCTCAGCGGTCTGAATGGGGCACGGGTGTTGAGTCCCCGCTGAAATCGGCGAACCGGAGACCGGATGACAAGGGCTGGACGCCAGGGATGGCGGACAGAGGCGACGCGAGACAGGATGTCGAGTTAAGCCGACCGCAGGCAGGAGGTCGTGAGGTGAACGTAGTGCGAAGCACCGATTTCGTCGCGGGGCCGCGGGGATTGGAAAGGGGGTCGCGGTGACCCCCTTTCCACGTTCACGTGCCGTGAAGTTACTCTATTCTGCTGAACATAAAGTGAACGGAACAATCATCAATGCTTAACTGATCAGCATTAGGCTTAGGCGGCCCGATCCCCGTGCTGCACGTCGGCGGCAAAGACGTAGCCCAGCCCACGAATGGTTTTGATTAGCAGGGGCTGATGAGGGTTGATTTCAATTTTGCGCCGCAGGCGCATGATCAGCACGTCAATGGTGCGGTCAAATACTTCCGCGCTTTCGCTGTGGGTCAGCTCCAGCAGCTGCTCGCGGCTCAGTACCCGGCGGGCATTTTGCGTGAGCGCCAGCAGTAAACCGTACTCACCCTGGGTCAGAGCAACCACGCTGCGCTGGGTATCCACCAGTTCACAGCGGGCGGTATCCAGCGTCCAGCCGTTAAAGCTTAACCCCGCCGCCCGCGTCACTGCGGGCTCGGCCGCCAGCGCGCCGGTGCGCCGCAGCACGGCTTTGACCCGCGCCACCACCACCCGGGGGTTAAAGGGTTTGCCGATGTAATCGTCCGCGCCCATCTCCAGGCCTACCACCACATCCGATTCACTGCCCAGCCCGGTCAGCATCACCACCGGCAGCTCCGGGCGCTGTTTTTGCAGCTGCTGCAGTACCTGCAGGCCGTTAATATCCGGCAGCATCATATCCAGCAGCACCAGCGCGATCTCCGGTGCCTGCTGCGCCTGACGCAGGGCATCCTGGCCGGTATGGCACACGTAAACCGTGAAGACATGCTCGTTGAGCACGTCCTGTAACAGCTCGCAGACTGCGATGTCGTCATCAACCACCAGAATTGCGGGTTTCATTGCCGGTTTCCATTGAAGGGGTAAAGATCAGTCTGGCCCATTCTGTGCAAGCCTCCAGCCAAAACGGCGTTTCCCTCGCGGATCTTCAACCGCCGTCACATCCCCACCCTGAAAGAGAGACGGATTTTGCCCCTTGCCTGCTTTCCGTCAGGGTATTGACCAGGATTCACCCGTAAAGTCAGGGGGATCCCACAACAGGAATGTGGCATTAAGACGGCATAATAAAAACAATCACCTATTTTAAATTACCGGAGCGAGAGCGATGAAAAACGTCATCACGGTTTGCCCCTATTGCGCCTCGGGTTGCAAGATAAACCTGGTGGTCGAAAACGGCAAAATCGTGCGTGCAGAGGCCGCTGAAGGGAAAACCAATCAGGGCAAACTGTGCCTGAAAGGCTACTACGGCTGGGATTTTATCAACGATACCCAGATCCTCACCCCGCGCCTGAAAACCCCGATGATCCGCCGCACGCGCGGCGGCAAGCTGGAGTCGGTCTCCTGGGACGAGGCGCTGGACTACGTCGCCCGCCGCCTGAGCGACATCAAGGACCAGTACGGCCCGGATGCCATCCAGACCACCGGCTCCTCGCGCGGGACCGGGAATGAAACCAACTATCTGATGCAAAAATTTGCCCGCGCCGTTATTGGTACCAATAACGTCGACTGCTGCGCGCGCGTCTGACACGGCCCCTCGGTTGCAGGTCTGCACCAGTCGGTCGGTAATGGCGCTATGAGCAATGCCATCAACGAGATTGATAACACCGATTTGGTGTTCATTTTTGGCTATAACCCGGCGGATTCGCACCCTATCGTCGCAAACCATATTCTGCGTGCGAAGCACAACGGGGCCAAAATTATCGTCTGCGATCCGCGCCGGATAGAAAGCGCGCGCATTGCCGACCTGCACATCGCGCTACGCAACGGGTCGAACATCGCCCTGCTGAATGCGATTGGCCACGTCATTATTGCCGAGAAGCTGTATGACCCGGCATTTATCGCGGCCCGCACCGAAGGCTTTGATGAATACCGTCAAATAGTCGAGGGCTACACGCCGGAGTCGGTCGAGGCCGTCACCGGCGTCAGCGCACAGCAGATCCGCCAGGCGGCGCGCCTGTACGCCGGGGCCAAAACCGCGACGCTGCTGTGGGGCATGGGCGTGACCCAGTTCTGGCAGGGGGTGGAGACCGTACGCTCGCTGACCAGCCTCGCGATGCTGACCGGCAATCTCGGCAAAGCCCACGTCGGGGTCAACCCGGTACGCGGGCAAAATAACGTGCAGGGTGCCTGCGATATGGGCGCCCTGCCGGATACCTTCCCGGGCTACCAGTTTGTGAAGTCCCCGGAAAACCGCAAGAAATTCGCCAGCGCCTGGGGCGTGGAGAGCCTGCCTGCGCATACCGGGTATCGCATCAGCGAGCTGCCGCACCGCGTTGCGCACGGAGAGGTGCGCGCGGCGTACATCATGGGGGAAGATCCGCTGCAAACCGATGCCGAGCTGTCGGCGGTGCGTAAAGCCTTTGATGACCTGGAGCTGGTGATTGTGCAGGACATCTTTATGACCAAAACCGCGGCAGTGGCGGATGTTGTCCTGCCGTCCACCTCGTGGGGCGAGCATGAAGGAGTTTATACCGCCGCAGACCGTGGCTTCCAGCGCTTCTTTAAAGCGGTAGAGCCCCAGTGGGACCTGAAAACCGACTGGCAGATTATCAGTGAGATCGCCACCCGGATGGGCTATCCGATGCACTACGACAACACCCAGCAGATCTGGGATGAACTGCGCCAGCTGTGCCCGGGGTTTAAAGGCGCAACCTACGACAAAATGGGTGAGCTGGGGTATATCCAGTGGCCGTGCCGGGATGAATCCCTGGACGACCAGGGAACCTCGTTCCTGTTCGAAGAGCGCTTCGACACCCCGAACGGGCTGGCGCAGTTCTTCACCTGCGACTGGATGGCACCGAGGGATAAGCTCGATGCTGACTATCCGCTGGTGCTCTCTACCGTGCGCGAGGTGGGGCATTACTCCTGTCGCTCGATGACCGGCAACTGCGCGGCCCTCTCAACGCTGGCCGATGAACCCGGCTATGTGCAGATCAACACCGACGATGCTGCACGCCTCGGCGTTGAGGATGAGGCGCTGGTGTGGGTCAATTCGCGCAAAGGCCGGGTCATCACCCGGGCTCAGGTTAGCGATCGGACAAACCCTGGGGCCGTGTACATGACCTACCAGTGGTGGATTGGCGCCTGCAACGAGCTGGTGACGGAAAACTTAAGCCCGATAACCAAAACGCCGGAATATAAATATTGTGCCGTGCGCGTAGAACCTATCGCCGATCAGTCTTCCGCTGAGCAATATGTTATCGAGGAGTATACCCAGCTCAAAAACCGCTTACGCGAAACCGCGATGGGCTGACAATTAATGAATGGAAAGCGGGAAAAAGGGGCGGGATCACCCGCCCGGCTTATTAGATGTTGAGGGACTAAGACACTTTTTTTTCTTCTCGTACCGCGCTTATACTCGCGCAATGTACCCAGACGAAAAAAGCATATGAAACCTCTTTATCTCTTGTTGTTACTTTTATCCTCACAGGCATTTGCCGAGGAGATTGGCAGTCCGTACCTGGCACAGGCCCAGGCCGGTGACAGCCGCGCCCAGTATTATTTGGCCGAAACCTATTACAGCTCCGGCGATGATAAGCAGGCCGAACAGTGGGCCGAAAAAGCAGCCACCGGCGGTGACGTCGACGCCATGGCGCTGCTGTCGCAAATCAAGTTTAAGCATGGCGATCTGGTCCAGGCGAAGGGGCTGGCGCAGCAGGCGATGGTGGCGGGCAGCGCGCCGGGCGCGGTGATGCTGGCGCGACTGCTGGTGAATACCCAGGCCGGTAAAACCGACTACCCGCAGGCGCTGAGCCTGCTGGAGAAAGCCGCAGAAAACACCGAGGATGACGCCGCGGTGGATGCGCAGCTGCTGCTGGGGCTGATCTATGCCAACGGCGTGGAAGTCGCCCAGGATGACGCCCAGGCCACCACCTGGTTTAAGCGCAGTTCCACCCTCTCGCGCACGGGCTATGCGGAGTACTGGGCGGGTAAAGTGTTTCAGCAGGGGGAAGTTGGGTTTATCACCCCCAATAAACAGAAAGCGCTGTACTGGTTAAATCTGAGCTGTAGCGAAGGGTTTGATACAGGATGCGAAGAGTTTGAGACGTTAAGCGGGGAGTAATGTCCCATCCTCTCCCCTGGGGGGAGAGGATGGTTCTGTCTTACTGATCCGCCGTCTTATCGAAGCGGCCCAGTATTTCACGTTCATAAGCCCGCGCTTTCTTGCTGTCGAACTGGTGTTCCCATTTGGCAATCACCAGCACCGCCAGCGCGTTGCCGACCACGTTCAGCGCGGTACGCGCCATGTCGAGAATACGGTCAACACCGGCGATAAACGCCAGCCCTTCCAGCGGAATGCCTACGCTACCGAGCGTTGCCAGCAGTACCACAAACGAGACACCCGGCACACCGGCAATCCCCTTCGACGTCACCATTAAGGTCAGCACAAGGACGATTTCCTGCCACAGGGAGAGATCGATCCCGTACAGCTGGGCAATAAAGATAGCGGCAATACTCTGGTACAGCGTCGAACCATCAAGGTTGAACGAGTAACCGGTCGGCACCACGAAGCTGGTGATCGACGCAGGCGCCCCATAGGCTTCCATCTTCTCAATAATACGCGGCAGCACGCTCTCGGAGCTGGCGGTGGAGTACGCCAGAATCAGCTCGTCTTTCAGGATGCGGATCAAAATCCAGATGCTCAGGCCACAAATCCGTGCCACCAGTCCCAGCACCACCAGCGCGAAGAACAGGATCGCGAAGTGCACCAGCAGAACCAGCTTCGCCAGCGGCCACAGGGAAGCAAAACCGAAGTTCGCCACAGTAACGGCAATTAACGCAAACACGCCCACTGGCGCATAGCGCATCACCATGTGGGTGACTTTAAACATGGTTTCGGAAATAGAACGGAACACGGTCACCAGCGGTTCGCGATGCGTCGCCGGCAGGGAGGAAAGCCCCAGACCAAACAGCACCGAGAAGAAGATGATCGGCAGCATCTCGCCCTTCGCCATCGACGCCACAATGTTGGTCGGAACCAGTGACAGGATGGTGCCCATCAGGCCATGCGCGTGGCTCTGCACGTCCGCCGTGGTGCTTTGGTATTTCGAAATATCCACCGTCGCCAGCTGCGACATATCAATGCCCGAGCCTGGCTGGAAGACGTTCGCCAGCGTGATGCCGAGAACGATCGCCACCGTAGTGATCACTTCGAAATAAAGGATAGTTTTCGCGCCGATACGCCCAAGCTGCTTCGCATCGCCCACCCCTGCAATGCCGACCACCAGCGTCGAAATCACAATCGGGACAACAATCATTTTAATCAGGTGGATAAAGATATCGCCTGCAGGCGACAGCATATTCACGACCAGCCATTCACGGCTGTCGCTGTGATAATGCAGATAACTACCCAGCAAGATACCCAGCACAAGGGCCAGCAAAATTTGCCAGGCCAGGCTGACTTTCAAATTTTTCATAACAAGAGACTTCCTCAATGAAGTGTTCGTACTCGTAAAACGGCGGGGACGACACATACTGAAAGGGTATGAATTGTGTTGCGTTCATTTATGGGGTTTTTTAACGCGCCGTATCAGTACCATTTGCACGGCATGCTGCGCAAGCCTTTAACAACAAGGCATTTGACTGACAAATGAGGTTATTACGCTAATTTATATTAGTCATGGTTAATAACCTTTTGTTATAAAAACCCTTTTTTATCCACAAATGTAAATAATCGTTTTAGGCAATTATTTTTCTTGAAAGTGTCATTTGCTTATTTTTTGAACTCCACAATTTTCTCGTGATCTGCCGCCCAAATAGTAAACAAAGCTGACCAGCCCTCTGTAATTAACTTTTATGCGACATATTATTAACATTCAACAAGGAGAACAAAAGCCATGAGCCAAGTCCACAAACACGACATTCCCGCCAATATTGCGGACCGTTGCCTGATCAATCCGGAGCAATACCAGGAGCAATATCAGCAATCCATCAGCAATCCTGACGCCTTCTGGGGCGAACAGGGCAAAATCCTCGATTGGATTACCCCCTATAAAACGGTTAAGAACACCTCTTTTGCCCCCGGTAACGTCTCTATTAAATGGTATGAAGACGGTACCCTGAACCTGGCCGCCAACTGCCTGGATCGCCATCTCGCCGAGCGCGGCGACCAGACGGCCATTATCTGGGAAGGCGATGACGCCACCCAGAGCAAGCATATTACCTACCGTGAACTGCACCGCGACGTCTGCCGCTTTGCCAACGTGCTGCTGGCGCAAGGCATCAAAAAAGGCGATGTCGTCGCGATTTACATGCCAATGGTGCCGGAAGCCGCCGTGGCAATGCTGGCGTGTGCCCGCATCGGTGCCGTGCATTCAGTGATCTTCGGCGGGTTCTCGCCGGAAGCGGTCGCCGGACGCATTATCGACTCCAGCTCAAAACTGGTGATTACCGCCGATGAAGGCGTGCGTGCCGGTCGCGCGGTTCCGCTGAAGAAAAACGTCGATGACGCGCTGAAAAACCCGAATGTGAACAGCGTTAACAGCGTGATTGTGCTCAAACGTACCGGCAACGCCGTGGAATGGCATGAGGGACGCGACCTGTGGTGGAGCGACCTGATTGAGCAAGCCAGCGACCAGCACCAGCCGGAAGCAATGAACGCAGAAGATCCACTCTTTATCCTGTATACCTCGGGCTCCACCGGCAAACCGAAAGGCGTTCTGCATACCACCGGCGGCTATCTGGTGTATGCCGCGACCACCTTTAAATATGTCTTTGATTACCATCAGGGTGATATCTACTGGTGTACCGCCGATGTGGGCTGGGTCACCGGTCACAGCTATCTGCTGTACGGCCCGCTGGCCTGCGGCGCCACGACCCTGATGTTTGAAGGCGTACCCAACTGGCCAACTCCGGCGCGAATGAGCCAGGTGGTGGACAAACACCAGGTCAATATTCTCTACACTGCGCCAACCGCCATCCGCGCGCTGATGGCCGAGGGCGATAAGGCCATCGAAGGCACCGACCGCTCTTCCCTGCGCATCCTCGGTTCCGTGGGCGAGCCGATCAACCCGGAAGCCTGGGAGTGGTACTGGAAGAAGATCGGCAACGAGAAGTGCCCGGTGGTGGATACCTGGTGGCAGACCGAGACCGGCGGCTTTATGATCACCCCGCTGCCCGGCGCCACCCAGCTGAAAGCCGGTTCTGCAACCCGTCCGTTCTTTGGCGTCCAGCCTGCGCTGGTGGATAACGAAGGCACTCCGCTGGAGGGCGTCAACGAAGGCAACCTGGTGATCACCGACTCCTGGCCGGGTCAGGCGCGCACCCTGTTTGGCGATCATGACCGCTTCGAGCAGACCTACTTCTCCACCTTTAAAAACATGTACTTCAGCGGCGACGGCGCGCGCCGGGATGAGGACGGTTACTACTGGATCACCGGACGCGTGGATGACGTGCTGAACGTCTCCGGCCACCGTCTGGGAACCGCAGAAATTGAATCAGCGCTGGTGTCGCATCCGAAGATTGCCGAAGCAGCCGTGGTCGGCATTCCGCACAACATTAAAGGCCAGGCGATCTACGCCTACGTCACCCTGAACCACGGCGAAGAGCCGTCGCCAGCGCTGTATACCGAAGTGCGTAACTGGGTGCGTAAAGAGATCGGCCCGCTAGCCACTCCTGACGTGCTGCACTGGACCGACTCACTGCCAAAAACCCGCTCCGGCAAGATCATGCGCCGTATCCTGCGCAAAATCGCCGCGGGCGATACCAGTAACCTGGGCGATACCTCAACCCTGGCCGATCCAGGTGTGGTGGAAAAACTGCTTGAAGAGAAGCAAGCCATCGCCATGCCGTCGTAATACCGTTTTTCTCCCTCTCCCCCTGGGAGAGGGTCTGATGTCCTCGCCCTCACCCTCTCCTTCCGGGGAGAGGGAATAATAAAAACCACTACCCTACAAAAAACGCTGGAGACTCTGTGATGAATGAGAATATTTGTCTGCAGATAGAGAATAGTGCGCACTACAGGGAGCTCGTCGATAAGCGGCAACGGTTTGCCTTCACGTTATCTATCATCATGTTGGCTGTGTACATCAGCTTTATTTTACTGATTGCCTTTGCGCCTGGCTGGCTGGGGACGCCACTGCATGCGGGAACCAGCGTCACCCGCGGGATCCCGATTGGCGTGGGGGTGATTCTGATCTCCTTCGCCCTGACCGGGGTGTATATCTGGCGGGCGAACGGCGAGTTTGACCGTCTGAATAAGGCTGTACTGCGCGAGGTAAAAGTATCATGAAGAGAGTCCTGACGGCGCTCGCCGCCACGCTCCCCCTCGCCGCCAACGCGGCGGATGCCCTTACGGGTGCAGTCCAGCGCCAGCCAACCAACTGGCAGGCGATCGTGATGTTCCTGGTGTTTGTGGTGTTTACCCTCGGGATCACCTACTGGGCGTCTAAACGCGTGCGTTCACGTAATGACTATTACACAGCGGGCGGGAATATTACCGGCTTCCAGAACGGGCTGGCGATTGCTGGCGACTATATGTCTGCCGCGTCGTTCCTCGGGATCTCCGCGCTGGTGTATACCTCCGGGTATGACGGGTTGATCTACTCCCTGGGTTTCCTGGTGGGCTGGCCAATCATTCTGTTCCTGATTGCTGAGCGTCTGCGTAACCTGGGTAAATATACCTTTGCCGATGTGGCGTCCTATCGCCTTAAGCAGGGTCCCATCCGTACCCTGTCAGCCTGTGGCTCGCTGGTGGTGGTCGCCCTGTATCTGATCGCGCAGATGGTCGGTGCCGGTAAACTTATCCAGCTGCTGTTCGGCCTGAACTACCACGTTGCAGTCGTGTTGGTGGGCGTGCTGATGGTGATGTACGTGCTGTTTGGCGGCATGCTTGCCACCACCTGGGTACAGATTATTAAGGCGGTTCTGCTGCTGTTCGGCGCCAGCTTTATGGCCTTTATGGTGATGAAACACGTCGGATTCAGCTTCAATAACCTGTTTACTGAAGCGATGGCGGTCCACCCGAAAGGGGCGGCAATCATGAGTCCGGGCGGGCTGGTGCAGGATCCGATATCCGCGCTGTCGCTTGGTCTTGGTCTGATGTTCGGTACTGCCGGTCTGCCGCATATCCTGATGCGTTTCTTCACCGTGAGCGATGCCCGCGAAGCGCGTAAGAGCGTCTTCTATGCCACCGGTTTTATGGGTTACTTCTACATCCTGACCTTTATCATCGGCTTTGGCGCCATCATGCTGGTGGGGGCGAACCCGGCGTTTAAAGATGCTGCGGGCGCACTGATTGGCGGCAATAACATGGCAGCGGTCCATCTGGCCGATGCAGTGGGCGGCAACCTGTTCCTCGGCTTTATCTCGGCGGTCGCTTTTGCCACCATTCTGGCCGTGGTTGCTGGTCTGACGCTGGCGGGCGCCTCTGCGGTATCCCATGACCTGTACGCCAACGTGTTCCGTAAAGGTGCCAGCGAGCGTGATGAACTGCGCGTCTCCAAAATCACCGTGCTGGTGCTGGGCGTAGTGGCGATCCTGCTGGGGATCCTGTTCGAGAATCAGAACATCGCCTTTATGGTGGGTCTGGCCTTCTCGATTGCGGCGAGCTGTAACTTCCCGATCATTTTGCTCTCCATGTACTGGTCAAAACTGACCACCCGTGGGGCGATGATTGGCGGCTGGCTGGGCCTGCTCACGGCAGTGATCCTGATGGTGCTCGGTCCGACCATCTGGGTGAAAATCCTCGGTCATGCCACGGCCATCTTCCCGTATGAATACCCGGCGCTGTTCTCCATTGCGGTGGCGTTTATCGGGATCTGGTTCTTCTCGGCTACCGATAACTCCCCGGCAGGCAACCTGGAGCGTGGTCAGTTCCGCGCCCAGTTTATCCGCTCGCAAACCGGTCTGGGTGTCGAGCAGGGCCGCGCACACTAATCCCCCTCCCCGGCCGCTGGTCGGGGATCACACTTTTTTCCCCTTCTGGTGACGTTTATCACGTCACCGGAACCAAAAAAGCCGATGCGTATCACAAGCTTTATCTGTGATTCGCAAAGGCCATCACACTTTCCCGGTTTTCACGCCAATCCTCAGCTTTCGCTCTGCCCCCCGTACAGACAACTCCGGCCACAGTTTTTATTCTTATATCACAGCGACTTGCTCAGGCTGCGGGCGAAACGGTTCAGGCGTTCGGGATTCAGCAGCAGCGGCAGAAACAGCGGGCCGTTGGCGGGCGGGTTCACCAGCCAGCGTTCGAGGGTATCGGAGTAGCGCAGTAATTGTTGCTGATGCTGCGACAGGGTATCAGCAGACAGGCTGTCAGCGCCGTAATGGTCGAGCCACAGGACATCGGTCATCGCAGCGGCGACATGGGAGAACATCTGGCTGTAGATTTCGGCGCTGCGCCAGGCGGCCAGCAGGATCTCCAGCGTGTCGTCCGGGCAAGTTATCCGCGGCATCAGTTCACGCAGGTTTAGCACCGTGCGCGACGCCAGGAAGCAGGCGGCCTCTTTTTCCAGCGCCACCCGCTCGCGCTGCTCTTTACCCAGCGCAGGATCGTCGGTGGGCATCAGCGGCTGCCAGGCGTGCATCCAGTTGGCACTGCGGGTGTCCATATGCAGCAGCAGCTGCGCCTGGGCCACGCTCTCGGGGATCTGGCTTTGATAGTGCAGCCGTCGCCCGAGGAAGTTGGGTGTTTTACACAGCCAGTCGTAGCTGGCACGCAGGATCGCATCGAGCTGATGTTTATCCTGCAGGGATCGAAAGCCAAGCTGATGATGTTCGGCCCAGCGCTCAAAGGGAGTGGGCAGCGTCGAATCGGCGGTCTGGTTGGCGGCGGTCAGGCCGAACAGATTGATAGCGTTGGCGGAATCCATAACCCGGCTGTCGGGCAGCCACTGCCAGCTAACGCGCGAGGTCACGGCTTCAACTTCGTTTTCTGCGGCGCTCAGCGCCCAGCTTAAGCGGCCGCTGATTTCATCGGCCAGATAGCATGGCAGCGCGGTCCAGCCGTAGCCGGTGCCGAAGAGATCGTACTCGATCCACTTTTTATGCCCCGGCAGCGTGGCGATGTGGGGATGGTTGGCAAAACCGGGGTGGTAATCCAGCTCCGTGGCTTTGATTGAGGCGCGCACGTCGTCCGGCAAGGTCGCCAGAATGTTGGACAGCTGCTGTCGCGGCCAACTGTCATCGATAAAGTCGCGCAGCACCAGCTTTTTGCCCTGGCCGCGCAGCAGGCTCCAGACATCATGCAGGCTTTGCTGCCAGCGGGTGGTCTGAAAGCCCGGCGTCGTCAGGCTGAGAATAAGTCCGCTGAGATGCGGCAGCGAATGTAATAGCGGATGCAATATTGCCGAATAGAAATGCTGCCAGAAATCCGGGGCGCTTTTTTCATCGAAGGTCAGTTCGGGAAATTTACGCTTAATAATGTCGTCATTCGGCGCGGCTTCACCCTGCAGCCAGAACGATAAATTATTGTCCGCCAGATAACGGTCGACGCGTTTTAAATACTGCAACGCGTAATGTTGCTGATGAATTAAGTTCTCGACGTTAAGTTTCTGACTTAACGGCGAGGGCGTCGCAAGAACAGAAAGCAGTTCCTGTTGGTGCAGGATGATCCCAGTGAAACCATGCTGTTTCGCGCTTTTAACGCCCTGAATAAACCAGGGCCAGTGCCAGATAAAAGTGCTGTTCAGCTCCATCAGTTGATGCGGAATACGTTTCATGGCGTCACCTTGCTGCTATTTGTGTTGATATCTTAATTGAGGATGCCATGAAAAAATATGCATTAGTCGGTACCGGGGGTCGTGCCGGTTTATATATTTCCGCCATCGGTGGTGCCTGGCGTGATAATGCCAGAATGGTCGCATTTTGCGATACTAATCAGACACGAATGGACTACGCCAACCAACTGTTAAAAAACGAAGGCGCGGAGCCGGTCTCCACCTGGAAAGCGGCGCAGTTTGCAGAGATGATCCGCGAAACGCGGCCGGATATTGTCATCGTCACCACCATGGACCGCACCCACGATGACTATATCGTCCGCGCCCTGCACGCGGGCTGCGATGTGATCACCGAAAAACCGATGACCATCGATGAACAGCGCGCCCTGCGCATTCTCGACGCCATCGAAGCGACCGGCCACACCGTGCGCGTAGCCTTTAACTACCGCTACGCCCCGCACCACAGCAAAGTGCGCGAGCTGCTGATGCAGGGCGCAATTGGCAACGTCACCTCCGTTCACTTTGAGTGGCTGCTGAATACCGAGCACGGCGCGGACTACTTCCGCCGCTGGCACCGTGAAAAACGCAACAGCGGCGGCCTGCTGGTGCATAAATCCACCCACCACTTTGACCTGATGAACTTCTGGCTCGGCAGCTACCCGGAACGCGTTTACGCCGAAGGTAGCCTGCAGTTCTACGGCAAAGAGAACGCCGAGAAGCGCGGGGTGACGCAGTTCTACCCACGCGCCCACGGCTTTGCCGAAGCGCAAGATGACCCGTTCGCGCTGCATATGGCGGACAACGCCCAGCTTAAAGCGCTGTATCTGGACGCCGAGCATGAAGATAACTACTTCCGCGACCAGAGCGTGTTCAGCGACGGTATCACCATCGAAGACACGATGTCGGTGCTGGTGAAATACCAGAATCAGGTGCAGCTGACCTACTCCCTGAACGCCTACCTGCCGTGGGAAGGGCTGAACGTGGTCTTTAACGGTACCGAAGGCCGTCTGGAGATGAAAATTGTCGAGAAGTCCTACGTCAACGCCGGGGGGAAACGCGCCGAAGAGGGCAGCCTGGAAGCCTGCGATATCACCGTCTTCCCGATGTTTGCCGAACCCTGGAAAGCAGAATTTAACCTTGGGGAAGGCGGCCACGGCGGCGGCGATAACGCGATGCTGGCCGATTTGTTCGGCCAGCCTGGCAACGACCCGCTGCAGCGGGCGGCCGACCATCGCGCGGGGGCGATGTCGATCCTCACCGGGATTGCGGGCAATATCTCGATGCAGCAGCAGCGTCCGGTGAATTTTAAGGAGTTTGAGCTGGTGTCGCGCCTGGCGAAACCTTAAGTACCGTATCCCGGCGCGGCAGAGGGCTGCGCCGGAGAGGGGTCAGTATTGAGCCGTTACTCACCTGTTTAATAATAAAAGTCCTGGAGACAATAATGAGTAAACTCGTATCAGGTGTCATCGCATCGCTGTTATTTTCCTGTACCGCTGCCTGGGCGCAGCCCGTTGAGTTACGCATGTCGTGGTGGGGGGGCAACAGCCGCCATCAGGCCACGCTGAAGGCGCTGGAGGCTTTTGAGAAGACGCATCCGGATATCAAAGTGAAGGCCGAATATACCGGCTGGGACGGGCACCTTTCGCGCCTGACCACCCAGATGGCCAGCGGCACCGAGCCGGACGTGATGCAAACCAACTGGCCGTGGCTGATCCTCTTTTCCAAAAACGGCGACGGCTATTACGATCTTGATAAGCTGAAAGCGGGGCTGGATTTAAGCCAGTATCAGGCCAACGATCTGCAATCCACCACCATCAAAGGCAAGCTCAACGGCCTGCCGATCTCGGTCAACGCGCCGGTGTTTTACTACAACGATCTCACCTGGCAAAAAGCCGGGCTGGCGTACCCGAAAAACTGGGATGAGTTCTTTGCCGCCGGGAAAGTGTTCCAGCAAAAGCTCGGCAACAACTATTACCCTTACGCCATGGTCGATCAGGACGTCATTCTGCTGCTCAATGCGTACATGATGCAGACGCATCAGAAGCCGATGTTCAACAGCGACGGCACCTTTGCCTGGAACGAGGCGCAGTGGTCCGAGGCCTTCAGCTTTGTGAAACGCCTGAGCGACGATCATGTGTTGCCATCACCTAAGACCCTCTCCTCTTACGGCAAAGGCAACCTGTATGAGATGAAGCCGTGGATTAACGGCGAATGGGGCGGCCTGTTCACCTGGAACATCACCATCCGTATGTTCGCCAACAACATGACCCCGCCGGCGAAGCTGGTGCTGGGCGACTACGTCATGCAGCCCGGCAGCACCGAGTCTGGTGTGTACTTCAAAACGGCGCAGATGCTGTCGGTGGCGAAATCCACCAAACATCCAAAAGAGGCGGCGATCCTCGTCAACTTCCTGCTTAACGATCCCCAGTCGGTCGAGGCGCTGGGGCTGGAGCGCGGTATCCCGCTCAACAAGGGGGCAGAAACGCTGCTATCCGAGAAAGGGGTGATTGACCCGAACGATCCGGTAATTGCCGGATTGCGTCAGGCGCAGTCGTTGCAAACCACCGTCGTCGCCACGCCGTATATCGAGGATTTGCAGGTGATCGACCAGTTCACCGCCGCGCGCGAAAAACTGGACCAGGGCAAGCAGACCCCTGCTCAGGTGGCGGCCGATTTCCGCCAGCAGGTGGAGCGCATTGTGCGGCGTCTGAACCGTTAGTCATAAGGCGGCTCAGAACATCATCCATGCCACCAGCGGGGCAATCAACACCATCACCACCCCGGAGAGCATCATCACCAGGCTGGCCACCACGCCCTCCTGCGGGCCCAGCTCATAAGAGCGTGCGGTGCCCGCGCCGTGAGATGCCGCACCAAACCCGGCGCCTTTCGCCATCCCTTCACGGATGGCGAGGCGCAAAAACAGCATATCCCCCACCGCCATGCCAAATACCCCGGTCACCACCACGAACAGGGCCACCAGATCCGGCTGTCCGCCGAGCGGTTTTGCCGCCGCCAGCGCAAACGGCGTGGTCACGGAGCGCACCGCCAGGCTACGCTGGATCTCATCCGACAGGGTAAACAGCCGCGCCAGCCACACGGAGCTGGTCACCGCCACCACGGTTGCCGTTAATACACCAGCAGAGAGCGACATCCAGTGGCGTTTGATGATGGCGAGATTGTCATACACCGGTACGGCAAAGGCGATGGTTGCCGGGCCGAGCAGCCACAGCAGCCAGTGCGATTCGCCGATATAGTTCTGCCAGGAGATATGCCCCCAAACCAGCATCATCACCAGTAACAGCGGCGTAAGGACCAGCGGCATCAGCGGCAGCTTTGGGAAACGGCGATACAGACGTTTATTGGCGAAGTAGAGCACCAGGGTAACGGCCAGGCACAGCACGCTAATCTGAAAGTTAGTCATGCTTCTGTCTGCGGATTTCAAAGCGGTAGACTTTATCCACCACCCACGCGGTAGAGCCCAGCACCATCAGGGTGCTCAGGGCGATCACCGCGAAGATGCGCCAGCCATCCACCAGCAACAGCTGGGCATAATTCACCACCGCCACCACCGCCGGGACAAAAAACAGCAGCATTTCGGCCAGCAGCCAGCGGGAACCGGCCCGCACCCAGCGCAGGGGGATAATACGGCACAGGATCAGGCTGAACATCAGCACCATCCCCACCAGATTGGCCGGGAGCGGGAGATGCAGCCAGTCGACAAGGTATTCAGCAAAGACGAAAAGAGCCGCGTACAGCAGTACCTGAACCGGTACCTGGAGTCGTTGCACAACGGCAGGCGTAACGCGAACTGACGCCACGGTCATGGTGAATTCCTTAAAATGAGACGAGGCGCCAGTATAGTGAGCGCACGTAGCTGACAGAAATGAATTAAAATCATCAAAGGTATAGTTTCGAGGAATAATCATGGACATAAGAACGCTGCGTTACTTTGTCGAAGTGTTTCGTCAGCAGAGTTTTACCCGCGCAGCGGAGAAGCTATTTGTCACCCAACCCACCATCAGCAAGATGCTGAAAAACCTCGAAGATGAGCTCAACTGCACCCTGCTGATCCGCGACGGACGCAAGCTGCTGTTAACCGACACCGGCCGGGTGGTGTTTGAGCGCGGGCTGGCGATCCTCGCGGAGTTTCGCCAGCTGGAGGCCGAGCTTGGCGACATCAACCACCTCAACAAGGGGATACTGCGCCTCGGGATCCCGCCGATGGTGGGGATGATGATGGCCGGACCCATCGGCCTGTTTCGCCAGCGCTATCCCGGCGTGGAGCTAAAAATTTCTGAATTTGGCGGCTTAACCGTCCAGCAGGCGGTGATCAACGGCGAGCTGGATCTGGCGATGACCGCCCTCCCGGTGGAGGAGGACAGCGGTCTGACGGCACTGCCGCTGTTCAGCCATCCCCTGTGCGTGCTGGTACCGCGCTCCGGCAACTGGTTGTCGCTCGACACTATCAATCCTGAGCTGCTGGCCGAGCACCCGTTACTGATCTACAACGAAGATTTTGCCCTCAGCCGCCAGCTGATGCAGCTCTTCAGCCAGCACGGCGTCAAACCGCGCATCGCAGTGCGCAGTGGGCAGTGGGACTTTCTGGCGGCAATGGTGCAGGCAGGGGTAGGGATTGCGATATTGCCACAGCCCATCTGCGAGCGGCTGGATAAAAACACGCTGCGCTGGATCCCGCTGCAGAGCGATCTGCACTGGCAGCTGGGGATGATCTGGCGGGAGGGGGTCTATCTGTCGCACAGCGCCCAGGCGTGGCTCAAGTGCTGTGAGGGGTTTTGGGTTTCAAGGTAAAAGCAAAACGGTAACCACCGGGTTACCGTTTTTGATGTCTTCTCTCTCTCCTCGCGGGCTCAGGAATCCCCAGTAATTTTCTTATCCTTAAAGCAATGGAATAATTGCAGGATAATAAGAGACTTACAGCGACTACCTTGTCCGGCTGAAAATCGCCGAAGCGCTTCCTGTAGGCCGGGGCAAGGCGCAGGGATGCGCCGAGAGGGCGTGACCTACATGGATGTAGGATCGCGCCCGACCCGAAGCCGAAAGGAATAAGCTGAGGGTACCGCGAAGCGGCGATTTTCTTGCCGGGAGCCCGGGTAGCCAGGGCGGTGGCGATTGAGCCGCCCTGGCACGTTCACGGGTGACGCGACTGACAGAGAAGCACAACACTTAAAGTGAACGGAACCACCACCGGAGCCGCATGCTCCCCCTCACCCCAGCCCTCTCCCTGAATGGAGAGGGAGCAGACCGTGCCAATTATTTTGTGGGGATCCCTCAACCCCGCGGGTGTACAGTCCGGGGTGAGGGCGTCAGGCCGCACTACTGCTTCTCAATCAACAACGCTTCCATCAAATCGAGATCGTGCAGGAGTTTCTGCAGCGTCTCGTTGCTGATCTCCCGGGTGGCGCGCAGGTGGTACAGCTCTGCGCGCTCAGAGCGCAGCGCGGCCAGGCGGAAGCGGCGTTCGAGATTCTCTTCCAGCAGCGAGCTCTCCGCGTCGTTGCGACCATCCGCGCGGCGGCGCAGGTTACCAATAACCCGGGAACTCACCTCTTTCAGCAGCTGGGTATCGATGTTTTCTTCGGTATCAGCGGCCAGACGCTCCTCCATCTTCTGGATAGCGACGATTGCCACTTCAGCCGTTGCCGCCCGGGCAATCCGCGCCTCTTTATGCTGCTGAACGTGATCGCCCACCTCCATGTGTTGCAGCAGGATCGGCAGCATCACCACGCCGACAAACAGTGAGAAGAGGATTACCCCGGCGGCAAGGAACACCAGCTCATAGCGGGCCGGGAAGACGTCACCGGTAGGCAGCAGCAGCGGAATGGAGAGCACACCGGCCAGCGTGATGGCCCCACGCACCCCGGCAAAGGTGGAAATCAGCAGTTCACGGGTGGACCAGGAGCCAAATTCCATCGGTTTCTTTTTCAGGAAACGCATGCTGAAGTTTTTCATCGTCCACAGCCAGCCAAAACGTACCAGCATCAGCGCGGCGTAAATCAGCACGATATCGGTGAACAGCATCCAGGTTTCGACGTTCGGGTCAGCCTCTGCCGCCACCAGCGACGACTCAAGAATGCCCGGCAGCTGCAGGCCCAACAGCAGGAATACCATGCCGTTAAAGACAAACTCCAGCATTGCCCAGGTACTGTTGGCGCGCAGACGCATCGCCAGCGGCGCAGAGCGCATCACCCCGGAACGGGTGATGGTCATCCCCGCCGCCACCGCCGCCAGAATGCCCGATACGCCAAGGTGTTCCGCAATCAGGTACGAGGCGAACGGCAGCAAGAACAGCAGCAGGATTTGCGTGGCGGGTTCGTCACCGCCCCAGCGGCTGAGGAAACGCAGCGAGCGGCCGTACAGCCAGCTCACCACAAACCCGGCAATAATGCCGCCAATCGCCACTTTAAAGAATTCAACGGTCGCGCCGCCGATGGTGAAGACCATGGTGCCCATCGCCACGGCAACGGCAAATTTCAGTGCGACCAGGCCGGAGGCGTCGTTCATCAGCGCCTCGCCCTGCAGGATACCCATGATTTTTTTCGGTATGCGCCCTTCACCGACGATACCGGACAGCGCCACGGCATCGGTCGGCGACAGTACCGCCGCCAGCGCAAACGCCGGGATCAGCGGGATACCCGGCACCACCCAGTAGATGAGAAAGCCAATCCCCACCACAGTGACGACGACCAGCGCCAGCGCCAGACCGAAGATCTCCCGGCCATGTTCAAGAAATTCGCGGGTGGGCGTTTTCCAGCCGTCGGCGAACAGCAAGGGGGGGATAAACAGCACCAGAAACAGTTCAGGATCAAACTCGACATGCAATCCGAACGTGGGCCACGCCAGCAGAGCACCGATGGCTATCTGCATTAGCGGCAGCGGTAACTGGAAGGGCAGTACGCGGGTGACTACCCCGGAAAGGGAGACCAAAAGGGTCATGATAAGTATTGTGAAGAAGATTTCCATGCGTTCCCTGTTTGCGAGATTTCTGTACGTTTAACTCATTGGCATCTTGCCACAGTGTATCGTCCCCAGAGTAACGCATAAGGCAACGAGATGTGTTCCGAAAATGAAAACGGGCGGCCTGAGCCACCCGTCTTTTTAAGCAGTTGACAGCTTAGATTGCCCAGCCACCCGCATAGAACGCCACCAGTGCGATAGCGATAATCACGGTGCCAAGGTTCAGCTTGCGCCATTCGCCCGAGACCAGACGACCAATCACCAGCGAAGCAAAGCCAATCATGATGCCGGTAACAATGTTACAGGTCAGCACGATAAACACGGCGGTGATCAGCCCCGCCATCGCGTCAACGAAATCGGCAAAATCGATTTTCGCTACGTTGCTCAGCATCAGCAGGCCAACGTACATCAGCGCAGGGGCCGTTGCGTAGGCCGGAACCAGGTAAGAGAGCGGCGAGAGGAACAGGATCAACAGGAACAACACGCCAACGGTGATCGCCGTCAGGCCGGTTTTGCCGCCTGCCGCGGTACCTGCTGCGGATTCGATATACACCGCCGCCGGGGCTGCGCCCACCAGGCCTGAGAATACGCTGCTCAGGGAGTCGGTGGTCAGCGCTTTGCCGCCATCAATAATCTGACCGTCTTTATCCAGCAGGTTAGCCTGACCCGCGACTGCACGGATGGTGCCGGTAGCGTCGAAGACCGCCGTCATCACCAGCGCCAGCACGCTTGGCAGGATCACCGGGTTAAGCGCGCCCATGATATCCAGGCTACCGATCAGCGAGTTACCGTTTTCATCGCTCAGGGATGGCATCGCGAAGACACCAGAGAAATGCACGCTCGGATCGAAAATCAGGCCGACGATGGAGACGCCAACAATCGTCAGCAGGATCCCGCCCGGCACTTTCAGTTTTTCCAGACCGATGATCACCGCCAGGCCAATCAGGGACATGATCACCGGGAAGCTGGCGAAATGGCCCAGCGCAACCGGCAGCCCGTCCAGCGGGTTTTTA
Source organism: Silvania hatchlandensis (assembly GCF_025564065.1). GTDB lineage: Bacteria > Pseudomonadota > Gammaproteobacteria > Enterobacterales > Enterobacteriaceae > Enterobacter > Enterobacter hatchlandensis. The sequence continues at coordinate 58,902 of NZ_JAMGZK010000039.1, read as the reverse complement.
ATGACCAGACCTACGCCGTTCGCCGCAATCAGCAGCAGGAACAGGCCGATACCGATGCCGGTGCCGTGTGCCACGCCCTGCGGCAGGTTGCGCAGGATCCAGCTACGAATGCCGGTGGCAGAGATGATGGTAAAGAGCACACCCATCAGGAATACCGCACCCAGCGCGACCGGCACGCTGATATGTTGGCCCAGCACCAGGCTGAACGCAGTAAACGCGGTCAGAGAGATGGCGCAGCCGATGGCCAGCGGCAGGTTGGCCCACAGACCCATCACGATGGAGCCGACGCCGGCAACCAGACAGGTGGCAACAAAGACCGCTGCCGGCGGGAAACCGGCTTTGCCGAGCATGCCTGGCACCACGATCACGGAGTAAACCATGGCCAGGAAGGTCGTCAGACCGGCAACCACTTCCTGACGCGCGGTGCTGCCGCGCGCTGAAATTTTAAAGAAGGCGTCAAGTGAACCGCCGGTACGCGCAGAAGGCGTAGACATAGAAAACATCCCCTGAAAATGATAATCGTCGTTTGTAAGCGTGATGGACAATCCACGGCCAGCGAAACGTCATATCCTTGTGCGAAATTTATGACCACCAGGGGGCGTCATAAAAAAGCAAACGTTTAGCTTCGCGCTTACAAATCGGGTGGTGAAATAAAAGCAAACGATTATCCGTCCTGAACACGGGCATTTTCAACTTAACTTTGTCGTTTTCCCCTAAAATTTGATCGGGACGGCGAAGAAGTAGACAGAGGATGCGCAAACGTTATCGTCAATGCGCAATTTGATAACATTTTCAGGGCTCGCCGGGGATCTCCAACGGACCGCCTTGCTGGATCGCCCGCTGCCAGGCCGGACGCATATCGACCTTTTTCTGCCATGCCTGCAGATGTGGGAGATCGCTGATCCCGCCTCGGGACAGCAACGCCATCACCGGATAGCTCATCTGGATATCGGCCATGCTGAGGCGATCCCCGGCAAACCAGCTATGATCCGTCAGCCAGGACTCAAGATAGCGGGCGTGAGTTTCCAGCTGACGATTGAGATACGCTTTTTGTACCCCCTGACCCAATACTTTGCCCAGCGATCGCAGACCAAAAGGGATCGGCGGCTTGCCCAGGCTTGCGAAAACCAGCTTCATCAGCAGCAGCGGCATCAGCGATCCTTCTGCGTAATGCAGCCAGAAGCGGTAGTTCAGCTTAAGCTCGGGCTCCTGCGGCTTGAGCCGTGATTCAGAATCGTAGGTTTCCTGCAGATATTCGAGAATCGCGCCCGACTCCGCGAGGATCAGACCGTTGTCCTCCAGCACCGGAGATTTGCCCAGCGGATGGACTTTACGCAGCGCATCCGGCGCCATCATGTTTTTCTCACGCTGATAGCGGACAATCTGATAAGGCAAAGCGAGTTCTTCCAGCGCCCAGAGCACGCGCTGAGATCGGGACTGATTGAGGTGGTGGACCGTAATCATGGTGATCTCCAGTTAGGCTGACTCACTAACTATAGAAAACTGCACAACATGGCGAAAAAATTTTGCCAGGTTTTTGCCCTTGAAAGCTGGTAAACCTGCGGTCCCGGCCTAGAATTAAATTGTCAGCACAAACCGGAACCTCCAAAAATTGCTCGACTGAGGGGTGTTGATGTCGGGGGAAACCCTCCTGTGAACCAGCGGGATAGAGAGAAAGACAAAGACCGGGAATAAACTAAAGCGCTCTGTTGTGGCGCTTTAGTTTTTTATGCGTTGCAGGAATTAATCCTCTTCCAGCAGCCGCGCGCCGGTCCCCTGCTCGCCCAGCCTGTCGCCAGGGTTACGCAGCGGGCAATCACTGCGCGACAAACATCCGCAGCCAATACAGGTATCCAGTTCATCGCGCAGCGCCTCCAGGGTATGAATGCGCCGGTCCAGCTCCACGCGCCACTGGGATGACAGCATCTTCCACTCTTTGGCGCTCAGGGCGTGCCCTTCCGGCAGGATGCCAAACGCCTCGCCAATGGTCGCCAGCGGGATCCCTATCCGCTGGGCAATCTTAATGATCGCCACGTAGCGCAGCACCTCGCGGGTGTAGCGCCGCTGATTGCCGGCATTGCGAATACTCTTAATTAACCCTTTGCTTTCATAGAAATGCAGTGCCGATACCGCCACACCGCTACGCTTAGCCACCTCACCCGGCGTCAGCAGCGCTTTAATCCGCGGTAATTTCTTTTCCATAAAACCTCTTTACCTCAAGTTAACTTGAGGAATTATACTCGGCCGCAGATAAAAACACGAATCCACAGCGACAGCTATACCCGCAGAGAGGCCGATTTATGTCACATCAGCAGATTGTTCACGCACTTATTGAATGGATGGATGAGCATATCGATCAACAGCTCAGTATCGATGTGGTGGCTAAAAAATCGGGTTATTCGAAATGGTATCTGCAGAGAATGTTCCGCGCGGTGATGCACCAGACGCTGGGCGAGTATATTCGTCAGCGCAGGTTATTACTGGCGGCGCAGGCGTTACGCACTACGCAACGTCCTATTTTTGATATCGCGATGGATTTGGGCTATGTGTCGCAGCAGACCTTTTCGCGCGTCTTCCGCCGCGAGTTTGATCGCACTCCCACCGATTATCGCCATCAACTTAACTAATGGCTGTGCGCCAGTGATGCTGCGACAGGCTGTTGCTGCCAGGTCATAAAGTCCTGCGGCGACATGGCCTTCGCAAAGTGCCAGCCCTGACAGTACTGCACCCCGCGTTTATGCAGCCATGTCACCTGCTCTGCCGTCTCCACGCCTTCCGCGATGGTTTTTAAGCGCAGGCTTTGTGCCATTTCAATGATGTGCTCGACGATCAGATGGCTGGTGCTGTTGGTGGTCAGCGTATCGATAAAGGTTTTGTCGATTTTCAGGATATCGACGTTCAGCGAGTAGAGGTTGTGCAGGTTTGAATAGCCGGTACCAAAGTCGTCGATCGCTACTTCATAGCCCGCCTGACGAAACGCCTGAATAACCGGCGTTGTTTTCGGCACGTCGATAAAGCCACGCTCCGTCACTTCGATTTTGATCTGCTGGGCGCGCACGGAATAGTGCCGGGCCTTGTCGGTAATCATCGCAATCAGGCGTGAAGAGTGGAAGTCCGTGGCAGAGAGGTTAATCGAAATATAGAGATGAGGGTTGCAGGCCAGGAAATGGCCGAGGTCGCTGAACAGCTCTTCCACCACGTAATCCGTAATGCGCTCGCTCATGCCCTCTTTTTCCGCCAGCGGAATAAATTCCACCGGGCTCATAACCGGCCCGTTAAAGCCCGGCCAGCGCAAGAGAGCTTCTGCTCCCACGCACTGATTGGATTTAATGTCGATAATCGGTTGATAGTGCAGACAAAGCTGGCGTTTATTTAACGCGCGATGTAATAAGCGCCCTGGCGAATTAAATTCGCGTCGCGTTCGCGACCACAGTAATAAAATGATGATGCTGCATAACATCCCCAGCGGCAGGGTTAACGTCGCCTGATGATAGAGAGCGGCATAAAATCGCTTATTGGTGGTCGAGACAATTGCGGCGATAGGTCGCTTCGGTGACTGCACCACCGTGTAAAAGCGCCCCTCATGCTGGAAGATGGCTTCATCATCATCAACGAGCTTATGTAATATATTTTCGTTAGCCTGTTCGCTGATCGAGAAAAAAGTATTGGTCACCGTGTCAAATACGCCCCACGCCAGCGAGTGATCGGACGACATCACTTCGCTATAAGTCAGCGGATTGACCACCACCACATAATTGCCTTGCTGCATATATGTCATTTTATATCCCGCGTAGAACGGCGTGTCGCGGTAATAATAGATGGAGACATCCGGCGGGCGAGTGTAATTAGCCACGGGGATGGTGTAGGCGTTTTGCGGAGTACTTAGCGTGGAGCAAAGAAAGTTGCGGTCTTTCGCATAAATTAAATCAGCAATGTACAGACGGCCGCGAACAATATTTAACATATATTGTCGATGCGCTGGCGTACAAATATCACCCGCATATTTTACGGCGTCGTTACGCGCTAAATCAACCTGCTGAATAACCAGCTCAGTTTTATCTAAGGCGAGTTCGGCAAATGAGCGAAGATGGCTGCTGGTTTCGCTGATGGCGCGTTGCTGAGCAAACCATAGCGAAAGCATCACAGGCAGTAAAACCACCATGATGACCCCCGCTATTTTCAGCACCTTGCTCCGCGCGCTTTGATTCATTTCCGCCCTATATCCCTGCTTTTTATGTGCCTGTAGTGATGAAGGCCGGATGCTTTGGTAAACAGGTGATTACGTTGCATGAATCATGCGAAGTTAGCAACAGACTTTTACCCTCAATAACCTAATATTTGGTTATGGCGATAATATTTGTCCGTAAGCCAAACTGAAAGTATTCGTTCCGTTTTTATTAAGTAAAATAATTATCCATTCTGAACGGATGGTTTCAAGATAACCCGGCAGAGGATCGTTGATTAAGTCAAACTAACGGTAGGGTGAAAAAAATACAACATCATCATCAAAATTTGGGCTAATAAAACCTGTATTTGAGTGACATGATTTATAAATAATCAACTGCTGCCACGGTGATCCCTCCTCCTTGTTCGCACTCTCCTGCCCATTCGGCATCCCTCCTGACGGCACCTGGCGCTGAAGAAATGCTGCCTGCAATACCCCTGCTCTTTAGCTGGTCAAAAAAAGGACGTTTTTACCGCCTCTCCTACTGGTGAATAAAAGAACAAATGTGATATAGTTCACATATCTTGTGCAACAAGAAACAATGTTTCATTATTGTGAATTTGAGCCTGCCAATAGCCAGTTTGCCACAGCCTGTGCGCAACGTCGCGCTATACCCGGCGGCGGATATCTTTGAGGATCGGTTTTATGGCAACCATTACCACCGGCGTTCTGTTTGCGCGCTGGGAATTTTTGAGTGCAATGCTGATGTTTCTGGCCAGCACGCTGAATATTCAATTTCGTAAAGCGGATTACGCCGCGCTGGCCGTGGTCAGTACCTGCCTGGGCCTGGCTGCGGCCTGCTGGTTCGCAACCGGGTTACTGGGGATCACTCTGCTGGACGTAGCGACTATCCTGCATAACGTGAAAGAAGTGATGGTTGAGGTGATGAGTCATACGCCGCCAGACTGGCCAATGATGTACACCTGATCCCGACGGCAGAAACAAAAAACCCAGACCGATGTCTGGGTTTTTTGTTTTATTGCGCAACGCAGGTTCTGTTGTTATCAGAACGGGATGTCGTCGTCGAAATCCATTGGCGGTTCGTTAGACTGCGCTGGAGCGGACTGCTGCTGCGGACGAGACTGCGCGCCGCCGCTGAACTGGTTGCCGCCCTGTGGCTGCTGAGGCTGACCCCAGCTACCCTGCTGCTGCTGACCACCGCCTGCCGGTGCACCACCGCCCTGACGGCCACCCAGCATCTGCATGGTGCCGCCGACGTTGACCACCACTTCAGTGGTGTATTTTTCGGCGCCGGACTGATCGGTCCATTTGCGGGTACGCAGCTGGCCTTCGATATAGACCTGAGAACCTTTACGCAGATATTCACCGGCCACTTCTGCCAGTTTGCCAAACAGCACAACGCGGTGCCATTCAGTCTGCTCTTTCATCTCACCGGTCGCTTTATCACGCCAGGATTCGGAAGTAGCCAGCGTAATGTTGGCAACTGCGCCACCACTCGGCATGTAGCGTACTTCCGGGTCCTGGCCCAGATTACCGACGAGAATCACCTTGTTTACGCCTCTGCTGGCCATGATCGTGTCTCCTGAAAACATTTCTTAATAGTGTAAACGCGCGAGTGTACCATTTCCACGTGGTACTCCGATAGTTTCGAAGCATCTTCCAGAGTTCTCACGAACGTTACATTGTTGCACAGGTAATCAGAATTTGCATTCCAATACTGTATATTCAAACAGGTCAAATTGTGTCATAATTAATCGTTTCTGCCGGTTGTCCTTCAAGCAAACCAGGCATTCCGTGTATCTACCTACCGGGAAAGGTGAATGGATAAGATAGAAGTTCGGGGCGCCCGCACCCACAATCTCAAGAATATCAACGTTATCATCCCGCGCGATAAGCTGATCGTCGTCACCGGGCTGTCGGGTTCAGGCAAATCGTCACTGGCTTTCGACACGCTGTATGCCGAGGGGCAACGTCGCTACGTTGAATCGCTTTCTGCCTATGCGCGCCAGTTCCTGTCGCTGATGGAAAAGCCAGACGTCGACCATATAGAAGGTCTGTCGCCTGCCATCTCCATTGAGCAGAAGTCAACGTCCCATAACCCGCGCTCCACCGTGGGGACCATTACTGAAATTCATGACTACCTGCGCCTGCTGTATGCCCGCGTGGGTGAGCCACGCTGCCCGGATCACGACGTTCCGCTGGCGGCACAAACCGTCAGCCAGATGGTGGACAACGTGCTGTCGCAGCCTGAAGGCAAACGCCTGATGCTGCTGGCGCCAATCATTAAAGAGCGTAAAGGCGAGCACGCCAAAACGCTGGAGAATCTGGCGAGCCAGGGTTATATCCGCGCCCGTATCGACGGCGAAGTGTGCGATCTGTCGGATCCGCCAAAGCTGGAGCTGCAAAAGAAACACACCATCGAAGTGGTTATCGACCGCTTTAAAGTGCGTGAGGACATGACCCAGCGCCTGGCCGAGTCGTTCGAAACCGCGCTGGATCTCTCCGGCGGTACCGCGGTGGTGGCCGATATGGACGATCCAAAGGCGGACGAACTGCTGTTTTCTGCTAACTTCGCCTGTCCGATTTGCGGCTACAGCATGCGTGAGCTGGAACCGCGCCTGTTCTCATTCAACAACCCGGCGGGCGCATGTCCAACCTGCGACGGGCTGGGCGTGCAGCAATATTTCGATCCGGACCGCGTGATCCAAAACCCGGAACTGTCGCTGGCAGGTGGTGCGATTCGCGGCTGGGATAAGCGCAACTTCTACTACTTCCAGATGCTGAAGTCGCTGGCCGAATACTACAAGTTCGACGTCGAAGCCCCGTGGGGCAGCCTGAGCCCGACCGTGCATAAAGTGGTGCTGTACGGTTCCGGCAAAGAGAACATCGAGTTCAAGTACATGAACGATCGCGGCGATACGTCAGTGCGCCGTCATCCGTTCGAAGGCGTGCTGCACAACATGGAGCGCCGCTACAAAGAGACAGAATCGAGCGCAGTGCGCGAGGAGCTGGCGAAGTTTATCAGTAACCGCTCCTGCGCCACCTGCGACGGCACCCGTCTGCGTCGCGAAGCGCGTCACGTGTACGTTGAAAATACGCCGCTGCCAACCATCTCAGACATGAGCATCGGCCATGCGATGGACTTTTTCACCAACCTGAAGCTTGCGGGCCAGCGGGCGCAAATTGCGGAGAAGATACTGAAAGAGATTGGCGATCGCCTGAAGTTCCTGGTCAACGTTGGTCTGAACTATCTGTCTCTTTCTCGCTCGGCAGAAACCTTGTCCGGTGGCGAAGCGCAGCGTATCCGTCTGGCGAGCCAGATTGGTGCCGGGCTGGTGGGAGTAATGTACGTACTGGATGAGCCGTCTATCGGCCTGCACCAGCGCGACAACGAACGCCTGCTCGGGACCCTGATCCACCTGCGTAACCTCGGCAACACGGTGATTGTGGTCGAACACGACGAGGATGCGATTCGCGCGGCAGACCATGTTATCGATATCGGTCCAGGCGCAGGCGTACACGGCGGGCAGGTGGTGGCCGAGGGCACGCTCGATGACATTATGGCAGTGCCTGAATCGCTGACCGGCCAGTTCATGAGCGGCAAGCGTCAGATTGCCGTACCGCAACAACGCGTCGCCGCCGATCCGGAAAAAGTGCTGAAGCTGACCGGCGCCCGGGGTAATAACCTGAAAGACGTGACCCTGACCCTGCCGGTAGGTCTGTTTACCTGTATTACCGGGGTGTCGGGTTCCGGTAAATCAACGCTGATTAATGACACCCTGTTCCCGATTGCGCAAACCCAGCTGAACGGTGCGACGCTGGCGGAACCGGCGCCGTATCGTGAGATCCACGGGCTGGAGCACTTCGACAAAGTCATTGATATCGATCAGAGCCCAATCGGTCGTACCCCGCGTTCTAACCCGGCGACCTATACCGGCGTGTTTACGCCAGTACGTGAACTGTTTGCCGGGGTGCCGGAATCCCGTTCACGCGGATACACGCCGGGACGTTTCAGCTTTAACGTGCGCGGTGGACGCTGCGAAGCCTGCCAGGGCGACGGGGTAATCAAGGTTGAAATGCACTTCCTGCCGGATATTTACGTGCCGTGCGACCAGTGCAAGGGCAAGCGCTATAACCGTGAAACTCTGGAGATTAAGTACAAAGGCAAGACCATCCACGAAGTGCTGGATATGACCATTGAAGAAGCACGCGAGTTCTTTGATGCGGTTCCGGCTCTGGCGCGTAAGCTGCAGACGCTGATGGACGTCGGCCTGACCTATATTCGTCTGGGTCAGTCTGCCACCACGCTCTCCGGCGGCGAAGCCCAGCGCGTGAAGCTGGCGCGTGAGCTGTCGAAGCGCGGCACCGGGCAGACGCTGTATATCCTGGATGAGCCGACCACCGGTCTGCACTTTGCCGACATCCAGCAGCTACTCGACGTTCTGCATCAGCTGCGCGATCAGGGCAACACCATCGTGGTGATTGAGCATAACCTGGACGTGATTAAAACCGCGGACTGGATTGTCGATCTTGGCCCGGAAGGCGGTAGCGGCGGCGGTGAGATTCTGGTCTCCGGTACGCCGGAAACCGTGGCGGAGTGCGAAGCATCGCACACAGCCCGCTTCCTCAAACCGCTGTTGAATTAATCATACCGAAAGCTGCTGTCGGGTCATCTCCGGCAGCAGCGCCACCGCCTGCTGATAAGAAGCATCCACCAGGTAGTAAATCTGCGAATCCGGCAGCGAACCGTCCAGATAAACCGTGCTCCAGTGCGCTTTATTCAGGTGTTTGCTCGGATGCACATCGGTGTGCTGCTGACGCAGCAGATCGGCCAGTTCCGGGCTGGTCTTCAGCGATGCCGCCGGGCGCCCCTCCACATCCTTCACCATCGCAAACAGCACATCCGCGACCTTGATTTGCGTTGCCTTCCAGTCGCTGTGCACGCTCTGCTCGGCACCTGGCTTATTCATGCAGTACTGAAGTATCTCCGAAATTGTCATCATTATTCCTCTGAGCGGGATGAGTCCTTCTAAGTGTGCAGCAATACGACGAAAGGTAAAACCCGAAGCACGAAAATCCGATTAAAAAATAAACGACGCCGCATCATGCGGTCAGTATTCTGAGTTGACGACCACCTCTTCGCCAAACGCACCCGCCTGTGGCAGCGGCTTGTAAGTGGAGTTTGAGGCACGCAGCACGCGTATGCCTCTGGCCCCCGCGTCGCGGGCGGCGGTGATATCGCTGTCGGCATCGCCGTAGTAAATTTTGATCTGTTTCTGCTCAAGCGTAGCCACTTTGCTGTTCTGTCGGGATTGCTCCCCGGTAAAGACCACCGGGTTCATGTTCGCCGCCGGGATCATAAAAGCGTCCTGCAGGGTTTTGGTGACGCTTTCAGTTTTGGTCTGGCTGCGCCCGGTAATAAACCAGATCTGGTCCCCGCGCTTCAGGTGAACAGCAATCAGCGCGCGGGCGGACTCTTTAGGGATACTGAATTCATCCCAGCCGTTATTCATTTGCTGCCAGAAAGCGGGGTTTTTCAGGTACGCCTCGCTGTCAGGCGAAAAGGTTTTTTTCCCACGCCAGAAGCCGGGACTGGAAAATAAGACCGTGTCGTCAATATCAAAGCCTACAGCCATCGGCGGACGGCCCATCAGGCTATTTTCAATCTGGGCCACGGAAACCCAGTGGATGGGGGCCTGTTCAGCCAGCTTTGCGGCGGTTGTACCGCTGTACAGCGGCGTGGGTGAAGAGGCCTGAGCGACGACCGGGTGACTAAGCGAGAACAATAAGCAGGCAGCGCTGAGCGCCAGTGTGATCTTGCGCATATTTTCCCCTGAATATTCAGTCTGTTATTTTTTATTTTGAGCGATTGGTCAAAAACACATCGACCATAACCCCGTCAGAGGGGGAAGGAAAGGGAATTTTATCGATAAACCGTCATAAAAAGAGGGGTATCACATTGCGCGGTTTCACCCAAATTCACCTCTCTTCAGGATCGAAGAGAGGTGTGAGTAAGTACTTACATTACAGCAGCAAAGGCCTGCGCCACGCGCTGCACGTTGCCGGTATTGAGGCCGGCAACGCACATGCGGCCGCTGGCAATCAGGTAGACGCCAAACTCGTCGCGCAGACGGTCAACCTGTTCGGCGCTGAAGCCGGTATAGCTGAACATGCCGCGCTGATGCAGCAGGTAGTCGAAGTTATGCCCCGGCACCGCCTCTTTCAGCACATCGACCAGCGTCTGCCGCATCGCCAGAATGCGCTTGCGCATCGCTTCCACTTCCGCCAGCCACTCGGCTTTCAGTTCGTCGTCACCCAGTACGGCTGCCACCACCTGCGCACCAAAGTTTGGCGGGCTGGAGTAGATGCGACGCACGGTGGCTTTCAGTTGCCCAAGCACGCGACCGGCAGCATCCTGATCTTCACAGACCACGGACAGGCCGCCGACACGTTCACCATACAGCGAGAAAATTTTGGAGAAGGAGTTGCTGACCAGCGCCGGCAGGCCCGCGCTGGCAATGGCGCGAATGGCGTAGGCGTCCTCTTCCATCCCTGCGCCAAAGCCCTGATAGGCAATGTCGAGGAATGGGATCAGGTTACGCGCTTTCAGCACCTCGATAACCGCGTCCCACTGGTCGTTGGTCAGGTCGGAGCCGGTCGGGTTATGACAGCACGGATGCAGTAACACAATACTGCGTTCCGGCAGAGTGCTCAGTGTTTCCAGCAGCGCACCTACGCGCACGCCTTTGCTCTGATCGTCAAACCACGGATAGGTATTGACGGTGAAGCCTGCGCCTTCAAAGATGGCGACGTGGTTTTCCCAGGTCGGGTCGCTTACCCAAACCCCGGATTCCGGGAAATATTTCTGCAGAAAATCGGCACCGACTTTCAGCGCGCCAGAGCCGCCCAGAGTCTGGATAGTCGCCACGCGTTTTTCCACCAGCACCGGATGGTCTGCGCCAAACAGCAGCGGAGCAATGGTGTGACGATAGCTAATCAGGCCTTCCATCGGCAGATAGAGCGACGCGCCGTGCGGCGTGGCATTGAGGCGCGCTTCGGCTTTCGCTACCGCCTGCAGCTGCGGAATGATGCCCGCTTCGTTGTAGTACAGACCAATACTGAGGTTAACTTTATCGCCTCGCGGATCGTCTTTGAAACGCTCCATCAAGGAGAGGATGGGGTCGCCAGCATAGGCGTCGACTTTCTGGAACACGCGATGGTTCTCCGGATAATAATGAGGCAGGGAATTCAACAATAAACCGGAAGCGGGAGAAGATCGAGGGGGATGTTAATGAAGGTGGAGTGTGGACGGCAGCCCTCTCTCAACAGAGAGGGCATGGTGGTCAGTCTAGGTAATGCATTGCCACCCGTGACGTCAGGCGCGTGATAAGTTCGTAAGCACTTACTTTTGTTATTTCAGCGATACGCTCAACGGGTAAACCTTCCCCCCACAGGGTGACGGGATCGCCCGCTTTTTCCTGCGCTTCTGGCCCGAGATCGACACAAATCATGTCCATCGCTACGCGTCCAACAATCGTCACTTCCCGGCCGTTGACCAGCACCGGTGTACCGGACGGCGCGGCGCGGGGATAACCGTCACCATAGCCCATCGCCACCACGCCGAGACGGGTATCGCGCTCGCTCACCCAGGTGCCGCCGTAGCCCACTGGCTCACCGGCTTTATGCTCGCGCACGGCGATCAGGCTGGACGTGAGCGACATCACCGGCTGAAAACCAAAATCCGGTCCCCAGGGTTTGCCCTCCAGTGGGGAGACGCCGTACAGAATAATGCCCGGACGCGCCCAGTCGAAATGCGACTGCGGCCACAGCAGAATGCCGCCGGACGCCGCAATAGAGCGCATCCCCGGCTTGCCTTCGCAGAAGGTATTAAAGATGTCGAGCTGCTGCTCGGTCGCGCCGCATTCGGGCTCGTCAGCGCGGGCAAAATGGCTGACGATATTCACCGGCTGGCGGACGTTTTTGCACTGGCTGAGGCGCTGATAAAACGCGTCGGCCTGCTCCGGGCGCACGCCGAGACGGTGCATACCAGTGTCGAGCTTCATCCACACGGTGACCGGTTCGCTGAGCACCGCGTTTTCCAGGGCGTCCAGCTGCTCCTGGTTATGCACGGCGGTATGCAGCTGTTGCGCTGAAATCGTCGGCAGATCGGCGGCGTTAAAAAAGCCTTCGAGCAGCAGGATGGGCTGGGTGATCCCCCCCTCGCGCAGGCGCAGGGCTTCTTCGAGACGGGCGACGCCAAAGGCGTCAGCATCGGGGAGCGTTCGCGCGGTCTCAAGAAGACCGTGTCCGTAAGCGTTCGCTTTCACGACTGCAACCAGTTTGCTGGCAGGTGCCAGTTCACGCAGGCGTTGCAGGTTGTGACGCAGAGCGCGGCGGTTAATCACTACTGTTGCCGCTTGCATTTGAATTCCTTATTCGTCGTCGTACTGCGGTCCCGCATAGTTATCAAAGCGCGACCATTGACCGTTAAAGGTAAGCCGCACCGTGCCAATCGGGCCGTTACGCTGCTTACCGATAATGATTTCCGCGATCCCTTTCAGGTCGCTGTTCTCGTGATAGACCTCATCACGGTAGATAAACATGATTAAGTCGGCATCCTGCTCGATAGAGCCAGATTCACGCAGGTCTGAGTTGACCGGGCGCTTGTCGGCGCGCTGCTCCAGGGAGCGGTTAAGCTGCGACAGCGCCACAACCGGCACCTGCAGCTCTTTCGCCAGCGCCTTCAGCGAGCGGGAGATTTCGGCAATCTCCAGCGTACGGTTGTCGGAAAGCGACGGGACGCGCATCAGTTGCAGGTAGTCGATCATGATCAGGCCAATACCGCCGTGCTCGCGGGCGATACGGCGGGCGCGGGAGCGTACTTCGGTTGGCGTCAGGCCGGAGGAGTCATCGATATAGATGTTACGTTTTTCCAGCAGGATCCCCATGGTGCCGGAGATCCGCGCCCAGTCCTCATCGTCGAGCTGACCGGTACGAATGCGGGTCTGATCGACGCGCGACAGCGAGGCCAGAGTACGCATCATGATTTGCTCGGAGGGCATCTCAAGACTAAAGATAAGGACCGGCTTATCCTGCAACATCGCCGCGTTTTCGACGATGTTCATCGCAAAGGTGGTTTTACCCATGGATGGACGCGCGGCAACGATAATCAGATCCGACGGCTGCAAACCGGCGGTCTTTTTGTTCAGATCGTCATAGCCTGTGTTGACGCCGGTGACACCGTCATGCGGCTGCTGGAACAACTGCTCGATGCGCGAGATAGTGGCATCGAGCACTTCAGTAATGTTTTTTGGCCCTTCGTCTTTATTGGCGCGGCTTTCCGCGATTTTAAACACCCGGGACTCGGCCAGATCGAGCAGCTCATCGCTGTTGCGCCCCTGCGGGTCGAAACCGGCTTCGGCGATCTCGTGGGCGACAGAGATCATGTCACGCACTACCGCACGTTCACGTACGATATCGGCATATGCACTGATGTTCGCCGCACTTGGCGTGTTTTTCGACAGTTCAGCCAGATAGGCGAAGCCGCCGACTGTCTCCAGCTGTCCCTGACGCTCCAGCGATTCTGCCAGGGTGATCAGGTCGATGGGGCTGCCCGACTCCTGCAGACGGGCCATCTCGGTAAAAATGTGGCGGTGCGGACGGGTGTAAAAATCGTCGGTGACCACGCGCTCGGCAACATCGTCCCAGCGTTCGTTGTCCAGCATTAAACCACCCAACACCGACTGCTCCGCTTCGATCGAGTGTGGCGGAACTTTTAACCCGGCTAACTGCGGATCGCGCTCGCGGGGTTCAGTCTGTTTGTTGAAGGGTTTATTTCCTGCCATAGTGAAGGGAGTTACCGAGATAGAAATTGGGGCCGACAGATTAGCACAATTTTGGGGAGGAAAAATGGCAACGCGTATCGAATTTAACCAGCACGGTGGGCCGGAGGTCTTGCAGGCGGTGGAGTTTACCCCCGCCGCGCCTGGAGAACACGAAATCCAGGTCGAGAACAAAGCGATTGGCATTAACTACATCGACACCTACATTCGCAGCGGGCTGTATCCGCCACCCGCCCTGCCGAGCGGCCTGGGAACTGAAGCCGCCGGCGTGGTGGTGAAAGTGGGCAATGCGGTGAAGCATATCAAGGAAGGCGATCGGGTGGTGTATGCCCAGTCTGCCCTTGGGGCCTACAGTTCCGTACATAACGTTGTGGCCGAGAAAGCCGCCATTTTGCCCGGCGCCATCTCCTTTGAGCAGGCCGCCGCGTCGTTCCTGAAAGGGCTGACGGTTTACTATCTGCTGCGTAAAACCTACGAAATCAAACCCGATGAACCCTTCCTGTTCCATGCTGCTGCCGGTGGCGTCGGGCTGATTGCCTGCCAGTGGGCAAAAGCGCTGGGGGCAAAACTGATCGGCACGGTGGGCAGTGCGCAAAAGGCGCAACGTGCGCTGCAGGCCGGTGCCTGGCAGGTGATTAACTACCGGGAAGAGAGTGTCGTCGAGCGGGTTAAAGAGATCACCGGCGGAAAAAAAGTGCGCGTGGTGTATGACTCAGTGGGTAAAGACACCTGGGAATCGTCGCTGGATTGTTTGCAGCGTCGCGGCCTGATGGTCAGCTTCGGCAACTCCTCTGGCCCGGTGACCGGGGTCAATCTGGGGATCCTGAACCAGAAAGGTTCGCTGTTCGCCACCCGGCCTTCGCTGCAGGGCTATATCACCACCCATGATGAACTGGTGGAGGCCAGCAACGAGCTGTTCTCGTTGATTGCCAGCGGCGTGATCAAAGTGGATGTCACAGAAGCGCAGAAGTATCCGCTGGCCGAGGCGCAGCGTGCGCACGAGGTGCTGGAGAGTCGCGCCACGCAAGGGTCGAGTTTACTGATCCCCTGATTCCGCTAATGATGACGGGGAAAGAAAGAAATTGGGCTTCCCGTGGGAAGCCCTTTCTTTTTTTGTTCGGCTGTATGTAGGGTACAGCTCGATGAATTCTTTAACGGCGGCAATAGTGACAGATTCGATAACTAAATCCTATTCCGTTCTAAGCAATGCTGCCGTAAAAGTTGCAAGGATGTGACGAAGCGCTCAATACCTTAGTAACGAAAGCGGTTATTGCGCTGATACTGTGGGACTTTTGGCGCTTTAATCGCCCGTATCGCCCACACCACCGCTATCGCCAACAGTAACCACGGCAGCAGCTTCAGCATCAGGGCAAACAGCCCGCCGATAAACATCACCACCATCGCCACAACCAGCGCGGCAATAATCCCCAGCAGCGAGACGCCCGTGACCATCAACATCACAAAAAACCCAATCACAAAAAGTAGTTCCAGCATGGCTCTCTCCCACAAGGCGTTACAACGATACGCTGGTTATTACAAGAAACGTGCCAAAAATAAGTTATTGATATAAAAACAAAACGCCCGGCGATGCGCTGCCGGGCGTGGTGAATTTAACCAACTTTTAGTGAAAATTATCGCTTATCGGCCACCAGACGTAGCGCCTGCTCCATCACGTCGATATCGGCTCCGGCTTTATGCGCATTTTCGCTCAGGTAACGGCGCCACTGGCGTGCACCGGGGATCCCCTGGAACAGGCCCAGCATATGGCGGGAGATGTGGCCAAGATAGGTACCGTTGCTAAGCTCACGCTCAATGTACGGATACATCGCGCGCACCACCGCAACCGGGTCACGGTCGGTACCGCTGACGCCAAAGATCTCGCGATCCACTGCCGCCATAATGCCCGGATTCTGATACGCCTCGCGCCCGACCATCACGCCATCCATATGCTGCAGATGGGTTTTGGCCTCTTCCAGCGAGGTGATCCCGCCGTTGATGGCCATTGTCAGCTGTGGGAAATCACGCTTCAACTGATACACACGGGGATAATCCAGCGGTGGGATCTCGCGGTTCTCTTTCGGACTCAGACCCGAAAGCCAGGCCTTGCGGGCGTGGATGATAAACATCTCGCACTCGCCATGACCGGAGACGGTGTTGATGAAATCGCAGAGAAATTCATAGCTGTCCTGATCGTCGATGCCGATACGGGTTTTAACCGTTACCGGAATGGAGACCACATCACGCATCGCTTTCACGCAGTCGGCCACCAACTGGGCGTTGCCCATCAGGCAGGCGCCAAACATGCCGTTCTGTACGCGGTCGGAAGGGCAGCCGACATTCAGGTTAATCTCGTCGTAACCGCGTTCCTCAGCCAGCTTCGCGCAGTGCGCCAGGGCCGCCGGGTCGCTCCCCCCCAGCTGCAGGGCGACCGGATGCTCTTCTTCGCTGAAGGCCAGGTAGTCGCCTTTGCCATGAATAATCGCCCCGGTGGTCACCATCTCGGTATAAAGCAAGCTATGACGCGAAAGCAGGCGCAGGAAGTAGCGGCAGTGCCGGTCCGTCCAGTCGAGCATCGGTGCGACGGAAAAACGGTACGGCTGGAACGCGGTTGATTTCTCAGGTATCACGCTGGTTTTCAGCATGTTTTCAGATTCTTTATCTTGATGCATTTTTAAATTATTGGCGTATTTCTAATGCCTCAGTACACCAAAAAGGACACCGCATATAAGGGTGAACTCCGATACAGAGGTCGACGATAAGATGGCTTACTATAACATAGTAAACAGCCCTCATACGGCTGGTACGCTTATATACCGCTGTTTCAGATGCTCGCGAACAGGCGCACCATTGGACTAAATCACTTTAAGCTGGTTGATAATAAAAGGGTTAGTCTGTAACAGCAGCAAGAGCTTTCGCGGTGCGCCGGTCGGCTGGCGCCGTTTTGTCTCCCAGCTTTTTACCAGGTCGTAGCTGACGCCCACGGCCACCGCAAAATCCTGCTGTTTTAACCCGGTCGCCTCGCGAATCGCCTTAACATCAATCGGGCTAAATGTATGAACATGCGCCGGGTCTGGCGTCTGTTCACCCTTTTCAATTCGTACCATTTCTTCTGCACTGGCCAGCAGATCGGCAAATAATTCGTCTTTCATTTTAATCTCATCGCCCTCGTTGACGCCGCATGGGCCTTAACCTTCGCCGCTATGGGCGTTAAAGAACCTTAGCGTTTCACCAATATATCGGATAACTGCTTCAACGCCTTCTTTTGCTCTTCGGTGAGATCATCCTGCTCATTTTTTGGATACATCAGAGCCAGATAGATTCGTCCTTTACTCGTCACATTGTAATAAATGACCCGTACACCGCCACGTTTTCCCATTCCGGGACGGCTCCAGCGAATCTTCCGAAATCCCCCTGTCCCCGCAAGGGTGTCTCCAGCTTCTGGATCTTCAATTAATACTTCCTGAAAGGCCCGAAAGTCATCATCCGGCAGCAGTGCCTTGCGCCGTTTACTGAAACCCTGCAGCTCAATAAAAGTAAACATCTCGCTCCCTGAGGTATCGTATTTCTTAACGCACCTTACATGTACACCGTACATTAATCAACCATTTTAATGTACCCGGTACACAATCATGTCAGAAGGTCATGCTGAACTGCGCGCCCGCGCCCCAGGTTTCATCTTCACCGTAGATGCCGGTCAAATCGATATGCACGCTGTTAAACGGCGCAAAGCCGAGGCCGCCAGTAAAGACGTTGCTGTCGTTGCCCTTCACATCACCGCGAAAGCCCCCGCGCACCGCCAGCCAGCCCAGCAGGGACACTTCTGCCCCCACGCCGGCATACTGCGAGTTCGCTTCACTTTTAAAGCCTTTGGTCTCGGTCAGGTCGGCGTCCGCGCTAAGGGTGAGCAAGTCGGTGTGCCAGGCCACACCTGCCGTCACCAGCGGCCTGATCTGATAGGTATCCTGATAGCTCACCACTTCACCGGTACGCCCGTTAAGGATACGAATATCATTAGTATCAATATCATGGGAGATCAGGTTCTGCCCGCTCAGGCCGATCGTCCAGTTGTCACCGAAGTCGGCCGCCAGCCCGACATCCACGTTGAAGCTGGTGTCGTCATTACGGTAACGACTGCTGCTAAAATCGCTGCTGTCGTAGGTGTAAATGGAGGTGGTGTAGTTATACAGCCAGGTTTGCTGCAGCTTCGGCGTGACGCCGACTGAAACCGGGATGCCGTTCATCTCAAACTGACGGGCCACGGCGATACCGTAGTCAGAGACAATCGCCGCCCTGCCGGAGGCCGTTGAGTTGAGGTTCTGGGTGATCACATCGCTGCCGTTGATCGCCGCGCTAAACGCCATCTGGCTGGTCATCCCTGCGCTGTTCTCAATGTTGCGCAAAAAAACGATATCCTGCGGATCGATCTCCGAGCTGATGCGAGCGTGGGCATAGGCTTTCGCGACAAACGCCATTGAGATATTCGCCCCGGGGATACTGACCGCAATGCCTGCCCCGGCGTTGCCGTGCGCCGTTTTGCCGTCGAGGAACTCCAGCTCATCGGCAAGCGTGGTGGCCGCGAGCTGAAGCTGGCGAACAGTGCCCTGAGGGTCCGTCAGCAATGCCTGGGTTGTCAGATTTTCAATCACGTTTTCGTAGTAACTGATTTGATCGCTGATCTGATCGATCTCATCCTGCAAATTATCCTTGTCGCTCACCTGCGCGCCGACCGACGGCAGAATGACAGTGATATCATCATCCTCTTTCGATTTTGCCAGCAGCGCCGGGTTAATCAGCACCCCGCTACCATAGTGTGCCGAAGCGACCCCTGTACCGCCCATCGCGTCATTTCGCGCCTCGGTCCAGGTATTCGCCGCTTCGGCTTGATTGATGATTAAAACAGAGACAGCTACTCCAGCCACAGCAAAGTTATAAGGTTTTTTCACGGTATGCTCGACTTGTCTGCTTGTGTGTACAAACCCATGCCGGCCATTAGCAGGCAGGAACAAACA
Source organism: Silvania hatchlandensis (assembly GCF_025564065.1). GTDB lineage: Bacteria > Pseudomonadota > Gammaproteobacteria > Enterobacterales > Enterobacteriaceae > Enterobacter > Enterobacter hatchlandensis. The sequence goes on along the minus strand of NZ_JAMGZK010000039.1, from coordinate 39,865 downwards.
TCCGCTGTGACAAAAGTAGTAGGTCTAAAAAATCATCTCATTCTTTCGTATTAGATTGATTTTGTTAATATTTATTTCCTTTCACCAGGTATAGAAGAGGTTTTTACTTTCGCCCAGGTTTTCCATCGTGCGGACCAAAAAACTGCGGCGGATGATCCACCCAACGATCCTCACGGGTGGCGGCATACACGGCATTTAACGGGTAATAAATCCGGTTAAATTTTTTATTGGCTTCCCCCACGACCAGCAGCCGCACGTCCTCGAGCGTATTGTTGATAAACGTGTGACACACTCCGGTGCCGGCAGGAAAACCGACGCTGTCGCCCGGCTCCAGTTTCCACAGGTAACCGTTGATCCAGGCCTCTGGGTAGCCTTCCAGCACGTAGATAAATTCTTCTTCGTCGCTTTCAGCATGCGGATATGAGGTACGGCGTCCTGGCGGCAGGCGCTCATGGTGGATGCCAATGCGCCGGAGCCCCAGCGTACGGGCCAGCGGCGCGCCAATGGAAAACAGCTCGGGACTGTCGGGATAGGTTGAGTTATCAGCCCCTTCCAGATCCCGCCAGTGTTGAATGCAATCGGGTCTTTTCATTGTGTTGTTCCCCTTGTGGTTTTGCGTCAGGTATAGCATACCCGCCTGACCTCGGCGTTTCAGGCAGAACATGGTAGAGTGGAGGTTTGCTATTCCACAGATTCGAGGTGCAACATGGAAACGACCACAAAGCAGGAGCTGTTAGCGCAAGCCGAAAAGCTGTGCGCGCAACGCAATGTGCGCCTGACCCCACAGCGCCTTGAAGTGCTCCGCCTTCTGAGCCTGCAGCAAGGGGCCATCAGCGCCTACGACCTGCTCGATTTGCTGCGCGTCAGCGAGCCGCAGGCTAAACCGCCAACGGTGTACCGTGCGCTGGATTTCCTGCTGGAACAAGGCTTTGTGCATAAGGTGGAGTCGACCAACAGCTATGTGCTGTGCCATCTGTTCGACCAGCCGACTCACACTTCAGCTATGTTTATCTGCGATCGCTGTGGCAGCGTGAAGGAAGAGGGAGCGGAGGGTGTTGAGGACATCATGCATACGCTGGCGGCGAAGATGGGATTTGCGCTACGCCATAACATCATCGAAGCACACGGGCTGTGCAGCCGCTGCGTGGAGGTGGAAGCCTGTCGTCATCAGGACGACTGCCAGCATGACCACTCCATTTTGTTGAAGAAAAAACCGCGCTAAACGCATATAAAAGGGGCGGCCTGAGGCCGCCCTGGGCGTACATCCATGTACCTGCGGGTATAGGTTACTTACCAGCGGTAGTCGTTACGGGTTTCCCAGTCACCGACCTCTTTTTCCGCCCGGTCTTTCTCATAACCATAGCGTTCCTGAATTTTCCCGACCAGCTGGTCACGTTTCCCTTCAATGACGGTCATGTCATCGTCGGTCAGGTCACCCCACTGTTCTTTTACTTTACCTTTGAACTGTTTCCAGTTGCCGCCGACTTGGTCTTTATTCATCATCGATTCCTCTTCGTTCGGTCGTGTAGGATAAGTATGTCGTCCGTGTGATACGTTTCGTGCTGGACGTGATAATAATTATAGTCAGGCGTGCGGCGTAGGGTTCGTTATTCGGAATCTTTTACCATTTACGCAGATGAAGCCGCTACTGGAACCAGGTGTTATTGCGCCAGTGTCGACGCCAGATCCACGCCAGCGACAGCCCTCGCAGGGCGAGAAAGACGCACAGCGCCAACCACAATCCGTGATTCCCCAGCCACGGCAGCGTCATCAGCGTCAGGCCAAACCCGGCCGCCGCCACTGCCATGCTGTTGCGCATCTCTGCCCCGCGTGTTGCGCCAATAAACATGCCATCCAGCAAATAGCACCAGACCCCCACCACCGGCAGAATCACCTGCCAGATAAGGTAGTGGCTTGCCAGCGACCGCAGCTCGGGCAGCGACGTCAGCAGGGCAATAATCTGCTCGCCCGCCAGGGCATACAGAAGCGCAAAGGCCAGCGCCACCAGCCCAGACTGACGGCAGGCCGCCCGCCACACCTCGCGCAGCTGGCCGCTTTCGCGCGCGCCGTAAGCCTGCCCGGAGTGCGCTTCCACCGCATAGGCGAAGCCATCCAGCGCGTAGGCGGTAAAGGTCAGCAGCGTCATCAGCACCGCGTTCACGGCGACAATCTCTGGCCCCAGCCGCGCGCCCATCACCGTCAGCGCCCCGAAGCACAGCTGGAGCAACAGCGAGCGCAGCATAATGTCGCGATTCAGCGCCAGTAATCGGCGGACGTTGCCGCGCCAGCTGGCTTTGAGCAACGACCATGAAATGCCGCGCAGGGCAAGCACCCGCCAGACCATCCATAAACCAATGAAAAAGGTCGCATATTCCGCGACGACGGTCGCCAGGGCGGCCCCCTGCACGTTCATCTGCAGCCCCATCACCAGCCACAGGTCCAGCACGATATTGAGCAGGTTGCCGACCACCAGCAGGATCACCGGCGCGCGGGCATACTGAACGCCCAGTAGCCAGCCGAGCAGCACCAGATTTGCCAGCGAGGCCGGGGCGCTGAGCCAGCGGATCTCCAGGAAGCGCCGCGCCTGGTGCAGTACCGCCTCGCTGCCGCCGACGATATGCAGCGCCAGATCGATAAGCGGCGCGCGCAACAGCACAATCAGCAACCCGGCACCCAGCGCCATCAGCAGCGGCTGCACCAGCGCCCGCGCCAGCCGGTGAGGGTCTTTCGCGCCATACGCCTGGGCAGTCAGCCCGGTGGTACTCATGCGCAAAAAGAGCAGCAGCATAAACAGGAAGCTGGTCGCCGTAGCGCCAATCGCCACGCCGCCGAGATAAACAGGGGAATCCAGATGGCCGATCACCGCTGTATCCACCAGCCCCAGCAGGGGAACGCTGATGTTGGAGAAGATCATCGGCAGCGCAAGACGCCATAACGCCTTATCGGAAGCATTCAGCAGAGACATAGGAATAACCAGAGAGAAAAGCAGCAGGCTACGGTGAAACCGTAGCCTGTCAGGAAGAGATTATAGCCATTCACCGTTGCGGATAACGCCAACCGCCAGACCTTCGATGGAGAAGTTACTCTCACGCAGGTCGACGACAATCGGGGTAAACTCGCTGTTTTCCGGCAGAAGCTGTACCGTATTGCCCTGTTTTTTCAGTCGCTTAACGGTCACTTCATCGTCGATACGCGCAACAACAACCTGCCCGTTGCGCACATCCTGGGTTTTATGCACCGCCAGCAGATCGCCGTCCAGAATACCGATATCCTTCATCGACATGCCGCTGACGCGCAGTAAAAAGTCTGCACTCGGTTTGAACATGCCCGGATCAACCTGATAATGGCCTTCGATGTGCTGCTGTGCCAGTAGGGGTTCCCCGGCCGCTACGCGACCCACGAGCGGAAGGCCCTCTTCTGCTTCAATCAGCAGACGAATACCACGAGAAGCGCCGGATACAATTTCAAGTACACCCTTACGCGCCAGTGCCTTAAGGTGTTCTTCAGCGGCGTTTGGAGAACGGAAGCCTAAACGCTGCGCAATTTCTGCACGCGTGGGTGGCATACCCGTCTGGCTGATATGATCCCGAATGAGATCAAACACCTCTTGCTGTCTGGCCGTTAACGCTTTCATTCCGCCCCCTGGGTGTATATACAGTTATGCTGTGAGTATATACAGCTAAAGGTGATTTTGGAACCACAAACCGCACAAAAAACCAGAGACTTACTCAGTTTCTCAAGCCTTATCGCAAATGTCCCCACAGCAGGGTGGCCCAGGTGAAGACGGCGACCAGAATAGACATCAGCACAGCGGCAGAGCCCATATCTTTTGCCCGGCCCGACAGCTCGTGGTAGTCAGTGCCAATCCGGTCGACCACCGCTTCGATCGCACTGTTGAGAATTTCTACTATCATCACCAACATCACCGAGCCAATCAGTAGTACGCGGGTAATGGGATCAATATCCAGCCAGCAGGCGATAATGATTGCCGCGACGACGGCCACGCCTTCCTGGCGAAATGCGGCTTCATTTATCCAGGCAGCCCGGATGCCTTTCCATGAATAACCGGCTGCTTTGATGATGCGTGTTAACCCAGTGGTATTATTAGCCATTAAAAAGAAACCTTTCTTCGAAAAAAGCGTCATCAACGGTGGCTTAAGCGCGTCGCGCTGCCGCCCGAAGTATGACGGGTAACAACAGAAATTTTGCGCGCTTTCTGTTATCCTTGCGCCGCAATTGCATTTTTAACCAGAGGCTTTACATCGTTTATGTCTGGCTGGCCACGAATTTACTACAAATTACTTAATTTACCATTAAGCGTCCTGGTAAAAAGCAAGTCCATTCCCGCGGAACCCGCGCTGGAATTAGGGCTCGATACCTCACGTCCTATTATGTACGTGTTGCCTTATAACTCGAAGGCTGACTTGCTGACGCTGCGCGCCCAATGCCTGGCGCACGATCTTCCCGATCCGCTGGAACCGCTGGAGATCGACGGCACCCTGCTGCCGCGCTATATCTTCATTCACGGCGGTCCGCGCGTGTTCACCTGGTACACACCGAAAGAAGAGTCGATCAAGCTGTTCCATGATTACCTCGACCTGCACCGCAGCAATCCACAGCTGGATGTGCAGATGGTGCCGGTATCGGTGATGTTTGGTCGCCGTCCGGGTCGTGATAAAGGCGAAGAGAACCCGCCGCTGCGTATGCTCAACGGGGTGCAGAAATTTTTCGCCGTCAACTGGCTGGGCCGCGATAGCTTCGTGCGTTTTTCCCCCCCCGTCTCTCTGCGCCGAATGGCCACCGAGCATGGCACCGATAAAATCATCGCCCAGAAGCTGGCCCGCGTGGCGCGCATGCACTTTGCCCGCCAGCGTCTTGCCGCAGTAGGCCCGCGCCTGCCGGCACGCCAGGATCTGTTTAACAAGCTGCTGGCCTCGAAAGCGATTGCCCGGGCCGTCGAAGACGAAGCGCGCAGCAAAAAAATCTCCCACGAGAAGGCGCAGCAAAACGCTATCGCCCTGATGGAAGAGATTGCTGCCAACTTCTCCTACGAGATGATCCGCCTGAGCGACCGTATCCTGAGCTTTACCTGGAACCGTCTGTATCAGGGGATTAACGTGCACAACGCCGAGCGTGTGCGCCAGCTGGCTCACGACGGCCATGAGATTGTGTATGTGCCCTGCCACCGCAGCCACATGGACTATCTGCTGCTCTCGTATGTTCTGTATCACCAGGGGCTGGTGCCGCCGCACATTGCTGCGGGCATTAACCTTAACTTCTGGCCTGCTGGCCCGATCTTCCGCCGTCTGGGTGCGTTCTTCATTCGCCGTACCTTTAAGGGCAACAAGCTTTACTCCACCGTGTTCCGCGAATATTTGGGCGAGCTGTTCAGCCGTGGCTATTCGGTTGAGTATTTCGTGGAAGGTGGCCGTTCCCGTACCGGGCGTCTGCTCGATCCGAAGACCGGTACCCTGTCGATGACCATTCAGGCGATGCTGCGCGGCGGTACCCGTCCGATCACTCTGGTGCCGATCTATATCGGTTACGAGCACGTGATGGAGGTGGGCACCTACGCCAAAGAGCTGCGCGGCGCGACCAAAGAAAAAGAGAGCCTGCTGCAGATGGTGCGGGGCTTAAGCAAGCTGCGCAATCTGGGTCAGGGCTACGTTAACTTCGGCGAACCGATGCCGCTGATGACGTACCTGAACAACCAGGTTCCGGAGTGGCGCGAGTCTATCGATCCGATTGAAGCGGTGCGTCCGGCCTGGCTGACGCCAACGGTGAACGGCATTGCCGATGAACTGATGGTGCGTATTAACAACGCCGGTGCGGCTAACGCCATGAACCTGTGCTGTACCGCTCTGCTGGGCTCTCGCCAGCGTTCGCTGACCCGCGAGCAGCTGACCGAGCAACTCGACTGCTACCTGAACCTGATGCGTAACGTCCCGTATGCCTCAGACGTGACGGTGCCGTCCGCCAGCGCCAGCGAGCTTATCGAGCACGCGCTGCAGATGAACAAGTTCGAGGTCGAGAAAGACACCATTGGCGATATCATCATTCTGCCGCGCGAGCAGGCGGTGCTGATGACTTACTATCGCAACAACATTGCGCACATGCTGATGCTGCCATCGCTGATGGCAGCCATCATCACTCAGCATCGTCACATCACCCGACAGGCGCTGCTGCACCATGTCGAAGTGCTTTACCCGATGCTGAAAGCGGAGCTGTTCCTGCGCTGGCGCAATGATGAACTGGCCGATGTGCTGGATCAGCAGATCGAAGAGCTGATCCGCCAGGGGCTGATTACGCTGAAGAACGACGAGCTGCAGATTAACCCGTCGCGTTCACGCACCCTGCAGCTGCTGGCTGCGGGCGCGCGCGAAACGGTGCAGCGCTACGCCATTACCTTCTGGCTGCTGAGCGCTAACCCGTCGATTAATCGCGGAACGCTGGAGAAAGAGAGCCGCACGCTGGCCCAGCGCCTGTCGATGCTGCACGGTATCAACGCGCCGGAGTTCTTCGACAAAGCGGTGTTCAGTTCGCTGGTGTCGACGCTGCGTAATGAAGGGTATATCAGCGACAGCGGTGACGCCGAGCCGGAAGAGACGATGAAGGTGTACCAGATGCTGGCAGACCTGATTACCTCCGACGTGCGCTTAACGATTGAGAGCGCGACGCAGGGCGAGTAGTACGCGGGCAATCTGCGGCCTGATGTCCTCTCCCACAGGGAGAGGGGGCACACATAACAAACGGCAGCCGAAAGGCTGCCGTTTTACATTGACCTCGCCACCCGGCTTTTTACGCCCAGTAGCTCATCGCCAGCCCCAGGAACAGCACCAGACCAACATAGTTGTTATTCAGAAACGCTTTAAAGCAGGCGTCGCGCTCGCGCTTCGCGATCAGTTTTTGCTGATACACAAACAGCAATCCCGCCACCAGCACTGACCAGTAAAACGCCCAGTTCAGGCCGTTCAGGTAACCGATCAGCCCCATCAGCGCCAGCACCGCAACCTGCAGGATGCCGATAATCAGCGTGTCGTGGCGGCCAAACAGAATGGCCGTCGATTTGATGCCGATTTTCAGATCATCGTCCCGGTCGACCATCGCGTACTGGGTGTCGTAGGCCACCGCCCACAGAATATTCGCCAGGAACATCAGCCAGCAGCTCAGCGGCACCGACTCGCTGACGGCGGCAAACGCCATTGGAATCGACCAGCCAAACGCCGCGCCCAGCACCACCTGCGGCAGGTGGGTGTAGCGCTTCATAAACGGATACACCCAGGCCAGTGCCAGCGCCGCTATCGAGAGCAGGATGGTCATGGTGTTGAGGGTCAGCACCAGCAGGAACGACAGCAGCACCAGCACCACAAACAGCGTGCGCGCCTCTTTCTCTGTCACTGCGCCGCTCGGCAGCGGGCGATTGGCCGTGCGTTTCACGTGGCCGTCAAATTTACGGTCGGCGTAGTCGTTCACCACGCAGCCTGCGGCGCGCATCAGCCAGACGCCTGCCACAAACACCGCCAGGATCCACAGCGGCGGCACGCCTGGGCTTGCCACCCACAGCGCCCACAAGGTCGGCCACAGCAGCAACAGCGCCCCGATGGGTTTATCGGTACGCATCAGACGGTGATACGCCAGCAGCTTGTTCTGCCTCAGACTCCACTCCATTTTTTCTTCCTCTTAGTACAGCGGCGATGCCGGTAAAAACAGCTCTGTCAGCATCAGCGGTTTACCGCTCAGGCGCAGGCGGGAACGTCGCCCTAACAGGCCAGCATCGTGACCAATTTCAATAAAATCGCGTGTCAGTTCGGATGAGGTGAACAGGTAGCGTCCGAGCGGGGTTTTCCCCATCTGCTGCAGCGCCAGCTCTGGCCCGGTCAGGGTGGACTCTGGCACCACGGTGCGCCCGGCCAGCCACGGCTCGCCGTCGGCACAGAGCAGGATTTCCCGCAGCCAGTAGCGTGCTTCCTGCGGCAATAGGGCAAGCTCATCCGCAACGGCGTCAGACGTGACAAATCCCTCCTGAATGAGGGTGACGGTGACCGTTTTACCCTGCTGCTCAAAACGTTTAGTCATGGAATCTTCCAGCAGCAACCAGTCGAGTTGCGCCGGATCCAGCGCCGGGATTTCGTCAAAATAGCGCAGCGCACGCAGTTGCGTTAGCGCGGGGTGTGACATGCCAGACTCTCCGATACATAACGTGAAGCTATTGTATCGCAGAAATGCAGGATGGTGGCGGGCAAACGTAAGTTAGCGATCATTATCGCAACAGAGATGCAACAGCGTCGGCTCACGCAAAAAAAGTGCGCCCGGAAGGGCGCACCAAACTACTGACAAAATCAGCATTGCGGGGAAACTATCACCCCTTGCCTTTTACACTGCTGATAAAGGTGGGACGGGCAGTGGTCGAGCCTAAACGCTCGGCTTCATCGAGCAGCTTCAGCGCTTTATCGACGTCACCTTTCGCGACTGCCTGTTTAATGGCCTGGTTAAAGTAACTTTCGGTGTCTTCCATCACCGGCTCGCTCTTCTTCACCGGTGCCGGGGCAACAGCCGGTGCCGCAACTGGCGGAGGCGTTGGCGCGGCATAGACTGGCGCAGCCGCCGCCGTGTTGCCTACCGTCACAGGACCGGTGCCGGAGGAGCCAAACAGCGGGCCAACCAGCACGCTGGAGGCATTACTGGTGGAGACTTTCAGCTTCAGCTGCCCGTCGGTGACATGGCGGGCAAGCGGATCCGGGATATCCGGTACGGCGTTGCCTGTGCCTTTGGCATAGGCTTTGGCCGGGTTGATGAGTTTGGTAGTTTGCTGCAGATCTTTCTCAGTGGTAAAGACCAGCACATACAGTTTTTGCTGACCCAGGGCTGGCGTCAGGCGCATCACCCCTTCCAGGCGATCGGCGCTCATCACACCCGGTTCCTGATAGGTAAAGTATTCGCTTGGGAAGTACGCCGATGGGGTCAGGTTCTGATCCAGAATCAGCACGTTCGGTGCAAAGACGCTGGTTTGTTTGTTCACTTCACTTGTCAGCGTCAGGGTGATTTCGCCGATGTTAGCCGGCACGCTATAGGCTGCCACCGGACCGCTGATCCCTGGCACATTCAGGGACTGACCACCGGTAGAAAGTTGGGTGGTCTGGGCTTTGGACTGATCAACAGGCGTCCAGACTAGCTGCTGTAACGCGGCACCCGGGATCGCAGGCGCGGCGCTGGTGTTTTGTGGCACGAAATTGACGTTGGCGAGGGTAACGGCTGGAACGCTTGCCAGCAACCCTGCAGAGAGGCACAGCGCGACGAGACTTTTCTTCATTTTCATTGTTATTACCTCAGATTGCATAAGCACTGCGTTAGCCAGGCAATAGCGCGCAGCACCCTAAGAAGAGAGGGGCTTGCGCCCCTCTTTTAGGTCAATACATCAGATGTTACGTATTACCACCAGATTTCCATCTGGGCACCGAAGGTCCACTCGTCGTTGTCGCCGCGGCTGAAGGTACGCGCAGACGTGTCGTTATAAGCAACGCCGCTGGTGAAGCCAGTATCACTGTTGTTGGCGTAACCCCATTTCTCATCCCACTTCGCATAGGTTGCGAAGACGCGGATTGCCGGACGGGACCAGATGCTGTCGCCTGCCTGCCACTGCTGTGCCAGGGTGATTTTGTACTGGCTGTTGTTGTCGTCAGTGTTCTGAGATTTAACGTTGTCGTAGCCCACTTCCAGCAAGGTGGACATGATTGGTGTCCATTTGTACATAGGACGTACGCCGACGGTCCACCACTCGGTACCGTTGTTGTTGTCCAGGTCGATATTCTGGTACATACCGACGTACATCAGATCCCACTGGTCAGCCAGGGTGATTGCGCCGTGGTCGATCACGCGGATCAGAGAACCGTTGTTGTTCAGGCCAGCACCCTGCGGGATACCTTTACCGTTAGAAGTCATGGAATCCGTTGCGTACTGGACCACGAACTTGTTGAAGCCTTTCATCATGCTCTGGGTGTGTTCAGCGGTGAACATCCAGCCATCTTTAGAGGCGCCCGGCTGCAGGTAGTAGTCGTCAGGAATGTTGGTGTGACCGTAGTCAACGCCCAGCTCCAGGGTGCCGCCTGGGTTGATTTCCATACCCGCTAAACGGATGTCGAAAACGTCGTTCGGTACGACGTTGTCGTAAATACGGTTACCATCAATATCGAAATCGGCGAACGCGGCAGAACCGCCGGACTCAGAAGAACGGGTCGCTGCCATAGACAGTTTACCGAAGCCCAGGTCGATGTTTTCGATACCGGCACCAGGGCCCGAGATATCCCAGTAGTAGAAGTCGATCATGTGAACGTCATGACGCTGATAGAAGCGCTTACCGGCCCAGATGGTGGAGCCTGGCAGCCATTCAATCAGGTTTTTACCCTGCACGTTGGCTTCGCGGAATGCCGGGTCAGTGGCTTCCCAGTCGTTACGCTGAGAAACGGAATACGCTACGTTGGTGTCGAAGTAGAAGCTCTTATCGCCCTCTTTCCACACTTCCTGGCCAAATTTCAGCTCGGCATAGGTTTCACATTCGTTACCGAGACGATATTTACTTTGTGCACCTGTTGCCTGGAAACACTGTTGTTCGCCACCACTCCCGGTCCAGCCAATGCCGGAACGAGCATAACCTTTAAAGTCGACCGCACCGGCCTGGGCAGACATAATGCCCGCCGCAATGGCGAGTGCCAGAGGAACTTTGCGCAGAGTAATCATTATTCTATCTCCTGAGATCATTGCTTTTCTTTGAACACTTCACCGTAGGGTTTCGTGCTTATTATTCGGAATGCTTAAACACCCGGCTCCTGGTGCAACCGTCGACACGCAGTGCCATCTTCTCGGAACAGATGGCAGCGCTCTGGCGGCAAGCCGATAGCGAATGTGGCACCCTCTTTTACCAACACCACGTCATTCTGGCGGTACACCAGGTTCTGACGAATGGCGGGGATCTGGATATGAATCTGTGTTTCGTGACCAAGCTGTTCAACCACCTGAACATCACCCTCGAGGGTCACATCGGCGATGTGGCTCGGGAGTAAATGTTCAGGACGGATCCCGAGGGACATGTTTGCCCCCACCTGGACATGCGTGCTTTCTACCGGTAACCACACCTGCTGGCGGTTTGGCAGCTCAACCTGAACCTGCTCAATCGCGGTAGCGGTGACTTTCACGGGCAGGAAGTTCATCTTTGGCGAGCCGATAAAGCCCGCCACAAAGCGGTCCGCCGGATAGTGGTACAGCTCCAGCGGTTTACCCACCTGCGCCACGCGACCGGCATCCAGCACCACAATCTTGTCGGCCAGCGTCATCGCTTCAACCTGATCGTGGGTGACGTAAATCATGGTGCGGCCAAGACGTTTGTGCAGACGGGAGATTTCAATGCGCATCTGAACGCGCAGTGCGGCGTCGAGGTTCGACAGCGGTTCATCCAACAGGAAGACGCGCGGCTCGGCCACCAGCGTACGACCAATCGCCACACGCTGACGCTGTCCACCGGACAGTGCTTTTGGTTTACGCTCCAGCAGGTGCGCCAGCTGCAGCACTTCGGCAACCTGGTTCACGCGCTGGTTAATGATCTCTTTTTTGGCACCGGCCAGTTTCAAGCCGAAAGACATGTTCTCGGCAACCGACAGGTGGGGATAAAGGGCATACGACTGGAACACCATCCCGATACCGCGTTCCGCAGGCGGGACGTCGTTCATCCGGGTATCACCAATAAACAAATCGCCGCTGGTGATGGTTTCCAGTCCGGCAATCATGCGCAGCAGTGTGGATTTACCGCAGCCTGACGGGCCAACAAAAACTACGAATTCACCTTCCTGGATGTCGAGATCGATATCTTTCGATACCACCACGTCACCCCAGGCTTTCGTTACATTACGCAGCTTTACGCTCGCCATGACCCCACTCCCTTTGTTACATCCTGTCGCCGACAGAAACATTCAATATAAGTTCACTATGGGGTATTCATTACTTACGTGAATCCTCCACCCCTCGTCTTTTTTATGGGGGAGGAGGCGGGAGGATGAGAAAGTGGCCTCAGCCGCCCCTACGGCGGGGCTGAGGCTAAATTCGTGATGTCACTGACAAAATTCACCGTACTTTTATGTGCGCCAGAACACATAACTTAAATTTATGCAACGCAGATCACATAAAGTGGGGGTGGGGCGTAGGGGCCAGGAGGATGGAAAGAGGATGTCAAATAAGGAGACTGGGCGACGTTGAACTACCTCAGTGTATCCACAGCACATCACCAAAAAGGATGGCAGATATGAATATCAAGACTGGCGCACGCGTTTTCGCTTTGTCCGCCCTGGCAGCAATGATGATTTCCGCCCCAGCGCTCGCCAAAATTGAAGAAGGTAAGCTGGTTATCTGGATTAACGGCGACAAAGGCTACAACGGCCTGGCCGAAGTGGGTAAAAAATTCGAGAAAGATACCGGCATCAAAGTCACCGTTGAACACCCGGACAAACTGGAAGAGAAGTTCCCGCAGGTTGCAGCGACGGGCGATGGCCCGGACATTATCTTCTGGGCGCATGACCGCTTTGGCGGCTACGCACAGTCTGGTCTGCTGGCTGAAGTGGCCCCGGACAAAGCCTTCCAGGACAAACTGTTCCCGTTCACCTGGGACGCAGTCCGTTACAACGGCAAGCTGATCGCCTATCCGATTGCGGTTGAAGCGCTGTCCCTGATTTACAACAAAGACCTCGTACCGAACGCGCCGAAAACCTGGGAAGAGATCCCGGCTCTGGATAAAGAGCTGAAGGCGAAAGGTAAGAGCGCGCTGATGTTCAACCTGCAAGAGCCGTACTTCACCTGGCCGCTGATTGCTGCCGATGGCGGTTATGCGTTCAAGTATGCTGACGGCAAATACGACGTGAAAGACGTTGGCGTGGATAACGCAGGTGCGAAAGCCGGTCTGACCTTCCTGGTCGATCTTATCAAGAACAAACACATGAACGCGGACACGGACTACTCCATCGCCGAAGCGGCGTTCAACAAAGGCGAAACCGCGATGACCATCAACGGTCCGTGGGCATGGGCCAACATCGACAAGAGCAAAATCAACTACGGCGTCGCGCTGCTGCCAACCTTCAAAGGCAAGCCATCTAAACCGTTCGTTGGCGTGCTGAGCGCGGGTATCAACGCCGCCAGCCCGAACAAAGAGCTGGCGAAAGAGTTCCTCGAAAACTACCTCCTGACCAACGAAGGTCTGGACGTGGTGAACAAGGACAAACCGCTGGGCGCTGTGGCGCTGAAATCCTTCCAGGAGCAGTTAGCGAAGGATCCACGCATCGCCGCGACCATGGGTAACGCCGAGAAAGGCGAAATCATGCCGAATATCCCGCAGATGGCCGCCTTCTGGTATGCCACCCGTACTGCGGTGATCAACGCCGCCAGCGGTCGTCAGACAGTTGAAGCCTCGCTGAAAGATGCGCAGGGCCGTATCACTAAGTAAGACTGGCTGTAACCCCCTCATCCCGGCCTTCTCCCTCAAGGGAGAAGGAGAAAACCGCCCCCTCTCCCTCAGGGAGAGGGTTGGGGTGAGGGTTGTTTAATTGTTGTAGAGGAAGAACCCCATGGATGTCATTAAAAAGAAACACTGGTGGCAAAGCGACGCGCTGAAATGGTCAGTGATAGGTCTGCTGTGCCTGCTGGTGGGTTACCTTGTTGTTTTGATGTACGCCCAGGGGGAGTACCTGTTTGCCGCCATGACGCTGATCTTAAGCTCAATTGGCCTGTATATTTTCGCCAACCGGAAAGCGTACGCCTGGCGTTATGTCTATCCGGGCGTGGCCGGGATGGGGCTGTTTGTCCTGTTCCCACTGATCTGCACCATCGCTATCGCCTTCACCAACTACAGCAGCACCAACCAGCTCGCGCAGGAGCGCGCCCAGCAGGTACTGATGGACCGCTCCTATCAGGCGGGTAAGACCTTCAACTTTGGCCTGTATCCGGCGGGTGATGAGTGGACACTGGCTCTGAGCGATGACGAGACGGGTAAAACCTACGTCTCTGAGGCCTTTAAATTTGGCGGCGAGCAAAAGCTGGCGCTGAAAGAGGCAGACGCCCTGCCGGAAGGCGAGCGCGCGAATCTGCGCATCATCACCCAGAACCGCCAGGCCCTGACCCAGCTGACCGCCGAGCTGCCGGACAAAAGCAAAGTCATTATGAGCTCCCTGCGCCAGTTCTCCGGCACCCAGCCGCTGTACGCACTGGCTGATGACGGCACGCTCACTAACAACCAGTCCGGCGTGAAGTACCGCCCGAACAACGATGTTGGCTTCTACCAGTCGGTCAACGCCGACGGCAACTGGGGCGACGATAAACTCAGCCCGGGCTATACCGTGACCATCGGCTGGGACAACTTTACCCGCGTCTTCACCGACGAAGGGATTAAGAAACCGTTCTTCGCCATCTTTATCTGGACCGTGGTCTTCTCGGTACTGACCGTGATCCTGACCGTGGCAGTGGGCATGATCCTCGCCTGCCTGGTGCAGTGGGAAGCGTTAAAGGGGAAAGCCATTTACCGCGTCCTGCTGATCCTGCCGTATGCCGTGCCGTCGTTCATCTCGATTCTGATTTTCAAAGGGCTGTTTAACCAGAGCTTTGGTGAAATCAACATGATGCTGAGCGGGCTGTTTGGCATCAAACCGGCCTGGTTCAGCGACCCGACGACCGCCCGTACCATGATTGTGATCGTCAACACCTGGCTCGGCTATCCGTACATGATGATCCTGTGCATGGGCCTGCTGAAAGCGATTCCGGACGATCTGTACGAAGCCTCGGCAATGGACGGCGCGACCCCGTTCCAGAACTTCTTTAAGATTACGCTCCCGCTGCTGATCAAGCCGCTGACGCCGCTGATGATCGCCAGTTTCGCCTTCAACTTTAACAACTTCGTGCTGATTCAGCTGTTGACCAACGGCGGACCGGACCGACTCGGCACCACCACCCCGGCAGGCTATACCGACCTGCTGGTGAGCTACACCTACCGTATCGCCTTTGAAGGCGGCGGCGGCCAGGACTTCGGTCTGGCGGCGGCGATTGCCACGCTGATCTTCCTGCTGGTAGGCGCGCTGGCTATCGTCAACCTGAAAGCCACACGCATGAAATTCGACTAAGGAGGGCACAGAACATGTCTATGGTACAACCCAAATCTCAAAAGCTGCGCCTCTTCGCCACGCATCTGGGCCTGCTGATTTTTATCGCGGCAATCATGTTCCCACTGCTGATGGTGATCGCCATCTCCCTGCGTTCCGGGAACTTCGCCACCGGCAGCCTGATCCCGGATGAAATCTCCTGGGAGCACTGGCGCCTGGCGTTAGGCTTCAGCGTTGAACACGCGGACGGTCGCGTCACTCCGCCGCCGTTCCCGGTGCTGCTATGGCTGTGGAACTCGGTGAAAGTGGCCACGATTACGGCGATTGGTATTGTCACCCTCTCCACCACCTGCGCCTACGCGTTTGCCCGTATGCGCTTCCCGGGGAAAGCGACGCTGCTGAAAGGGATGCTGATTTTCCAGATGTTCCCGGCGGTGCTGTCGCTGGTGGCGCTGTATGCGTTGTTTGACCGCCTTGGCCAGTACGTGCCGTTCATCGGTCTTAACACCCACGGCGGGGTGATCTTCGCCTATCTCGGCGGTATCGCCCTGCACGTCTGGACCATCAAAGGCTATTTCGAAACCATCGACAACTCGCTGGAAGAAGCGGCGTCGCTGGATGGGGCTACGCCGTGGCAGGCGTTCCGTCTGGTCCTGCTGCCGCTGTCGGTGCCGATTCTGGCGGTGGTGTTTATCCTGTCGTTTATCGCGGCCATTACCGAAGTGCCGGTCGCCTCTCTGCTGCTGCGTGATGTGAATAGCTACACGCTGGCAGTGGGTATGCAGCAATACCTCAACCCGCAAAACTACCTGTGGGGTGACTTTGCCGCCGCCGCTGTTCTCTCCGCCATCCCGATCACCGTCGTGTTCCTGCTGGCCCAGCGCTGGCTGGTGAACGGCCTGACCGCGGGGGGGGTGAAAGGTTAAGTTTCATTGTTATGCCACTGCAACCCTCAACTTTGCCTTAATGTAAGAATCCAACTTGTGACTGTTGTTTGGCGGCCCTCGGGCCGCCTTTTTTTATTCCCGTTTCAGGCGCTTCGAGTTGCACAGCCAGAGGGTGACCACCAGCAGCAGGATCGCCGCCGAGTAGATCAGCACGTCGAGGGGGGATTTATGATCGACGATAATCAGCCGCACAATCGCGGTGATCCCGATATAAACAAAGTAACGCAGCGGGAAGTGAAAGCCAGACTGAAAGTACTTCACAATCAGGGCAATAAATTCGAAGTAGAGAAAGTAAACCACCAGCCCTTCAACCAGCTCGTATTTGCTGGTTTGCTCAGGGGCAAAAAGCACATCAGCCAGATGCACCGTCTCTTTACCGAGGAAGACCACCAGGATCAGGCCAAGGCTCAGCAGACCCAGATTGAGCACGGTCTGCAGAATGGTTGAGATAAACTCAACGCGTGGGCGAGTCAGGGATGTCATACAGCACCTCATTCTCCAGGGCGAGGTTCCTGTATAACGCAAAAATGTGACGGAGATCTATATTTTTTGTTTATGTTTTATTCGTTCAGCGATCTTTGTAAGCAGGCCGGGCAAACGCAGCGTTGCCCGGCACACAGGCATTAGCGGAAGTTAATGCTACGATCGCTGGTCATATCATACAGCTGGAACTTACGCCCCAGCGGCTGTCCCCCGTCGCGGGTGAGCGGTGTCCAGCCAACCGCGGCCCGGCTGCGGGTCGGGCCTGACGAGAACAGATCCAGCGGAATCGACACGTAAACCCCTTTGGTGAAGTCGCCTTCCCCGTATTCGTCCGGCGAAACATCGGTGATCGTAGCGTAACCGCCCACCACCACGCCGCTGTCGAAGTGTTTCGAGATATCCAGGGTGCCGCCCTTATCCCCCGCCAGATACTGCCCGACGCTGGCTTTTACCAGCACATCCTGGGCGAACGACGGCGTCCAGTAGGCCGTCAGATGGCCGGTCTTCACGCTGTAATCAGTGAACTTCATCATGTCCTGCGCGCTGCGCCAGTCGCGCTGTTTCACATAGTTGGCATCAACGCCGAACGCCCAGTTGCTGTCGACCGGACGGTACAGCACTTCTGCCCCTGCCCCGCCGTACATGGTCTCGAGATAACCGCCGTACACCTGGCCATAGAAATTGTTGCCCAGATACTGGAAGTAGTTGGCCTGCAGGTTGTTCACGTAGACGTCATTCTGCACATATTCACGCACGTGGGTACGCACGCGCGGCAGTTTTGAGTCGCTCGGCGGATTGGTGTAGTTGAATTTGTCGTAGTTGTTGGCGATATTGCCAAACACGCTGCCGGTGGTCAGAAGATGATTCGTCAGCCACAGATCCGCCGTCGCCATCACCCCCAGCTGATACATGTAGAAGTTTTCCGGCCCGCCAACGGACTGGTTCAGCACCGGATCGAGACGGAAATCGAAGCGGGATTTGTCCATATACCAGCCCTGCTCGGTGGTGTCTGGCACCACCGGCTCGCGGCGCTGCTGCACCAGTTCGGTTTCGTGGCCCAGCGGTTCGCCTTCCAGATGACGTTTCAGACTCGACACATCCGTTTCAGTGGTCACCTGCGGCATATTCAGCCGGTTTTCCGTCACCCGGATCGTGCGGATCCCTTCCGGCAGATCGTTCATCACGATCCGGTTTGCACGCTCGATCCCTTCCCGGGAGTCACGGTATTTCACCTGCTCGCCGGTGACGTACAGCGTATCGTCTTTGACCTGCATTTTCGGATCCGCCAGCCCGGCGTTGTATTTCAGCAGCGTCAGCTGATTGGCCACCACCGAATGCTGGAGGATCGCATCCTGCGGCTGCGGCTGATACTTCGGCCTTGCGTTGTCGTTGTATGACGGTCGCAGATCGTTAAAGTTGGTGCGCAGCGTGAAGCCGAACATCAGGGTGTTGCCGCGCTCGTAGCTCAGGTTAACGTCGGCCCAGTCGGTGACGCGATAAATGGCGCCGACGTTAAACTTGCTCTTTTGATCGAGCTTACCGGCAAAGTCCTGCTGGTAGTTGTTGCCTTCGTACTCCAGCTTCAGGCGCAGCGGCTGCCACGGCGTCTGATACTCAACCCCGCCGAACAGCGAGGCCGGGCCGTGGAACAGCTGGCTGCTGTCGAGCGAGCCCGCCTGCTTGTAACTGTTGTCGCGGTAGCAGTATTTATCGCTGTAGGTGCAGAGCGGATTTTTGATGTTGCCGCTGGTGCCGAGATAGCCCCAGCCCATCCCCAGCGAAAAGTCGAACGGTCCCCAGGCTTTGTTGGCGACAATGTACTCCGCATCGAACAGACCGGTACCGCCGATGTCCCGCGCACCCACCGAGACCTGTGGCATCCAGTAGCTCTCCTCCCACAGGCGCAGCTTCACGTCGAAGGCTTTGTCTTTGTAGGTCTGATCGCCAGAAAAGGCCTCGACGCTGCTGTACTCCCGGGTGCGCACATCGGTGTAGCGCAGGGTGGTCTCCAGCCACGGGAACAGCTGCACAGAGGCAGAGTAGTAGCGGTACTGGTCGTTATCACGGTAGTTAAGACTCAGCTCGCCTTCGCGCGCCATACGCGCGGTCGGGGTTTGCAGCAGGCCCACGCCGCCAAAATCCGACTGGGATGGCCCGATGGGTGCCGGATAGGTTTCTGCATGACAGCCGGCACTGACGCACAGCGCCAGCAGGCTGTAGAGAGAGGTATTTTTCATTAATCCGGTATCCGCTGCGTCAGGGAGCGAATCATGTCGGCGTTCAGGCCGTCGTATCGCTTCGTCCAGAGATGATCGGCCACGCCGACAAAAATGGTGCTGCCGGGCATGGGTTCCACGTGGCGTTTGTTCCAGTAGCCCACCGGCACCTGCTGCGTGCGCCCGTCCGGGTAAATAATCCAGGCGTAGCTGGGCTCTGCGCCGCTGAGCAGATGCTGATCGTCGAGGTAGCTCGCCACGTCACGCCCTGGGGTAAAGGGCTTTTTGCCCGGACTGCTGACCAGCCCCATCACCGTCACGGTGCTGGGCTTGGCTACAATCCACAGCGTATAGTCGCCTTCCAGCGGCGGGTTGCCGCCCTCTGCCACGCGCACCGCATCGGGATCAAGGTTCACCTGCTGGCGTCCTGTCACCTTCAGTGCCTGCAGCTGCTGACGTAAGGTATTTATCGCAGCAGCCTCGTCACCCGACTCTTGCCCGGCGATGCCCGTTAAGCGCGCCAGCAATGCGTGGTGCTGTTGCTCTGCCAGAACCGTTGCCTGTCGCTCGCTGATTACCGCCCCCGGCCACCAGCTGTTGGCCAGCCGGGGCTGCCCGACCAGATCGATAAGATGGGCCGCTTGAGATAAGGTTTTTGCTTCGTTTTGCCCCGGCAGGTAGACCTGTACTGTGCCCGCCGACCACGCCAGGGGCGCCATCAGCATGCACAGTGCTGCGGCGCTGGCTCTTATTTTCATGATTTCGCCGCCTTGATCAGGGTGGTTTTTACCGGGAAGAAGTCTGCGCCCAGGTACTGTAACGACTGGCGGATCTGCCCGTCGTCATCCACCCAGAAGCGGTTGCGCCATGTCGCCTGGTCAGTGCTGACGGTTTCTTCCAGCACCCGTACGCGGGTTTCATCGCTGCCGACTTTGACGCTGTCCGTGCCGTCCCAGTGGAATACCGAGCGCGCGGTGGCGTAGCGTACCTGCTTGTGCTCCGTCCAGCCCAGGGTGCGCGTCCAGCTGGCACCCTCGACAATCTGATTGGGTTTGATGAGCGGGTCTGCGGCCAGGTTATTTACCTCCAGCAGGTTGTCGCCGCCGAGCAGCGTCTTCACGAGGCGGCCATGCTGGGTCACCAGCGTCGCCTGATCCTGCGTCACCCATTTCTGCTGTCCGTTTTCAGCAAACGCCAGCACCACAAACAGCTGCGGCCCGCCGTTCAGCTGCATGTACTGGCTGGCATAAGGCATGCTCTGAATGTCATCGTCGGTCAGATGCACGCCCGGCGTGCCGAACAGACTGTTCCAGAGGGTATTGCCCAGGCCCTGGGTAGTGGCCGAGCACGCCTGTAAAAGCAGGCAAAAAAGGATGATGGCGGGTCGCTTCACGACGCTTCTCCGAAGGGGCGGAATAACCACACCGAAGTGTGGTTAGAGTTAGTACACCCGAATTACTGGGTGCTGGTTGTCGTGGTGGTTGTGGTCCCGGTATTGGAACCATCACCGCCACCGGTTGCCGCCAGAGCGACCCCCACGGCCGAACTTACGGTGCTGGCGCTGGTTGCGGTCGAGATCCCCGCAGACGCAGACGTCGCTGCCGAGCCTGCTGCTTCCCCGACCTGAACCGGAGCCGCATACACAGACGTCGCCGCAAGCGCAGTTAGTGCAAAAATGCCATACAGTACTTTTTTCATCTCAATTTCCCTTCATTGAATGAATGGAGAATTGCCCGAAAGAATATTCAGGCGGAAATGAGTATACACAACTCAGGCAGTGGGTTTGCCGTGACGGGAAATAAGCGGAGGGTTTTCAGATAATTGGATAGCAGATAAATAGCGCACGCTATTTATTTATAAAAAGCGTTATAAATCAATTTATTGAAAATTTATGAATATGCGTATTATCCTAAAATAAACCCCGGAAATTATTAGGTCATTTTGTATTTTAAGATAAACCTCATAATAGAATTATGCGCGGGATAACGGACAACAGGAATTATCCGATAAAAAAATGCCGGCATATCGCCGGCATTTTTCAGTATCACGGAATTATGCACGCCAGGCTTTATAACGGTTAATCAGGCCGTTGGTCGAGCTGTCGTGGCTGTTGATATCCTGGCTATCGCCCAGCTCTGGCAGAATGCGGTTAGCCAGCTGTTTGCCCAGCTCAACGCCCCACTGGTCGAAGGTGAAGATGTTCAGGATTGCGCCCTGGGTAAAGATTTTGTGCTCATACAGGGCAATCAGCGCACCCAGGCTGTACGGGGTGATTTCGCGCAGCAGGATGGAGTTGGTCGGGCGGTTGCCTTCAAACACTTTGAACGGCACAACGTGATCCAGCGTGGCCGGATCTTTACCCTGATCGCGATACTCCTGCTCAACCACATCACGCGCTTTACCGAACGCCAGCGCTTCAGTCTGAGCGAAGAAGTTCGACAGCAGCTTCGGATGGTGGTCAGACAGCGGGTTGTGGCTGATAGCCGGAGCGATGAAATCGCACGGTACCATTTTGGTGCCCTGGTGGATCAGCTGGTAGAACGCATGCTGGCCGTTGGTACCAGGTTCGCCCCAGATAATTGGGCCAGTCTGGTAATCCACGGCATTGCCGTTACGGTCAACGTACTTACCGTTGGATTCCATGTTGCCCTGCTGGAAGTAGGCCGCGAAACGGTGCATGTACTGGTCGTACGGCAGGATCGCTTCGGTTTCTGCGCCAAAGAAGTTGTTGTACCAGATGCCGATCAGTGCCAGCAGTACCGGCAGGTTTTTCTCAGCCGGGGTGGCAGCGAAGTGGTTGTCCATCGCGTGCGCGCCGGAGAGCAGCTCAACAAAGTTGTCGTAGCCCACGGAGAGGATGATCGACAGACCGATAGCGGACCACAGGGAGTAGCGACCGCCTACCCAGTCCCAGAATTCAAACATATTGGCGGTGTCGATACCGAACTCACCTACCGCTTTGGCGTTGGTGGAGAGCGCCGCAAAGTGTTTTGCCACGTGCTGCTCATCACCCGCCGTGCTCAGGAACCAGTCACGCGCGCTGTGGGCGTTGGTCATGGTTTCCTGGGTGGTGAAGGTTTTGGACGCCACCAGGAACAGGGTCGTTTCTGGATCGACATTTTTCAGCACTTCGGCGATGTGGGTGCCATCGACGTTAGAGACAAAGTGCATATTGAGATGCGTTTTATACGGACGCAGCGCTTCGGTCACCATGAATGGGCCGAGGTCGGAGCCACCGATACCGATGTTGACCACGTCGGTGATCGCTTTGCCGGTGTAGCCTTTCCAGCTGCCGGAGATGATCGCTTCGGAGAAGGTCTTCATCTTCTCCAGCACCGCGTTGACTTCCGGCATCACATCTTTGCCATCAACGATAATCGGCGTATTGCTACGGTTGCGCAGCGCGACATGCAGCACAGCGCGGTCTTCGGTGCGGTTGATCTTCTCACCGGAGAACATCGATTTGATGGCACCGCTCAGATCGGTCTCTTTCGCCAGATCCTGCAGTAATGCCAGCGTCTCTGCGGTGATGCGGTTTTTGGAGAAATCCACCAGCATCTGATCGTCGAAGGTCGCGGAGAAGGTGTTAAAACGATCGGCGTCTTTCGCGAACAGTTCCGCGATCGTGACGTCTTTCATTTCGTCGAAGTGTTGTTGTAATGCCTGCCAGGCTGAAGTCTGCGTTGGATTGATATTTTTCATAGCAATACTCTTCTGAATTGAGAATTGTGACCTCGGTCGATTGTAGCCTCTGGCGCTAAAAATTGTGATGGTTTTTATGCCATTGCCCTGGCCTGCATCAAGCACGCTGCAAAAGCCCCAAAAGTATAGCTGTTATAAGTCCTGTTACTCATCTGGTAGGCAGCATGAAAAATCCGCATAATCCCGGCGTTGACAGGATCCTCTGCACATTTTATTTATACACACGGTATTTGCGCCTGCACCGGTAAAACTTGTTTGTCCTCGTGCCATGGTCGCTTTTTTCCTTCCCTGACATGAGGTTGTTATGACGAGTTTTGTTGTCGCCAAATTTGGCGGTACCAGCGTGGCAGATTTCGATGCCATGAACCGCAGCGCCGACGTGGTGCTGGCCGATCCAAATACCCGCCTGGTGGTATTGTCTGCTTCGGCTGGCGTAACCAACCTGTTGGTGGCACTTGCCGAGGGGCTGGAAGCCAGCGAGCGCCAGGTTAGACTCGAGGCGCTGCACAAAATTCAGTTCGACATTCTCGATCGTCTGCGCAACCCGAGCGTCATCAGCGAAGAGATTGAGCGCCTGCTGGAAAATATCATCACCCTGGCGGAAGCGGCCTCGCTGGCGACCTCCACGGCCCTGACCGATGAGCTGGTCAGCCACGGTGAACTGATGTCGACCCTGCTGTTTGTTGAAGTGCTGCGCGAGCGTAACGTTCAGTCGCAGTGGTTTGACGTGCGTAAAGTGCTGCGCACCAGCGATCGCTTTGGTCGCGCCGAGCCGGATATCGCCGCCCTTGCCGAGCTGTCCGCTCAGCAACTGGCGCCGCGTCTGGCAGAAGGCATTGTCATCACCCAGGGCTTTATCGGTAGTGAAGCCAAGGGTCGCACCACCACGCTGGGCCGTGGCGGTAGCGATTACACCGCGGCACTACTGGGCGAAGCCCTGCACGCTTCCCGGGTGGATATCTGGACCGACGTGCCGGGCATCTACACCACCGACCCGCGCGTGGTCCCGACGGCAAAACGTATTGACGTGATCGCTTTTGAAGAAGCGGCCGAGATGGCGACATTTGGCGCGAAAGTGCTGCATCCGGCTACCCTGCTGCCTGCTGTGCGCAGTGATATTCCGGTCTTCGTTGGTTCCAGTAAGGATCCTAAAGCGGGTGGCACCCGGGTGTGCAACACCACCGAAAACCCGCCGCTGTTCCGCGCTATCGCCCTGCGTCGTAAGCAGACCCTGGTAACCCTGCACAGCCTGAGCATGCTGCACTCCCGCGGCTTCCTGGCAGAAGTGTTTAGCATCCTGGCGCGCCACAATATCTCGGTGGATCTGGTCACCACTTCTGAAGTGAACCTTGCCCTGACGCTGGATACCACGGGCTCAACGTCCACCGGCGATACGCTGCTGACACAATCCCTGCTGATGGAACTCTCTGCTCTGTGCCGCGTCGAGGTGGAAGAAGATCTCGCCCTGGTCGCCATCATCGGCAACGAGCTTTCTCGCGCCAGCGGCGTGGGCAAAGAGGTCTTTGGCGTGCTGGATCCGTTTAACATCCGCATGATTTGCTACGGCGCATCCAGCTACAACCTGTGCTTCCTGGTGCCGGGCCACGAAGCCGAGCAGGTCGTGCAGAAACTTCATCATAATTTGTTTGAATAAAATTAATTAGCACGATAAACAATACCTATAAGCCGGGCTCGAACCCGGCTTTTTTATAACTAAATTTCACAACACAATTGCAAGGAATCCATATGTTATCCGTCCTCACCCGGCTGTTCCCGTTATGGGCACTGCTGCTCTCTGTACTCGCGTATTACACGCCAACCACCTTCACCGCCATTGGCCCGTGGGTCAGCACGCTGCTGATGCTGATCATGTTCGGGATGGGCGTGCACCTGAAAATTGACGACTTTAAACGCGTGCTGTCGCGCCCGGCTCCGGTCGCGGCAGGGATATTTTTGCATTATCTGGTGATGCCGCTGGCAGCATGGTTACTGGCGATGGCGTTTAAGATGCCGCCGGATCTCTCCGCCGGGATGGTGCTGGTGGGCAGCGTAGCCAGTGGTACGGCCTCCAACGTGATGATCTATCTGGCGAAAGGCGATGTGGCCCTGTCGGTGACCATCTCCTCGGTCTCGACGCTGGTGGGGGTAATTGCCACCCCGCTGCTGACCCGCCTGTACGTGGATGCGCATATCCAGGTGGATGTGATGGGCATGCTGCTGAGCATTCTGCAGATCGTGGTGATCCCAATTGCGCTGGGGCTGGTTATCCATCACCTGTTCCCGCGGCTGGTAAAAGCCGTAGAGCCGTATTTGCCAGCATTTTCGATGGTCTGCATTCTGGCTATCATCAGCGCCGTCGTGGCCGGTTCAGCGGCCCATATCGCCTCGGTCGGCTTTGTGGTGATTATCGCCGTGGTGCTGCATAACACCATCGGCCTGCTGGGCGGATACTGGGGTGGGAAGCTGTTCGGCTTTGACGAATCTACCTGCCGCACGCTGGCCATTGAAGTGGGAATGCAAAACTCGGGTCTTGCCGCGGCGCTGGGCAAAATGTACTTCTCACCGCTGGCCGCCCTGCCGGGTGCGTTGTTCTCGGTCTGGCATAACTTGTCCGGCTCGCTGCTGGCCGGTTACTGGTCGGGCAAACCGCTGGACGGGCAACAGAAAAAAGATACGGTGAAACAGAGTTAATTTGTGGTACTTGCTTTACACTGGAGCCTCCCTATCAGGAGGCTTTTTCAATGGCTATACCACGATTGACTCAGAAAGAGATGACCGAAGCGGAGCAGCGCGAACTCAAGACCCTGCTCGACCGCGCACGCATCGCCCATGGCCGACTGCTGACCAATGCCGAAACCAATCACGTCAAAAAAGAGTACATCGATAAACTGATGGCGCAGCGTGAAGATGAAGCGAAGAAAGCCCGCAAACTCAAAAAAGCGCAGGCTTACAAAGTGGATAAAGAGGCAACATTTTCCTGGTCTGCCAATACCTCACCTCGTGGAAGGCGCTAATTAGCGCCCTTTCTTTTTGCGCCCTGGCTGAACAAAGCGTTTACCCGCAGGCTTTGGTCGGCCTTTGTCTTCTGAAGGCGGGGCTTTAACCACCGGCCGTTTGATTGCCTGCGCCTGTGCTTTCGGTTTCGCTTTGGTTTTCGGCTTCGCTTCCGAGGAGGAGTCCTCGATAAGCTTGAACAGCTCAATCAGCTCATCGCCGCTCAGGTCACGCCACTCGCCCAGCGGGATCCCCGACAGGCTGACGTTCATGATCCGCGTCCGCTCCAGCTTCGTCACGTCATACCCAAAGTGTTCACACATGCGGCGGATCTGACGGTTTAAGCCCTGCACCAGAGTAATGCGGAAGGCAAACGGCGCTTCTTTCTTCACCTTGCACTTTTTCGTCACCGTCCCGAGGATCGGCACGCCCGCGCCCATTCCACGAATAAAATCGTCCGTCACCGGCTTGTTCACCGTGACGATATACTCTTTCTCGTGGTCGTTACCGGCACGCAGGATCTTATTGACCAGATCGCCGTGGTTGGTAAGGAAAATCAGCCCCTGGGAGTCTTTATCCAGCCGGCCAATCGGGAAGATGCGGCTGCT
Organism: Silvania hatchlandensis; assembly: GCF_025564065.1. Classification (GTDB taxonomy): domain Bacteria; phylum Pseudomonadota; class Gammaproteobacteria; order Enterobacterales; family Enterobacteriaceae; genus Enterobacter; species Enterobacter hatchlandensis. Next base: position 13,790 of record NZ_JAMGZK010000039.1, on the reverse strand, counting down.
GTGGTTAACGAAATCGACAATGTTGTCGCGCTCGCCATCTTCCGTGGTACTGACAATGCCAACCGGTTTATTCAACGCAATAAACACCAGGTCTTCGTCGTCCCGGGGCTCAATCAGTTGACCATTCACTTTGACCACGTCGCCCGCGACAACCTGATCGCCGATGGTGGCGCGTTTACCATTGATAAACACGTTGCCCTGCTCGATGTAACGGTCAGCCTCACGGCGCGAGCAGATCCCGCTCTCGCTAATGTATTTGTTTAATCGGGTGGATTGAGTTGGCAGCATAATTTCTCCTGTAGAGGCGAAATATACCTTAGGTTTGGGCTGGTAAAAAGATCAGCCCACGGTCACTGAGACGGGTTTCCCAAGTTTGCTTAACATCATGACCAGAGTATCGAGAGTGAATTTGCTGGTTTTGAGATTCACGACATCTGATACGCGTGGGCGCGAGACATTGAGTTTGTCAGCAACCTCTGCCTGGCGGAGGTTATGCTCGGTAATCCACGAGGAAATTTCCTGCATAAGTTGCCGCTTGATCAATATGAGTTGCTCAACCTCTTTCTGTGCATCCTCTTGCAGGCGTTTTGCTTCACTCTCTTCAAATCCAAGTTCGGCAAAGACATTTGCATCAGCAACAGTGATATGGCGGATTTTACCGTCAACGGCGTGGCTCATTTTCATCTCCTTTGTTCTTCCAGCACGCTCTGAAAACGCGCTTTCGCAATACGTTTGTCATGACCCGATGTGCGTTGCGTTTTTTTCACAAAACAGTGCAGGACGTAAACGGCCTGTTCAAAACGGGCAAGATAAATAACCCGGTACGCCCCTGAATGGCTGCGCAGTCTGACTTCTTCGACCCCGCTGCCAATCTCTGATAGTGGCTTCCGGTCTGCAGCTTCCTACCCACGCGATGGGTCGTAGTGCTGGTCTTTCTGACAGCATAACACATCCCTGTATAAAATTTTATACACTCACCTTTTGTCACAACGTTAAATCAAGTGATGGGTTTGATCACGCCTCGCCTTTCATTCCTGCGAGGCGCTTTCCAGCTTAATACTCATCCCGCTCGTCGTCGGCATCCGGTTGCTCCATCACGCTGTAAGCCACCGAGCAGAACAGGGAGTTCAGACGCTTCATATCGCCGAGCAGCCCCAGGTGCAGGGAGCTGGTCTCAATGCTTTGCACGTTCTGTTGATGCAGACGATCAACGTGGGCGTGGGAATAGCGGCGGATGAGGATGCGGAAGCGATGCTTGTTGCGGCGCAGGCGGCGGGCGCTGGGCAGGTCGCTGGAGAAGAACACCGACATTGCCAGCTTCAGGTTGGTGAGCAGCTGATCGTGCAGCGCATCCAACTCTTTGACGCCTTCAAGGGAAAATGCCCGACGCGCGGCCAGAGATTTATCGCCGATTTCACTGCCCATTCGCTCGACGATGTCGGACGCCTGCTCGAGGTTGAGCGACATCTCGATAATCTCCGCCCAGCGGCGGGACTCCTCTTCCGCCAGCTCGTCTTTCGGCATTCGCGCCAGATAGAGTTTGATGGCGGTATAGAGCACGTTAATGTCGTCGGCGGTCTTACGCAGCTCTTTCTCCTCGCGCGGTTCGCCGTGCATCACCCTTTTCAGCCCCTCCAGCATTTGCTCCATCGCATCGCCCATCCGCAGCGTTTCGCGGGCGGCATTCGCCAGCGCCAGCGCCGGGGTATCCAGGGCCGAGGTGTCCAGATGCTTAGGTTTCAGGCGCGCATCCAGCTCCGGTTCATCACGGATCACCCGTTTACAGAATCTCGCCATCGGTTCGGCAAAGGGCACCATCGCCACGCAGCGCACCAGGTTGTAGAAGACGTGGAAATAGATCACCAGCTCCGATGTCGGCAGCGGCAGGTTGTCCATCACATTTGCCAGCGGATTCACAAACGGCAGAATGACAAGGCTACCCACCAGCTTAAACAGCAGGCTGCCAAGCGCCACGCGGCGGGCAGCGGCGTTGGCGGCGCTGTTGTTGAGTACGGCCAGCAGCCCGGACCCGAGGTTGGCACCAATCACCAGACACAGAGCGACCGGGAACGAGATGATGCCTGCAGTGGTCAGGGTGGCGGTTAACAGCACCGCCGCCAGGCTGGAGTAGCTGATCACCGCAAACACCGCGCCAATCAGCGCATCCAGCAGGATATCACCGGTCAGCGAAGCAAAAATGACCTGCACGCCGCTTGCCTGAGTGATGGGAGTGACGGCCTGAACAATCAGCTCCAGCGCCAGCAGAATCAGCCCAAGGCCGATACTCACGCGGCCAAGCTGCCCGGCGCGGGTCTGTTTGCGGCTCAGGAAGAAGATCACCCCGACGAAGATCAGCAGCGGCGACAGCCACGAGAGGTCGAAGGTTAAGACCCGCGCCATCAGCGCGGTTCCCACATCCGCCCCGAGGACAATCACCAGCGCCGGGGCCAGAGCCACCAGATCCTGGGCCACAAACGAGGTGACCAGCATGGTGGTGGCGTTGCTGCTTTGCACCAGCGCCGTGACGCCGATGCCGGAACAGAACGCGAGCGGTTTTTTCTCAACGCTGCGGCTGAGCACGGTACGTAAGCGGGCGCCAAAGACGCGCATCACGCCGGTGCGGACAATATGCGTGCCCCAGACCAGCAACGCCACGGCAGAAAGCAGATGAAGCAGAGTCAGCATGAAGGGTGATCCTCCTTATTGTTATTGGGTCTCCTGCGGCTCGTTGCGCGCGGTGTTACCGGATGGCGTCTGCACCTTTTCCGGTCTGCGCGGAACCTTCTTCCAGTATAAGGGGTGAAACGTAAGAAAGAGACAGGGCACCCTCGAGGTGCCCTGTTTGTTGTAAGGAAAAGTGACCTTAGTCGGCGTCGTAGCCGAGATTCGGCGCCAGCCAGCGCTCAACCTCCGCCACACTCATGCCTTTACGCAGGGCATAATCTTCCACCTGGTCACGCTGGATCTGCGCCACAGCGTAGTATTTGCTGTCAGGATGGCTGAAATACCAGCCGGAAACGGAGGCCCCCGGCCACATGGCGAAGGACTCGGTAAGTTTCATCCCGGTATGGGTTTCGACATCCAGAAGCTGCCAGATGGTGCCTTTTTCGGTATGTTCCGGACAGGCCGGATAGCCCGGAGCCGGACGGATCCCCTGGTAATTCTCGCGGATCAGCTCCTCGTTGCTGAGGTTTTCATTCGCCGCGTAGCCCCAGTGCACTTTGCGCACCCGCTCGTGCAGGTATTCAGCAAATGCTTCAGCCAGACGGTCGGCAATCGCTTTAACCATGATTTTGTTGTAATCATCATGCTGGGCTTCAAAGGCGTCCGCCAGCGCGTCCTCTTCCAGCCCGCCGGTGACGGCAAACGCGCCGAGGTAGTCCGCTTTGCCGCTCAGCTTCGGCGCGACAAAATCGGCAAGGCAGTAGTTGGCGAAGCCGACTTTCTCGGTTTGCTGACGCAGATGATGGCTGACGGCCAGGACGTGAGTGCGGGTCTCATCGCGATAGATTTCGATATCATCCCCGATGCGGTTCGCCGGGAACAGCCCGACCACACCGCGCGGATTGAGGGTTTTCTCAGCACTGAGCTGGTCGAGCAGGTCGTTGGCGTCTTTGAACAGGCGCTGGGCTTCTTCACCTACCACTTCATCTTCAAGGATGCGTGGATATTTCCCGGCCAGCGACCAGGTCATAAAGAACGGCGTCCAGTCGATGTAGTTACGCAGCGTTTCGATGCTGGCGGTAACCTCCTGCACGCCCAGACGGTGGGCAACCGGCGGCGTATAGCTCGACCAGTCAAAGGCCAGATCGTTATCGCGCGCCGCAGCCAGCGTGACCGGCGGGGTGCGTGGTTTTTTGCGCGCATGCTGAATACGCACCGTTTCGTACTCTTTGCGGGTGCGGGCGACAAAATCGTCGCGCTGGGTATCCGACAGCAGCGCCGAGACCACGCCAACCGTGCGCGAGGCGTTCTGTACGTACACCGTCGGCCCGCTGTAGTTCTGTTCGATCTTCACCGCCGTGTGCGCTTTCGAGGTGGTCGCGCCGCCAATCAGCAGCGGCAGGGTAAAGCCCTGGCGCTCCATCTCTTTCGCCACGTTAACCATCTCATCCAGCGATGGGGTGATCAGCCCGGAGAGGCCAATCAGGTCAGCATTAACTTCGCGCGCGGTTTTGAGGATTTTATCCGCCGGGACCATCACGCCAAGATCGATAATTTCGTAGTTATTACACTGCAGCACCACGCCGACGATGTTCTTGCCGATATCGTGTACGTCGCCCTTCACGGTGGCGATCACCATTTTGCCGTTACTGGAGCCTTTTTCTTTACTGGCATCGATATAGGGTTCGAGATAAGCCACCGCCTGTTTCATCACGCGGGCAGATTTGACCACCTGCGGCAGGAACATTTTGCCCTCGCCGAACAGATCCCCGACCACGTTCATGCCGTCCATCAGCGGGCCCTCGATCACCTCAATGGGGCGAGTCGCCTGCTGACGCGCTTCTTCGGTGTCCAGCTCGATAAACTCGGTGATACCTTTCACCAGCGAATACTCGAGACGCTTTTTCACATCCCACGAACGCCATTCGGCCTGTTGGATATTGGCGCTTTCATCGGCTTTGCTGCCGCGATACTTTTCTGCCAGATCCAGCATGCGCTCGGTGGCATCGTCGCGACGGTTAAGGATCACATCCTCAACGCCGTCGCGCAGCTCCGCAGACAGATCGTCATAAATCGCCAGCTGTCCGGCGTTGACGATCCCCATATCCATCCCGTTACGGATGGCGTAGTAGAGGAACACTGCGTGAATCGCTTCACGCACCGGGTCGTTGCCGCGGAACGAGAACGAGACGTTGGACACGCCGCCGGAGATCAGCGCGTGGGGCAACTCACGTTTGATGTCTTCACAGGCGCCGATAAAGTCCTGGGCATAGTTGTTGTGCTCTTCAATGCCCGTCGCCACCGCGAAGATGTTCGGGTCGAAAATAATGTCTTCCGGCGGGAAGCCAACCTCTTCGGTCAAAATTTTGTACGCACGACGGCAAATCTCAATTTTGCGCTCGCGGGTATCGGCCTGACCCACTTCATCAAACGCCATCACCACCACGGCGGCACCGTAGCGGCGCACCAGCTTCGCATGATGAATAAAGGGCTCAATTCCCTCTTTCATCGAGATGGAGTTGACGATGCCTTTACCCTGAATGCACTTCAGCCCTTTTTCGATGACCTCCCATTTCGAGGAGTCGATCATGATTGGCACGCGGGCAATGTCCGGCTCACCGGCGATCAGGTTGAGGAAACGTACCATCGCCGCTTCGGCGTCAAGCATCCCCTCATCCATGTTGATATCGATAATCTGCGCGCCGCTTTCTACCTGCTGGCGGGCCACGTCCAGCGCTTCGTTGTATTTTTCTTCTTTGATCAGGCGCTTGAACTTAGCGGAACCGGTGACGTTGGTACGTTCGCCGACGTTCACAAACAGGCTCTCAGCGCCAATGTTCAGCGGCTCCAGACCGGCCAGACGGCAGGCGACCGGCAGCTCAGGCAGCTTACGCGGCGGCAGACCCGCTACCGCGTTGCTCATAGCGGCGATGTGTTCCGGCGTGGTGCCGCAGCAGCCGCCGACAATGTTCAGGAAACCGGATTCAGCCCACTCGCGAATTTGTGCCGCCATCGTATTGGGGTCGAGATCGTATTCACCAAAGGCGTTCGGCAGGCCGGCGTTCGGGTGCGCGGTGACGTAACAGTCCGCGATGCGCGACAGTTCCTGCACATACTGGCGCAGTTCATCTGGCCCCAGGGCACAGTTCAGCCCGAAGGTGAGCGCGTCAGCATGGCGCAGGGAGTTATAGAACGCTTCGGTGGTCTGCCCGGAAAGGGTACGCCCCGAAGCATCGGTAATGGTGCCGGAAATCATGATCGGCAGGTCGACGCCCAGCGCCTCGAACTCCTCTTTCACCGCATAGATTGCGGCTTTGGCGTTGAGGGTGTCGAAGACCGTTTCAATCATGATCAGATCGGAACCGCCTTCCACCAGCGCTTTGGTCGATTCGCGGTATGCGGCGACCAGCTGGTCAAAGGTGACGTTACGGAATGCCGGATCGTTAACGTCCGGTGAGATAGAGGCGGTACGGTTGGTGGGACCAAGCACACCGGCGACATAGCGCGGTTTTTCCGGGGTACGGGCCGTCCACTCATCGGCGCAGGCGCGCGCCAGTTTTGCCGCCTCGTAGTTGATCTCCGCCGACAGGGACTCCATCTGGTAATCCGCCATGGCGATGGTTGTCGAGTTAAAGGTGTTGGTCTCAACGATATCCGCGCCCGCCTCGAAGTAGGCGTAATGAATGGCAGCGATGACCTCTGGCTTACTGAGCACCAGCAGGTCGTTGTTGCCTTTCAGATCGCAGGGCCAGTCGGCGAAGCGGTCGCCGCGAAAGTCGTCTTCACTCAGACGATAGCTCTGGATCATGGTGCCCATACCGCCATCCAGCACCAGAATGCGTTCATTTAACTGCGCACGCAGTTGATCTACTTTGCTACTCACACTTGCTCCCGACGACGCTCAACCAGGCCAAAAGGCCAGCAGACCATACTGGCATAATCTTTGATAAGGGAGAAGTCACACCGCGGTAACATGAGACATGTTCACTATTACTCCTCCGATCAGTGAGGATAACGGTTGCAAAACAGCCAAATAAAACGAAAATGATTTCCACGATACAGAAAAAGGAGCTTGCTATGGTTGCCACCGTTCCCGCTAAACGCGGCAGAAAACCCGCCGCCGCCACAACCCAACCGGGCGGGCAAGTCCAGTCCCTGACGCGCGGATTAAAATTGCTGGAATGGATTGCCGAATCGCACAGCAGCGTGGCGCTGACGGAGCTGGCTCAGCAGGCCGGTTTGCCGAACTCCACGACCCATCGCTTATTGACCACCATGCAGCAGCTGGGCTTTGTGCGCCAGGTGGGCGAGCTGGGCCACTGGTCGGTAGGCGCGCATGCCTTTATCGTCGGCAGCAGTTTCCTGCAAAGCCGCAACCTGCTTGCCATCGTGCACCCTATTCTGCGCACGCTGATGGAAGACTCCGGTGAGACGGTGAATCTGGCGGTGCTCGACCAGAGCGATCACCAGGCGATTATTATCGACCAGGTACAGTGTACTCAGCTGATGCGCATGTCGGCACCCATTGGCGGTAAGCTGCCGATGCACGCCTCCGGTGCGGGTAAGGCATTTTTAGCGCAGCTCAGCGAAGAGCAGGTCACGGGCCTGCTGCACCGCAAAGGGCTGCACGCGTATACCCATGCGACGCTGGTCTCGCCGGTGCATCTGAAAGAGGATTTGGCCCTGACGCGTAAACGCGGCTACTCCTTTGATGACGAAGAGCACGCTCTCGGCCTGCGCTGCCTGGCGGCCTGTATTTATGACGAGCACCGTGAGCCGTTTGCGGCGATCTCCATTTCTGGCCCGATCTCGCGCATTACCGACGATCGGGTGACGGAGCTGGGTGCGCTGGTGATCAAGGCGGCGAAGGAAGTGACTCTGGCGTACGGCGGGATGCGTTAAACCGCATACCGCACGCTAAACCGCTGCTTACGGCGGTAGGCGTATACATCCTCCACATGCCCGTTCTGGATGCGCGTTTGCAGACTGCGCCAGTAGTCGGCGCGGAACAGATCGGCATGCATCTCTTCAAACAGCGGCCTGATGCGCGGGTCGGCGCAGAGCCAGTGGCGAAACTCCTCCGGGAACACATCCCCCGGCGAGATGCTGTACCACGGCTCGCTGGCCAATTCATCCTCCGGGTAGCGCGCCGGCGGAATATCACGGAAATTCACTTCCGTCATATAGCAAATTTCATCGTAATCGTAGAACACCACCCGTCCGTGGCGGGTCACGCCAAAGTTTTTGAACAGCATGTCGCCCGGAAAGATATTGGCCGCTGCCAGCTGGCGGATCGCATTCCCATACTCTTCAACAGCATCGTGTAAAACCTGCCCCTCAGACTGCTCCAGCCAGATATTGAGCGGCACCATCCGGCGTTCGATATAGAGATGACTGATGGCAATTTTATCGCCCAGATCGGTGATTTTTTGTGGCGCGTCCTGGAGCAGCAGCGCCATCAGCGCCGGGGCAATCTGACGCTTATCCAGCACAAAATTCTCAAACTCCTGGGTATCCGCCATCCGTCCAACGCGGTCGTGCTCCTTCACCAGCTGATAGCAGGCGCGCACGTGGGCGGCAGACATCTCTTTTTGCGGGGCAAACTTATCCTTAATCACCTTAAAGACCCGGTCAAAACCCGGCAGCGTAAACACCAGCATCACCATGCCGCGAATGCCTGGCGCTTCGATAAATTGCTCATCGGCATGCGCGATGTAGTGCAGATATTCCCGATAGCTCTCGGTTTTAGCGTGTTTTTGACACCCTATCGCCATATACAACTCGGCGGTGGTTTTGCCCGGCAGGATCTCGCGCAGCCACTCAACCAGTGCGCCCGGCAGCGGGGCGTAAACCATGAAATAGGAACGGGCGAAGCCGAATACAATGCTGGCTTCCGGGCTGGTTGTCAGGCAGGTATCGACAACCAGTTCCCCTTCATCGCTGCGGTGAATCGGCAGTAAAAACGGCACGGTGGCATCAGGCGTAATCAGCTTCCCGACCAGCCAGGCCGCTTTATTGCGATAGAACAATTCGTTCGCGACCTGCAGATGGCTGTTTTGCAGATTTTCTGTGCCCATCGTCTCAGTCAGATGGGCAATGATGTACTCCACATCACGCGAGCGGTCTTGCCACGGCAGGCGCAGCGGCAGGTCGGATAAGACTTTGGTCAGTAGTGCATCCCAGCCCTGATCGGGGAAAAATGCTTTCGCCAGCGGACGTGGCAGGCTGCGAAAACGCTGCCCCGGCTGAGAGCTAAAGATAAACAGCCGCTCCGGTGACAGGGCGCGGTGGTCAAATAGCCGACAGTAGACGGAGTTGAAAAAGCTTTCCGCAATCTCATAGCGTGGATAATCCGGCAGCAAATGCGTGTAATGCGCCTTAACGCGCAGCAGGAAAGCGGCATCGGTGCTGGCGCTGCCGGTAATGCAGCGCAGTTGTTCCACCACCAGGCCCACGTGATGATCGTAAAGATGAATACGCTGCTTCATGGCCTGCTGCACGGCGTGCCAGTCAGCCTGTTCAAAACGATGCTGCGCACCGGCAGTCACTTCAAGAAAACGACCATACTGGGCGTCGAAACCTTGCAGGATGGTTTGTGCAATCAATAACTCCAGGCCACGCGACATAGATTCCCCTCATCCCATCCGCGGGTGAACCCGGTAAGCGCAGCGCCACCGGGCGTTTCTGTTATCAGAACTGTGCTTCTTCGGTCGATCCCGTCAGTGCCGTAACGGACGAGGCACCGCCCTGAATGATCGTCGTGACTCTGTCGAAGTAGCCCGTTCCCACTTCCTGCTGGTGTGAGGCAAAGGTGTAGCCTCGCTGGCTGGCAGCGAATTCCGGCTGCTGCACTTTCTCGACATAGTGCTTCATACCTTCGCCCTGGGCGTAGGCGTGTGCCAGGTCGAACATGTTGAACCACATGCTGTGAATGCCCGCCAGCGTGATGAACTGGTATTTGTAGCCCATGTTCGACAGCTCTTGCTGGAAGCTGGCGATGGTTTTATCGTCGAGCTTTTTCTGCCAGTTAAAGGATGGCGAGCAGTTATAGGCCAGCAGTTTGCCGGGGAATTTCGCGTGGATGGCGTCGGCAAAGCGTTTCGCCAGCGCCAGGTCCGGGGTGGAAGTTTCACACCACACCAGGTCGGCATACGGCGCATAGGCCAGACCACGGCTGATCGCCTGTTCAATGCCCGCATGGGTGCGATAGAACCCTTCGCTGGTGCGCTCGCCGGTAATAAACTGGCTGTCGTACGGATCGCAATCAGAGGTGATCAGGTCCGCCGCATCGGCGTCAGTACGCGCAATCACCAGCGTCGGGACGCCCATCACGTCAGCAGCCAGACGTGCGGCAACCAGTTTCTGGATCGCTTCCTGGGTTGGTACCAGCACTTTGCCGCCCATGTGCCCACATTTCTTCACCGACGCCAGCTGATCTTCAAAGTGAACCGCTGCGGCCCCGGCTTCAATCATCGATTTCATCAGTTCAAAGGCATTCAGCACGCCGCCAAAGCCCGCCTCTGCATCAGCCACAATCGGCAGGAAGTAATCCACAAAGCGCGGATCGTTCGGTTCGATGCCGGACGCCCACTGGATCTGATCCGCACGGCGGAAGGTGTTGTTGATCCGCTCCACCACGGCCGGAACGGAGTTCGCCGGATAGAGAGACTGGTCCGGATACATGCTGGAGGCGAGGTTGGCGTCTGCCGCGACCTGCCAGCCGGACAGATAAACCGCTTCAATCCCCGCTTTCGCCTGCTGCAACGCCTGACCGCCGGTCAACGCACCGAGGCTGTTGATGTAGCCTTTTTTCGATTCGCCGTGCAGCAGACGCCACATTTTCGCGGCACCAAGCTGCGCCAGCGTGCATTCCGGGTTGACCGAACCGCGCAGTTTCACCACTTCCTCTGCGCTGTACGGGCGGTTGATGCCTTCCCAGCGCGGTTGAGTCCACTCGTTTTGTAATGCTTCGATTTGTTGGGTACGGGTTTTCATGTGCAGATGCTCCATATTGTTATGTGGTGGGTTCAGGCCAGCAGGCGGTAGCCGGGCAGCGTCAGGAAGTCGATTAATTCATCTGAGGTGGTGATTTGTTCCATCAGGCGCGCGGCGGCGTCAAAGCGTCCACTGCTGAAGCGGTGCTCGCCCAGCTCTTCCTGAATGGCCAGCATCTCTTCCGACAACATCTGGCGGAACAGGGCTTTGGTCACCGGTTTCCCGTTGCTGAGCGTTTTCTGATGGTGGATCCACTGCCAGATAGAGGTGCGTGAAATCTCAGCGGTAGCCGCATCCTCCATCAGCCCGTAAATTGGCACACAGCCGTTGCCGGAGATCCACGCCTCGATGTATTGCACCGCCACGCGAATATTGGCGCGCATCCCCGCTTCAGTGCGCTCACCCTGGCAGGGCTCAAGCAGTTGCGCGGCGGTGATCGGGGCATCGTCCTCACGGGTCACATGCAGCTGGTTTTTGTTATCACCCAGTACGCGGTTGAACACGTCCATTGCCGTATCCGCCAGCCCAGGGTGTGCAACCCAGGTGCCGTCGTGGCCGTTGCAGGCCTCCAGCTCTTTGTCGGCCTTCACTTTGTTCAGCACCTGGCTATTACGTTCGCTATCTTTGCTGGGAATGAACGCCGCCATTCCACCCATCGCAAAAGCGCCGCGCTTATGGCAGGTTTTGATCAGCAAACGCGAATAGGCGTTGAGGAAGGATTTGTCCATGGTGACCACCTGGCGGTCCGGCAGGACGCGGTCCGGATGATTCTTCAGGGTTTTGATATAGCTGAAAATGTAATCCCAGCGGCCACAGTTCAGGCCAACGATATGATCGCGCAGGGCGTGCAGGATCTCATTCATCTGGAAAACGGCTGGCAGCGTTTCAATCAGCAGCGTGGCTTTGATCGTCCCGCGCGGCAGATCAAAACGATCTTCGGTGTAGCTGAACACCTCGCTCCACCAGGCCGCTTCCTGCCACGACTGGGTTTTTGGCAGATAGAAATAGGGGCCGCTGCCTTTTGCCAGCAGGCTTTTATGGTTATGGAAGAAATAGAGCGCAAAGTCGAACAGGCTGCCAGGGATCGCTTCACCCTGCCAGGTTACGTGTTTTTCCGGTAAATGCAGGCCACGCACGCGACAGACCAGCACCGCTGGGTTGGGCTTAAGCTGATAAATTTTGCCTGCTTCATTGGTGTGGCTGATAGTGCCATTGACCGCATCGCGCAGGTTGATCTGGCCTTCGATCACTTTGGTCCAGTCAGGTGCCAGCGAGTCTTCGAAATCCGCCATAAAGACCTTTACGTTGGCATTCAGGGCGTTAATCACCATCTTACGCTCAACCGGACCTGTGATTTCAACCCGGCGGTCCTGCAGGTCTTGCGGAATGCCACGGATCGTCCACTCACCATCACGAATGGAAGCGGTTTCCGAAATAAAATCAGGCAGCTTTCCGCTATCAATGTCTTGCTGCTGCTGGATACGTGTCGCCAGTAACTTATTACGTTTTGGCGTGAAGCGGGTCACCAGCTCGGTAAGAAACTCAACGGCATCGGGCGTCAGGACCTGTTTTTCCTGCTCATTATGCGGTTGGGTAAAGGTCAATTCATCGATAATGGTTGCCTGTTGATTCATTGCACTGCTCCTCGTCGTTGATCCGAATTCGTTTCCGCACGCGCACGAAAAATTGTCGTGTAATTTTCGTTCAGCAGAATTAAGACTATCTCGCTCTTGAATTAAATCAAAAACTATTTCCATTTTTAAATGCAAATGCAATTAACACATTGAATTTAATGTAATTAAAAATAATAAAATCTACGGGGTGTATTTCGGAAATAAAAAAGGCACCCGAAGGTGCCTTTTTTGGAGAGCTGAAACGCTACAGGATGCGGATCGTCAGAGGATTAATCCAGCGTCGGATTCATATGGCGCAGATCGTACGGTGTGATCTGGTAGACGTAGTAGTTGAGCCAGTTGGTAAACAGCAGGTTGCCATGGCTACGCCAGGTGGCACGCGGTTTGTTCTGCGGATCGTTTTGCGGGAAATAGTTAAAGGGTACATCCGGGTTTAAACCGGCTTCTGCATCACGGAAAAACTCACTCGCCAGCGTATCAGGATCATATTCCGGATGGCCGGTGACAAAGGCAATTCGCTTATCTTTACTGGCGAACAGGTAGGCATCACCCTCTTCCGTCTCTGCCAGGATCTCCAGATCGGTGTAATCACGAATCAATCCTGTCGGAAAATCAGCATAGCGGGAGTGTGGCGCGAGGAAAGAGTCATCAAACCCGCGCGTCAGCAGTGAATGAGGGTGAAGAATGTGGTGCTCATAGACACCAGACAGTTTTTCACTGCGGGTTTGCTTCGGAATACCGTACAGAATATTGAGCGCGGCCTGCACCGCCCAACAGACGAACAGCGTGGAGGTGACGTGATCTTTCGCCCACTCGAGAACCTGTTTGATCTGTGGCCAGTAGGCAACATCGTTAAATTCAACCAGACCCAGCGGTGCACCCGTCACAATCAACCCATCGAAGTTTTCCTCACGGATGTCTTCGAAGTTGCAGTAAAAGTTGTTGAGATGCTCCGAGGGGGTATTGCGGGATTCCCGCGCATCAATACGCAGGAGCTGGATATCAACCTGCAGCGGGGAGTTAGAGAGCAGACGTAAAAACTGGTTTTCCGTCTCGATCTTTTTCGGCATCAGGTTAAGGATAAGCACCTTCAGGGGACGAATTTCCTGACCTGTAGCGCGCGATGCCTTCATCACAAAGACATTTTCATCACGCAAGAAATTGACGGCTGGTAGCTCATCCTGCACCCGAATCGGCATAACCTTAGATCCTCACAGCATACGTATAAACGTTTAGACATCCAGATAGCTGACAATAACCAGGAATCGAGCAAATGTCGAGTCTGTAGGTTAAAGGTGAGAAAGTTTCACGAAACAGGGGAATTGTAGGACAGGTGGCGCCGTGTGATCGGGATTTTCCATGCAAAAACGAAAACGCAAAAAGCCCTGTACGTCAGTACAGGGCTTCTTACTTGTTTGATGCCTGGCAGTTCCCTACTCTCGCATGGGGAGACCCCACACTACCATCGGCGCTACGGCGTTTCACTTCTGAGTTCGG